>NZ_MNQF01000002.1:0-244115 GCF_001915285.1 Alistipes sp. 56_sp_Nov_56_25
AATTTTCTGCGGAATCAAATTCAACCGATGCAACCCGTCCAAAAAGATTTTCGCCGCAATCAGGTATTTGTTTTTGGTCGATACGCTGAATGTGTCGATATTGGATAAATACCGTTTATAATCTAAATAAGAATTGCGGTTGATGCCGTGTGTTTCCGCATACCGAATAAAATGCGTGATCCGCACCCGGTATTCGTTGCGTGTTGCATCCGTGACATCCAGTGCGCCGAATACCTCGTTTTTCAGTAATTCCAACCGATTTGACCGAATAATCTCGTTTGTCATGTAGTTTTTAGTGATTTGTTACCGTAAAACTACAAAATAAATTCTATATTTGCAAATGTAAGTATTTGATAAATAGGTATTTGGAAATTGGTGAATGTTTTACCTATGTTTTACCCGGGGCAAAGAAAAACCGTCGCAAGTTATTAACTTACAACGGTTTACTGATGCGATTTTGTGACACCGACAGGACTCAAACCTGTAACCTTCTGATCCGTAGTCAGATGCTCTATTCAATTAAGCTACGGTGCCGAATTGCGAATGCAAATGTAGGGCAAAAATCCGAAACACGCAAATAATTGCTTAAAAAATTTAGTAAAAAAGATGATCCGGACGACGGGTGTTATGCCATCGTTCGGATTATCAGTCGTTTAAAAAATGACGCTATTTCATCAATTCCTCCAGCCGGGACTGCAATTGCCTGCCGGGAAGGTTGCGGGCGACGATCACGCCGTCGGGCGAGATCAGGAAATTCGACGGAATGAAGCGGATGCCGTACATTGCTGCGGCAGGGCTTTGCTTGCCGCAGCCGGGGGACAGCACGTTCGTCCACGGCAGGTCGTTTTCGGCGAGAAACCGCTGCCAGCGTGCCGCATCGTGGTCGATCGACACCGCGTAGATCGAAAATCCGCGTCCGCTGAATGCGGCATAGGCTTCTTTCAGGTAGGGGATTTCCCGGCAGCAGGGACCGCACCACGTGGCCCAGAAGTCGAGCAGCACCCAGCGGCCGGGTCCTGCGAGCGACGAGAGGGCGACGGTCTCTCCGTCGGCGTCTTTCAGCGTGAGGTCCATGTAGGGCCGGCTGACGGACGAGCGTTCGACGGCTTCGATCTCGCGCCGTACGCTCGCCAGCACGGGGTGGTTCTGCAATTGGGCGGGGAACTGCGCGAGCCGTTCGCGGGCCTTCGCCGGGTCCGCATCGGTGCGGCGGGCGTAGAGGAATGCGCCCAGCAGGTTGTCGCGGTTGGCTTCCAGCGCGTCGCCGGGAATCTGCCGGTAAATCCGTCCCAGCGAGTCGAGTTTCCGCCTGCGCTCGGGTGTGTCCGGTTCGTTTTCCAGTGCCTGCAGGACGTTGCCGAGCGATACCTGCGCGGCATTCATGGCGTTGAATGCATCGTTGAGCGGCGTCCCGGTGAACTGGAAGCCGCGTACGTCGCCCGTGGGCTCGAGCCGGATGTCGGCCGCTTCGAGCTGGATCGGCGCCCCGATACGGCGGTCGTTGTGCATCAGGTTGGCGATCGTCGGTTCGGAGACGTGTCCGCGGATGCGGAATGAGCTGTCGCGGCGTATGACCGTCGTGGCCAGCACCGAGTCGTTCTCGTAGGGCGAGCACAGGCGGAGCGTGTCGCCCGGAGCGAGGCCAGCCCTGCCCGAAAGGGTGTAATTGGGGCCTCCGCAGCCGGATAGCGCTACGGCGGCGAGGATTGTCGGGCAAATTCTGTTCATCGGAAAGTCTTTATTTGAGTACTTCTGCGAGTTTTTCTTCGAGGTGTTCGCCGCGCAGGTTCTTCGCTACGATTTTACCTTCGGGTGAGATCAGGAAGTTTGCGGGGATGGAACTGACGGCATAGAGCGCTGTTGGATCGAATCCTCCGCCTTTTTTCTGTGCCACATTGATCCAGTTCATGTCTTGTTCGCCGATGGTGTTTTCCCAACGGGTCAGGTCCGTGTCGAGCGATACGCCGTAGATTTCAAAGCCTTTGGCGTGAAAGGTTTCGTAGGCTTTCTTCAGGTGGGGCACTTCGTTCATGCAGGGCGTACACCATGTGGCCCAGAAGTCGAGCAGCACCCAGCGGCCGGGACCTGTGAGTGACGAGAGCGCAATGGTCTCTCCGGCGGTGTTTTTACAGGAAAAATCGGTATAGGGTTGGCCGACAGCGCTCCGTGCGGTGGCCTGGGAGGCATCCTGCGACTTTTTCAACATCGGATGCGCTTGTATTCCGGGGGTGAATTGCGCCAGCCGGGCTTTGACTTTTTCGGGATTGTCCTTGATGTTCTGGAATTCGTAGCTGTTGAAGACCCAGGCTCCGAAAACATTGTCGAGGTTGGCGTCTACGGTTTGGGTATAGAGTGCATTCATTTCGGCCAGGATCGCTTGGAGCGACTGCCCCGGGGAGCCTTTGCGGAGTTTGTCTCCGAAAGCGTACATTGCTTCGTCGAATGCTTTTTTCCGGTCGTTGAGCGGTGTTCCGCAGACGACATAGCCGAATGCGGGATCGTATTTCTCGATTCGGATTTTTCCGGGTTCGAGGAAAAACCAGGCGGGGTGGTTGGTTCGCTTCGCGTTGGCCAGGAAAACCAGGTCGGGAGTCGTAACGGTCCCTTGCAGCGAAACGGTCGTGTCGGCGTTCACGACACCGGCGGCGAGCACCGTGTTGTCGGAAGCCAGCAGATAGACCGAGTCGCCCGGAGGCAGTTCGTAGCGGCCTGTGATGGTGTAGTTTGCGCCTCCGCAACTGCATAGCAGGGCGGCGAGGGCGGCGGTCAGAAGGTTTTTCATGGCGGTGGGTAGTTTGGTGTTGGTTTTATTTGATCTCCCGGTCGGGATTCTTTTTCAGGAATTGCTCCCAGCTCTGCGAGCCGCCCTTCGAGGCGGCTTTTTTGCCGCCTCCGAGCCCCTTGACGCGTTCGTCGCCCAGCGCGGCGTTGAGCGGACTGGCCGAGGTGAAGTAGTGGCACAGGGCGACGGCCATGCCGTCCGTGGCGTCGAGCCGCTTGGGAGGGCGGTCGATGGCGAGCGTGCGGCAGACGATGGAGGCCACCTGCTCCTTGGCGGCCGATCCGCGGCCCGTGATCGACTGTTTGATGCGCATTGGGGCGTATTCGAAAACGTCGATGCCGCGGCTCAACGCTGCGGCCATGGCCACGCCCTGCGCCCGTCCCAGCTTGAGCATCGACTGCACGTTCTCGCCGAAGAACGGCGACTCCAGCGCCACTTCGCGCGGGGCGTACTCGTCGACCAGCGCTCCCACGCGCTCGAAAATGTAACGCAGTTTGGCGTAGGGGTCGGGGAGCTTGTGCAGGTCGATGTCGCCCAGCACCACCGAGCGCACCGTGCGCCCCTCGATCTCCAGCACGCCGTAACCCATGTAGTTCGTGCCGGGGTCGATGCCCATGATTCTGTATTTCTCGACGGATTTCATCTGCATTTTATGGAAAAAGCCCCTCCTTCCGGCTGTACGGAACGGAGGGGCCGGAATGTCGTTGGGAAATTACTGGGCCAGCAGCTCCGAGATCTTCTCGTAGAGCGCCTCGCCGCGCAGGTTCTTGGCGACGATCGTACCCTGACCGTCGATCAGGAAGTTCGACGGAATGCCCTGGATGGCGTAATCCTTGGCGGCCTGGTTGTCGAAGCCTTTCACCTCGCTGACGTGCAGCCAGTTCATGTCGTTCTGCTCGACGGCGCCGAGCCAGTCGCCGCGGTCCTCGTCGAACGATACGCCGTAGATTTCGAAACCCTTCTTGCGGAACTCGTCGTAGGTCTTCTTCAGGTGGGGAACTTCGCCCATGCAGGGACCGCACCACGAAGCCCAGAAGTCGAGCAGGACATATTTGTTCGCCGGATTCCTGACCACCGATTCGAGCGATACCTGCTCGCCGTCGGCATTGGGCTGTGCGATGTCGATGAACGGCTGGCCGATGTCGGTTTTCATCTTCTGCTCGGCGTTCTCCTTGAGCCGCACCAGTGCGTCGGTCTGCTGCATCTCGGCCGGGAATTTGGCGATTTCGTCGAGCAGTTCCTGCCCCGAAAGCTCGTAGCCGAGCTGCTGGGACAGCAGCATCACGCCGAAGAGGTTGTCGCGGTTCTGGTCCAGGACCGTGCGGGTCAGCTGTTCGTACTCCTGTTCGATGGCCTCGCGACGCTCGGCGGTGGTTTCCGGATTGCGGAACTCCTGCACGAGGGCGCTTCCGGCTGTGGCGTAGGCGTCGCTGGCGTCGTTGGCCGGCGTGCCCGTCACCTTCTTGCGGTAGGGGTTCTGTGCGTCGTCGGTCACGTTGATCGTGCCCGGTTCGAGGATCAGCATGGCGCCGAACGTCGCCCCGTCGTCGCGTGCGTCGCGCAGAATGGCCGCCTGAGGTTTCTCGGCCACGCCCTCGAAGCGGAACACCCCGTTGGCCACGGCCGCCGAATCGAGGATGTTGTCCTTCTCGTCGAAGAGGTAAACCATGCTGTTGGCTCCTTCGACCTTGCCGTCGACGGCGTACTTGTTTTTGTTGGCGCAGCTGCACAACACGGCTGCCGCCGCTGCGAGGATCAGGATTTTTTTCATCGAATTATTTTTTTGTGAGTTCTGCAAGTTGTTTTTCCAGCGCGCGGACCTGCTGCGCCAGTTCGGGCAGGCGTTTGAACACGGCTGCCGAACGGTGGTACTGCATGCCCGGGAGGGCGGGGTATCCGAAGCGGATTTCGTCGTCGGGAACGTCCTTGTCGAGTCCGCTCTTCGAGCCGACCTTCACGCGGTCGCCGATGGTGACGTGGTCGGCGATGCCCACCTGCCCCGCGAGGAAGCAGTTGCGGCCGACCTTCGAAGTTCCCGCGATGCCGGTCTGGGCCGACGACACGGTGTTCTCGCCGATCTGCACGTTATGGCCGATCTGGATCAGGTTGTCGAGTTTCACGCCCCGGCGGATGACGGTCGAGTCGGTCTTGGCGCGGTCGATGCAGGTGTTGGCGCCGATCTCCACGTCGTCCTCGATCACCACGTTGCCCAGCTGGGGAATCTTGTCGAATCCGCCCGCGGCGTTGGGCATGAACCCGAATCCGTCGGCGCCGATCACCGCCCCTGCGTGGAGGATGCAGTTCGCACCCACGATGCAGCCTTCGTAGATTTTGACTCCGGGGTAGAGCGTGGTGTTGTCGCCGATCCGGACGCCGCGGCCCACGTAGACCTGGGGGTAGATCTGGCAACCCTCGCCGATGACGGCGTCCTCCTCGACGACCGCGAAATCGCCGATGTAGCACTCCTGGCCGACCTGCGCCCGTTCCGAGACCGATGCGCGGCCGCTGATCCCCTTGCGGCGGGGTTTGGCGGCGTTGTACATTTCGAGCAGTTTCAGGACGCAGGCGCCCGCGTCGTCCACCTTGACGAGCGTCGCGGCTACCGGCTGCGAAGGCTCGAACGCACGGTCGACCAGCACGATCGACGCGCCCGTGGTGTAGAGAAACGGTTCGTATTTGGGGTTCGTGAGGTAGGCCAGCGATCCGGCCCTGCCCTCCTCGATCGACGAAACGGTGTGTACCTTGGCGTCCTTGTTGCCGACGATGTCGCCGCCCAGGAATCCGGCGATCATTTCGGCTGTAAATTCCATCATATGTTTCATATGTTACAGGTATTTGTTAATATCTATTCCTATGGGCATGAACTCTTCCACGGTGCGGCCGAACGAAAGCACCTCGCGCACGGTCGACGACGAGATGTCGGCCACGGGCGAGGGGGTGAACAGCATGACGGTCGTGATGTCGGGGTAGATGCGGTGGTTGGTGGCCTCCATCGTGCGTTCGTACTCGAAGTCGGTGGTGTTCCTCACGCCGCGGATGATGGCGCAGGCTCCTGCCGCCTCGGCGAATTCGCCCGTCAGCCCGGTGTAGATGCACGCCTCGACGCGCTCATCGCCGCGGTAGATGTCGTCGATGAGCCGCTTGCGGTTCTCGACCGTCAGCAGCCCCTGCTTGGAGGTGTTGTTGCCGATGCCGATGATCACGCGGTCGAACAGGTTCAGCGCTTCGTCGACCAGAGCCGCATGGCCGCGCGTGAAGGGGTCGAACGACCCGGGGAAGATTGCAGTGCGTTCCATATCGGACAAAGGTAGAAAAAAAACGGAAAAACAGCACGTTTTCCCGTTTTTATTCATTGCAGCCGCGGCGGGTCACTCCTTGTGGAGCAGACCGCGCAGGCGACGCAGCGCCTTGCTCATCTGCGCTTCGACGGTCTTGACGGAAATATGCATTTCGGCGGCTATTTCGGCGTTCGAGAGCTGCTCGTTGCGGCTTTTGAGGAAGATGTCGCGGCAGCGGCCGGGCAGCTGCGAGACGGCCTCGGCCACGAGCTGCGTGATCTCGTCGGTCTCGATCTGCAACGACTCGGGGCTGGCGAAAACCTCGCCTAACTCTTCGAACGGAATGTAGGAAAAACGGTCGTCGCGCAGGCGGTTGAGCGCCCGGTTGCGCACGGCGCGGAACAGATAGGCGCGTACCGAGACGGTGATCCGCAGCTCGGCGGCGTGCTGCCAGACATGGGTGTAGACGTCGAGTACGACCTCTTCGGCCGAAGCGCGGTCGCGGAGCCAGAACTCGGCGAAGCGGCACAACGGCGCATAGTAACGGTCGAACAACTCCCGGAAGGCGGCGATTTCCCCCCCCCCGTTCGATTCTCAACCACAGGTGAACGTCGTATTCGTTATCTGACATGGCGTGTCGTAAGACTGTGTAAAAGTACTAAAAATCGGGATTCCCCGAAAAGCCGTTGCGGAAAAGCAGGCCGCAGGGTGGGGAGGCGACCCGCTTTTCCGCGGCTTTGTTCACTCGATGTCCTCGAAGAAGAATTCCGAGAATTTTAGTTTTGCGTTTCCGTAAAGTTCCGGCAGGAGCCTTTTGGCCCGTTTTTCGAAATCGTCGTAATCCTTCCGGTCGTATGCCCAGGCGATTTCTGCGATGGCGGCCATCCTGGGGAGCGTCATTCGCTGCACATGGCCGAAATCGGCGATATATTCGGTCCATACGTTTCCCTGAATGCCGAGGATATTCCTGTACTCGGCGGGTTTCAGGCGGTCGTAGGGATCGAGTCGGTAAACCTGCCTCATGGAGAGGTACCGTGTGGGTCCTATCGGCTCGTACTTCTCGGGATCGGAAGTCTGCGAGTAGTCGAGGTAGCAGTTCCACTTGGGTGTCATGATGACTCGGTTTCCCTTCCTCGCGGCGTCCGTTCCCCGGAACTGATCCGTCCAGGCCATGATTACCGCTGACTTCGATATTCCGCCCTGCATGATCTCGTCCCATCCGATCAACTCGCGTCCGTGCTCGTGGAGCCACTTTTCGACGCGGTGCATGAAATAACTCTGAAGTTCGTTTTCGTTTGCCAGTCCCTCCTCCCGGATGCGCCTCTGGCAGGCGGGGCACTCCTTCCAGCGCTCCTTGGGACATTCGTCGCCCCCGACGTGTATGAATTTCGAGGGGAACAGGTCGAGCACCTCTGCGAGCACGTTTTCCACGAATTCGAAGGTCTCCTCCTTTCCGGCGCAGAGCACGTCCTTGGAAATCCCCCAGTGGGTCCATACCTCGTAGCCCTTGCCCCGGCATCCCAGCTGGGGATAGGAAGCCAGCGCCCCGAGCATATGCCCGGGCATGTCGATCTCGGGAATGACCTCGATGTAGCGCTCTGCGGCGTAGGCCACGATGGCGCGTACGTCGTCCTGGGTGTAAAAACCGCCGTAGGGTTTTCCATCGTATCGGTTGCGGCTTTCGTCGGTCTTGTCGTATCGGCCGATGACGGTCTCCCTGCGTACGGACCCGATCTCGGTCAGCAGGGGATAGTGTTTGATCTCGATGCGCCATCCCTGATCTTCGGAGAGATGCCAGTGAAATACGTTCAGCTTGTGCATGGCGAGGATGTCGATGAAACGCTTCACCTCGTCTACGGTCCAGAAATGACGCCCGGAGTCGAGCATTCCGCCTCGGTGTGCGAAGCAGGGTTTGTCGCGGACGACGACCGCGGGTACTGTTCCGTCGGTAGCGACGAGTTGGCGGAGTGTCTGCAAGGCGTAGAACACGGCTTGCGGGGAGCCTCCGAGAATTTCGACGGTACGGGGCGTCACGGCAAGAGTGTACTCCTCGGCGGCGAGGGACGGGGATGTCCGGAGACGGATTTCGCCCTTCGCGGCCACGGGTATTTCGCGCCCGATGACGGGTTCGATGTCCGTTGCGAAGATTTCGGCGGGACGCCGGAGTTCTCCTTCGGCGGCGATGGCGGTCTGGGCCGTGATCCGAAACTCTCCCCTGGCTTCGGTGATTTCCGCGGGGCGCGGGATGATGTCGATGCTCCGGGCGGAGCCGGCTGCCGCGAGAAGTGTGACGAAGATTAATAAAATGCTCTTTCTCATTGGATTGGGGAAGGGTGGTGGCTGAAAAAGCCGCCTGCGGGAACGCTCCCGCAGGCGGGTGATAAGGGATTAGTCGAGGTTCAGTTCTTCGAGGTTGCCCCAGACTTCGAATTCGGCGAATGTGCCGCCTTTGTAGGTCATCGGCGTCGGTTTTACGCTCGACCCGCTGTTCCACGACATGTGGAGCGTGAAGCGGATGTAGCGCGCCCGCTGTATTTCACCCAGATAGACCGAGTTATGGAGCGAGTGGGACATGATTCCCTCGTCGGGCTTCGTCCCGGTGAACCGTTCGCTGTATGTCCAGTCCGCGTCGTTCTCCATGCCGTCGCCCGTGATGGTCTTGGCCGTTTCGATCGTGATGTCGCCCGGAGGATTGTTCAGTACGCCGCCGGCTTTGGTGCGGGCCGTGATGCGGACGCCGCGCACGGTCACCTCCTTGCCCATGTCGAAGACGAAATAGAGCGGAACGTAGACCACCGGACCGACGGATGCCTTGAAATTGTAGGTCCAATAGCTCGCCGGGTTGCCGTCGAGCACGTCCTTGGCCCACCCGGTCTTGGGATTGCCTTCGCCCGGGGTGTATTCCGAGGTGCAGTGGACCACTTTCCAGCCTTCGCGGTCGAGCAGCTGGGCGGGCGGCAGCACGCGCTTGTTGAAGAGGATGTAGTAGACGTTGCCCTCGTCGGAGGTCTGCGCAGCGTCGTCGCCTTTGATCTGTTCGATGGTGATCGGTAGCAGGTACTGCTCGCCGTCGGGCATCTTCTCGCTGTTTAGCGTCACCTGCGCCGTCGACGAAACCTCGTTGTAGCGGGGCAGGATCACCTCCTTCTTCGAAAATTCGTAGGCCTCGGCCGGCACGAGTTCGTACGACGTGTCGTGGGCCTTGTTGTAGGCGTCGACCAGCGTGCGGTCGACCTTGAAGGTCACGGTGAGGTTCTCCGCACTGACCGACCGGGCGACGGCCCGGATGTCGATCGTCTGGGTTTTGGGTTCGAGCAGCGAGATCTGGAGCGGCTCGGCCCCGGCGTTCTGGATCGCCAGCACCGCGGGCCCGTTCAGCCCCGTTCCCGGATTGTCGTCCTTGCAGCCTCCCGACGCAATCAACAGCGCGGCGGCCGCAACGAGACGGATGGAAGCATATCGTTTCATGGTCGTGTTCGTTTTGGGTTCTACTTGTTTTTGGCCGGGAGTTTGATGTCGAGCATCACCGGCAGGTGGTCCGAGGCTTTCGTCACGTCGCCCGACTTAAACCAGCGCAGGATCTGCGAGCCTACGACTTCGCACTTCGGCGTGCCCTTGAGCTGCATGATGTAGTCGATGCATTTCGAGGGATTGTCCGACGGGAAGGTCCCGAATCCGGTGATGGTCAGGATCTCCCAGTCTTTCTGGAGCAGTTTGCCCGTCTCCGACGAGGGTGTGGCGTTCATGTCGCCGCCCAGGAAAACGGGCTTCCCGGAGTCGCCGTAACGTTCCTTCATCGTTTTGGTGATCAGCTCCACCTGTCCCAGCTGCGCCTCGGAAGAGACATGGTCGAGGTGCGAGGTGCAGATCACGTAATCCTCCATCTCCATGACGACCAGTACGCGCGGCTCGGCGCCCACGCCCTTGGGCAGGGCCACCGAAAACTTATTCACGGCCTTCTTGCGGGTTGTCACGCCCTCGCCGTATTCGCCTCCGTCGTAGGGCATGGCCGCACCGTATTCGAAGTCCCAGCTGCCCATCAGGGATGCGAAATGCTTGAGCTGGTAGACGTGGCGCGTGCGGTTGGTGTTGTTGTCGAGCTCGTTCATGCAGATGGCGTCGGCGTCGATCTCCTTCATCATGTCGGCGATGAGCTGGTAGTCGTCCTTGATGTATTTGTTGAAGATTCCGACATTGTAGGTCACCAGACGTGTCACACCCTCGCCCTTGGAGTTGTCGATCGAGACGTGGGGCGGAATTTCGGTGTCGTAAAACGGTTCGTCCTCCATGCAGGCTGCGGCATTGCAGGCCAGGCCGAGCATCAGCAGGGTCATCAGGTATTTTTTCATGAGTTCCAACATTTTTCGGTTTGTTTTGCGGTTAAAAATTCAGTCCGTCGTTCCATCCGGGGTTCTGGGTCAGGGCGCCGCCCGTCAGCGAGCGGTCGTCGGTCGGAATCGGATAGAAATAGTCGCGGGTTTCGTCCCAGATGCCGGGGTTGTTCTTGTGTGGCGAGATGTAGCCGTGGTCGCCGTCGGAGAAGAGAATGTCCTGGTCGATCACCAGTGTCAGTTTGGCCGTGGTCGAGGGCGTTTCGCCCTTGGTGGCGAAATAGACGTCGGGCGTTCCGTCGCCGTCAATGTCGTACTCGCCCTTGGCGGGGATGTAGAGGCCCAGCAGCGGTTGTTCGAAGGTCTTGCCCTCCTTCCAGCGCATGATGTCGTAGTAGCGGAATCCCTCCATCGCCAGCTCGATGGTGCGTTCGCGGCGGATTTCGAGGATCACCCCCTTGTTCGCACCCGTGACGTTGGGATAGCCGGTCTTCGCATCCGACAGGTAGGGGTCGGGGTTTTTGTTGGCGTCGTCGAGGATCAGGTTGGACATGCCCACACGGTCGCGCAGCCGTTTGACCGAGAGGTTGATGTCCTCCTGCGTGAGGGTTCCCAGCTCGGCCTTGGCCTCGGCGAAATTGAGGTAGACCTCCGCCGAGCGGAAGATCGGCAGGTCGTTGAACGACTTGTTGTAGGCGTCCTGCGCCGTTCCGGTGACGAACTTCACGACGTGGTAGCCGGTGATCGAGTTCGCCAGGTCCGGCGCTAGCTTGGTCGTGGCTCCGATACGCGTGTATCCCGGCGTGCGGATGGTCTGGGCCAGGCGCGGGTCGCGGTTCGAACACTGCTGCTTGAACTCCATGGTTTCCCAGCCGGCCTTGTCCGTGAATCGCGAACCGTCGGCCATCAGGTAGCTGTCGACGATCTTGCGCGTCATGCCCGGTTTGCCGTACGAGGCGCTGATGGTGTAGAAATTGGCGTTGTGGAAGACGCCCAGCGCCGAATTATAGTCGCGGGCGAGGATGACCTCGACGCTCTGCGCGTTCTCCGAGGCGAACAGGTCGCGGTAGCTGGTGGCCGGTCCGGTCGCGGTGTAGAGCGAATAGCCGCTGTTGGTGATGAATTCCTCGGCTGCGTCGGCGGCCTGTTCGAGATACCATTTCCAGTCGTGTTCGTAGCCGTCGATGCTGTGGTACTTGCGGAACGTGCCTTCGAAGAGGCAGAAGCGCGACTTGAGCGCCAGCGCCGTCCATTTCGTCACGCGGTAGAGATCGCGTTCGGCCGGCAGATAGCGGATGGCGAAGTCGATGTCCTCGATCATGCGCTGCATGACGAATTCGCGCGAGTCGCGGGGACGCTTCAGCTCGGGGTCGGCCGATCCGAGGGGCTTCGCGTACCAGGGCACGTCGCCGAAGCGCTTCACCTTCTCGAAATAGAAGTAGGCGCGGAAGAAACGGGCCACGGCGTCGTAACGGTTGCGCACGTCGGTGTCCTTGCAGTTGCCCGAGTATTCGAGCAGGGTGTTGAACTTGCGCAGGTCGGTCCACGTCCAGCCGCCTCCCGAGGCGGGAATCGTGCGGCCGTCGCGCATTTCGGCGGCGATTTCGTTCTTCACGATGTTGTCGTAGCCTTCGTTGTAAAGGCCGTCGCCGGGGAAGATCGTGTAGAAGGTGTTGCTGAAGGCCTGCAACTCGTTTTCGTTCGAGAAGAAGGTCTCGGGCGACATCTGCGCCAGCGGATATTTGTCGAGCCAGTCCTCGCACGACGAAAGCGTCAGGGCGCAGCCTACGGTCAGTATCGATAGAATCTTTTTCATAACTCTTCTCATTTAAGCGGTTAGAAGGTGACGTCCACGCCGAACATGTAGGTCCGCTGCCAGGGGTAGAGACGCAGGTTGCCGTTCGTGGCGGCCATTTCAGGGTCGATGTAATCCGAGCGGATGCCCGACCAGGTAAAGAGGTTTTCGCCCGTGAAGTAGATGCGCAGGCTCTCGATCAGCGCCTTGCGGGTCCATTGTCTGGGCAGCGTGTAGCCCACCGTGAGGTTTTTCAGACGGCAGTAGCCGATGTTTTGCAGGTAGCGGTCGTTGACGGCCGTCAGCTCGCGGTTGGTTCCCTGCAGGGCCGTGTAGCCGCGCGGACGGGGGAAATAGGAGTTCGGATTCTCCTCCGACCAGATCTGCGTGTGGAAGTTCTTGGGGAGGTAGGTGGCGTAGGGACGTGCGTAGGGACCCCAGAAGGCCAGTGCGTTGGCGGCCGGGTACCAGTCCTGGCGGCCGATTCCCTGGAAGAAGATCGAGAAGTCGATGCCTGCCCATTGCAGCGCCAGCGTGGCGCCGTAGTGGTAGCGCGGCTGGCTGTTGCCGATGATTTCGCGGTCGCCCGGATCGTCGACGGTGTTCTTGCCGATGGAGATTACGTTGTTGTCGTCCAGATCGCGGAATTTCAGGTCGCCGGCGCGCAGTCCCTTTTCGGCTCCTGCCGAGGCGTTGATGATCTCGTTCACGGTCGTCTGGTCGACGGGGTAGTTGCGGGCTTCCTCGTCCGAGGCGAACAGTCCGTCGATGCGGTAACCCCAGATTTCGCCCCAGCGCATGCCTTCGTAGTATTTCTTGGCGAAGGAGCGGTCGGGGTTGTCGAACTTGGTGATGTTCGAAACGTAGTCGTTGAAGGTCAGCGTCACGCTGTACGAGAACGGACGGCGCAGCAGCTGGAACTCGTCGCGCCAGTTGAGCGAGAGCTCGTAGCCCTTGGTGCGCAGGTCGGCGCTGTTCATTTTCGGCGAGTCGGCGCCGTAGGTGGCCGGCAGGGCGATGCCCGCGGTGAGCATGTCCTTCGTGTCGCGGATGTAGAAGTCGGCGGAGAAGGCCAGGCGGTTGTTCAGGAAACTCATGTCCACGCCGAGGTTCTTGTGGATGCTTCGCTCCCACGAGAGGTCGGAAGCCACCGGGGCCGAGATGGTCGCCGTGGTGGGCTTGTCGCCGCCGAACAGGTAGTTTTGACTCCCGATCGAGATTTTGCGGATATAGTCGTAATAACCGACGTTCTGGTTGCCCAGTTGGCCGTACGAGAAGCGCAGTTTGAGGTTGTTGAACTGGTCGCGGATGCCGTCGAAGAAGGCCTCTTCCGAGACGCGCCATCCCAGCGAGAACGAGGGGAAGAAGCCCCAGCGCTGCCCGCGCTTGAAGCGCGATGTGCCGTCGTAGCGGCCGCTCGCCTCGACGAGGTATTTGCCCTTGTAGTCGTAGTTCAGACGGCCGAAGAAGCCCATCAGGGCGTATTCGTTCTGACCGCCGCCTACCTCCATGCGTTTTTCGCCGTCGGCGCCCTGGCCCACGAGGTTCAGGTCGTTGAGCGTTTCGGAGAGCAGGTTGTAACCCGTTGCGGCCACGTCCTTGAGGAATTTGGTCTCCCAGTTGAAGCCGACCATCGCCTTGAAGTTGTGGTCCCGGGCGAAGGTGCGTTCGAACGTGCCGTAGAGGTTGGCCTGATAGTAGGTGTGGGTCATGCTCTTTTCATAGAGTTTGTCCTCCATCTTTCCGGACGTGAGCGTGTTTATTTCACCCGGATACTGCGAGTACTCGGTGTTGACCTGACGGTTGGTGTAGCGCGTGGTGTTGAACATGTAGGTGAAGTTACCCTTGATCTCCAGCCCTTTGACCGGGGTCCAGGTCAGCTCCGTCGTGGTCGACATGTTGTCCGTATGGTCGTCGTTGGTGTGGCCGTCTTTGTTGAGGATCGTGGGCAGTCCGTCCATGATCTGGTAGTTCGAGAACGACGTGTTGTAGACGCTCGTGCCGTCGGGGTTGACGGGAACGAACGAAGCCAGTCCGTGTACGGTGCTCCACGAGAAGGCCGTATTGACATCGCTCGGGCCGGGGTAGAAGTACTTGTAGTTGTAGTAGCTGGTGTTGTTGCTCACCTTCAGCCACTTGTTGATGTCGAAGGTGATTTTCGACCGGAATGTGATCTTCTGGAGCTTGTCGGGATGCTGGCGAAAAAGTCCCTCCTCGCTGTAATAGCTGCCCGAGAGCAGATAGTCCACACGGTCGTTGCCTCCCGAGAGCGAGATGCTGTGGCTCGTGTTCGGGTGCTCGTCCTTGAACAGGTAGTGATACCAGTCGGTGTTGCCGTAGTAGACATAGGTGTCGCGGCCGTCGCGCTGGTCGATCTTGACCCACGGGCGGTCGGGATGCTCCGTGCGGTCGTTGCGGCGCGCCCACAGCTCCATCATGTCCTGTTCGGTGTAGCGCGTGTAGTTGTTTCCGGCGTAGGAGCGCCAGAAGAGGTCGTTGAGGTAGACCGAGTAGTAGCCGCGGGTCTCGTAGTCGGTCGAGGTGGTGGGTTCGTTCCAGCCCCAGCGGCCGCTGTACGAAATGCGGGTCTTGCCCGAGGAGTCGCCGCTCTTGGTCGTCACGAGCACCACGCCGAATGCCGCACGGGCGCCGTAGATGGCCGCCGCCGAAGCGTCCTTGACCACCGAGATCGAGGCCACGTCGTTGGGGTTGATCTTCATCAGGTCGCCTTCGGCGCCGTCGACCAGCACCAGCGGCGAACCGCCGTTGATCGAGGTGATGCCGCGGATGTTGAGGCTGGCCGGATTGCCCGGGCGTCCCGACGAAGTCGAGACCGTGAGTCCCGGGACGGAGCCTTGCAGCATGTGGGCCACCGAAGGCGCCGACCGGTTCTGCAGCTGTTTTTCGTCCACCGTGGCGATGGCGCCCGTGAGGTTCACCTTTTTCTGGGTTCCGTAACCCACGACCACCACGTCCTCCATCTTCACGGCGTCCTCCGTAAGGAACACCTTCACGTTGTTCTGCGTGGCGGGGACGGCGACTTTCTTGCTCACGTAGCCCAGATAGGTGAAGCTGAGCGTTATGTCGGCGTCGGGGACCGTGAGCGTGAAGCTGCCGTTGGCTTCCGTTACCGCACCGCGGGTGTTGTCGCCCACGAGCGTGACGGCCACGCCCGCCAGCGGCGTTTCGGACGAGTCGTTGACGACGCCTGTGATCGTGCGCTGCCGGGCCGGGGACTTGCGGGCCGGGATCAGGGCGATCTGGCGTTCGGTGATGGTGAAGTTCAGCCCTGTCGGGGCGAGCATTTCCTTCAAGGCGGCTGAAATCGGCATTCGCTTCGCCTTGAGGCTCACGTGTTGGGAAAGGTCGGTCTGCTTGGCGTCGTAGAAGAACGTGTAGCGGGTGTTCTTCTCGATGCGGGATATGGCCTCCGAAAGCGGGATGTCCGTGAACTCCATATCGAGCGTCGGTTCCTGCTGCGTCTGGCCGGATACAACCGTCGTACTGCCTGCGACCAGCAGCAAGAGGATTGCAAATAGTCTGAAGTGCATCATGGTTGAAGTTTTAAGTTTGTGGAAAGTTTGCGGCGGCATTGGTCATGGGCCGCTGCGGTAAGGTCGGGTAGGGGGTCGGTTTATCGCTTCATAGGCAATCGGGTTTTTAAAGGTCGTAATGCAGGGTTTATTCGAGTTCGGAAATCGTGACGGTGTTGTCTTCGGCGAACGTGTAGGCGATGGGGTTGATGCGGCTCATGATGCGCAGGATCTCTTCGAGCGGTTCGTTGGTAATGGTGAACGTGTAGGCGTAGTTGTGTGCGAGGGCCGGGGTGATGTGGATTTCGGTGTCGTACCAGCGCGCCATGTAGCGGCAGATTTCGCCCAGCGACTGCCGTTCGAACGCGAGTTTTCCCGCGGCCCAGCAGGATTCCATCGCCACGTTGCCGCGACCGATGACCATTTTGCGCGTGTCGGGGTCGTAGCAGGCGATCTCTCCGGGACGCAGCAGTCTGCGGCTGCCGCGCCCGGTGTCGAGCGACACCGAGCCTTCGACCAGCGAGACCGACACGCAGCGGTCGGCCGCGGTGCGGACGTTGAATTTCGTGCCGTGGACGTTTATTTTCAGCCCTTCGACCTCGACGGTGAAGGGGCGTTCGGAGTCTTTGGCCACCTCGAAGAACCCTTCGCCGCGGAGTTTTACGCGGCGTTCCCCGGCGGCGAAACGGGCGTCGTAGGTGAGCGTCGATCCGCCGTGGAGCCAGACCGTCGAGCCGTCGGCCAGCCGGGCCTGCGACTTGCCTTCGAAGGCGCAGAGCCGCTGTTCCGCCGTCTCTGCGGCGGAGCGGAAGAGGTCGGCGCGGGTTGCGAAAAGGGTCACGGCGACTGCCGCGGCGACAGCTATGGCCATTTGCAGCAGGTGGCTCCGGCGACGTTTCGGGAGCTGGTCCGCATGCGGAATTTCGTAGGTTCCGATCCGTTGCTGCAACTGCCGCCACAGCCGGTCGCGGTCCGGCTCGTAAGCCGCGGCCCGCTGCTGTATTTCGCGCCATACGCGGGTCAGGTTGTTGTAGAAGCGGCGGTTTTCCGCTTCGGCGGCCCATCGGTCGAATTCGCGCTGTTCGGCCTCGCCGAGCGTGCCTTTGAGGGCGCCGACCAGAAGGTCCCAGGTATGGTTGTCCGGATTCATGGTTTGCTGTCGTTTCTATTGTGACACGAAAAATCCGGCCGACCCCTACGGGACAGCCGGATTTTTGCGGAAAATTTTTCAGCGTTCGATTTTCACGTACTCCGCATAGACGATCCGTGTGTGGGGATTGGTCGAGACGATCTCCTGCCGGAGGGCCTTCGTGCCCCAGCGGATGAAGAGGAAACGGCGCGGGATGCGGTGGACCGCCTGGCGCAGGGTGTCGACGCTGCGGATGCGGCAGGCGGCCGAGTCGCGGCCGATGCGTCCTTCGACCGAAATCCACGGGTCGCGCCAGCGGAACATCCGGACGGTGTCGCGTACGGGGAGCGTGTCGTGTATCCGGACGACGACGGTGTCGCGCAGCGGGGTGCGGATTTCGGCGTCGGTGACGGCGACGGCCTTGGCGGCGGCTTCGAGCCTGCGGAGCCGGATGCCGAGGCGCCGGATCTGCTCGGCGTCGGCCGCGCGCAGCGTTTCGAACTCCCCGCACCGCAGCCGGAGGGCCTGCACCGAGGCCGCTTCCGCGCCCAGCCGTGTGCGGTAACGGGTGACGTCGGCCGTCAGGGCCGTCTGGTTTTCGACCAGCCGCCGGTTCTCGGCGCGGTAATGGCGGCAGGTGAAAAACAGCAGTGCGGTTGCAAGAACCGCATACGCAAAGAGGTATTTTTTCACGATTTTCGGGTTTTGGTTCCCCGAAAGATAAGACGGTTGCGTCCGGTCCGGTTTCTATTTTTTCGGAAAAAGACCCTCCATCGCTTCGGCGATGCGTTCGGCGACGAAGGTCATCAGCGGCTGCCCGTCGCAGCGCGAAAGCGAGGTGACGCCCCGGTGGTCGGCGAAGAAAAGTTCGTCGAGCGAGGGCAGGTCGGCGCGTCCGAAGGCCTCTTCGCGCAGTTCCAGCCCTGCGGCCCGAACGGCCAGCATGGCCAGGCGGCGTTCGACGCTTGCGGGACCGGGGACCGTCAGGACGGTGCGGCCGGCGATGGCCAGCAGCGGCGCGTCGTCGGCCGAGCGGAGAATACCCGCGCTGTCGCAGCGCACGGCGACTTCCGCCCCGCGCCGTTCGGCCAGCCTGCGGGCCAGCTGCGCTGCGGCCTCGCGCGCGGAAGTCGGAGCCTCGGAGAGCGTCAGATCGTATCCGACGGTCACGGCTTCGGGCTGAAGGCTCCGGAAGGCGTAGCCGTCGTAGAGCGACACCCCTGCCGGGAGCAGACGTTCCGTGCCGTCGGGGTCCAGTTCGATGCGCACGAAGCCCGACACGCCCGCCGGATAGCGTTCCGCGGCGGAGAGCGTCTCGATACGCTTCGCGAGCCGCTCCGCGGCGGGGGCGTAGGGGCGTCCGAACAGTTCGCGCGACGCGGCGTCGAGCACGGCGATGTGTCCGGCGACGTTGCGCGCGCGGCCCCGGGCCAGATGCACGGTCTGGTATAGGTAGAGACCGGTCAAAGCAGAAAGATTTTCAGCAGCAGTTCGCGCAGCAGTTCGCCGTCCGACGCGCCGCCCGCACCCAGTCCCTTGCTCTTGGCGTCGTATTCGCGCAGCAGCCCGAGGATGTTGAACACCTTGCGGTTGTCCCATCCGGCGGCGTTCTGCTTGATCTCGCCGATGACGAACGTGTTGTTCTTGCGC
Organism: Alistipes sp. 56_sp_Nov_56_25; assembly: GCF_001915285.1. Classification (NCBI taxonomy): domain Bacteria; kingdom Pseudomonadati; phylum Bacteroidota; class Bacteroidia; order Bacteroidales; family Rikenellaceae; genus Alistipes; species Alistipes sp. 56_sp_Nov_56_25. The sequence continues at coordinate 18,499 of NZ_MNQF01000002.1, forward strand.
AGGATGCGCATCAGTTCCGTGTCCGGCGGAAAGGGCCGTCCTTTGTGGCGTGCGAGCCAGCGCAGGTAGTTGACCACGAACAGCTCCTTGAACTGCCCGAACAGCGCCATGACGGTCAAGAGCAACGGGTTGTCCTTGGGGTTGCGGGCGAAGTGCTCGGCGATCATCAGCGCGCGGGCCATGTCCCGCGTGACGACCGCCTTGCAGAGCTCGAAGTTGTTGAAATCCTTCGAAATGCCGATGTTGGCCTCGATGTCGGCGTCGGTGATGCGCTGCGTGCCCTCGGGCAGCGAGACGGTGAGTTTCCGGATTTCGTTGGAGATCTTTGCGATGTCGGTTCCCAAATGGTCGGTCAGCATCGAAAGCGCCTTGGGGTCGATCGTGAATCCTTTCTGCCGGATGAACTGCTGTAACCACGCCGCGATCTCGTAGTCGCGCGGGCGCACCGATTCCAGCACCGTGCCGTTCGCCGCACAGCCCTTGTAGAAGGCCGAGCGTTTGTCGGCGTTCTTCTCCTTGTGGCAGATCACGAGAATGGTCGTCGGCGAGGGCTTCTGCGTGTAGAGCGCGAGCTTGTCCAGCCCCTTGAGCTGCTGCGCCTCCTTGAGGATCACCACCTGGTATTGTCCCATCATCGGCATCTGGCGGCAGAGGTTGATCACCTGCCCCGCCTCGGAGTCGCGCCCGTAGACGGTGATCTGATTGAAGGCCCGCGCGGCCTCGTCGAGGATCGTCGCGGCCAGCTGGTCCGAGAGTGCGTCGATGAAGTAGCTCTCCTCGCCCATCAGCAGGTAGATGCCGGAAAACCGGCGGGCCGCGACCTCTGCCGCGATCCGTTCGTACTGGGCGACGGAATCCTTGAATTTCAGAGCGCTCTTTGCCATTTTAAACGATTTCTTTGGTGATGCGCAACACGTTTTCCGTGCCGGGCGTAAGGCGGTAGCGGTCGTCGATGCGGCGTCCGACGAGCCAGACGATCTCGTCGCCCGACAGCAGCACGAACTGCCGCTGCTTCTCGGCCACGGAGACCTTGGCGTCGACGAGGAAGTCCGACACCTTTTTGCGGCCCGTCATGCCGAACGGCACGAACCAGTCGCCGTCGCGCCAGCGGCGCAGCGTGAGCGGGAATTGCAGGCGGTCGGCGTCTATCTGCGCGATGTTCTCGGGAACGCCGAAATTCTTGATCGTGTCGATGTCGCAGTATTCGTAGTAGAGGACCGAGTTGCCGCAGTAGCTGCGCGGGGCGCCTTTGCGCACCGTCGTCAGACACGCGTCGTCGGGGGCTATCGGCGCTATGACGATCTTTCCGCGGTCGATCGAGGCCACCCTTTCGCGGGCGTAGAACCGCCGTCCCGTGGCGTCCTGTTCGAGCGAGTGGCACAGTGCGTCGATCACGTCGCCCTTGAATCCGTAGCCCGAACTCAACAGTTCGTAGATCACGAATCCCTGCGGAAAGGCCGGATCGAGGCGGTCGAGATGGATCGTATCGATCCCCGTGTCCGAGGTGACGGCTTCCGAGCGGATGCGTTCGATGCCGTGGTTGATGAACAGCTGGGCGTCGGTCAGGCGCGCGAGGTTGCGGCTCATCAGGCTCGTGAACTTGGGGTTGATTTCGCGGATGCGGGGGATCAGCCCCAGCCGGATCTTGTTGCGCAGGTATTTGGTCGACCGGTTCGACGAATCCTCCCGGAAGGGGATGCGGTTCTGGACGGCGTATTCGAGAATTTCCTTGCGCGACGCGAACAGCAGCGGGCGGATCACCTTTCCGACCTGTGTCGAGATTCCCGTCAGCCCCCGCAGCCCGGTTCCGCGCAGCAGGTTGATGAAAAAGGTTTCGATCGAGTCGTCGGCATGGTGGGCGATGGCGATGGCCGTGTAGCCGTGCTCGCGGCTCAAGGCGTCGAACCATGCGTAGCGCAGCCGCCGGGCCGCCATCTCCATCGACTCGCCCGTGCGCTCCATTTCGGCCCTGGTCTCGAAGCGCCTGTTGTAGAACGCCGCGCCGTGCTTTTTGGCCTCGTCTTCCACCAGCACTTCGTCCTCGTCGCTCTCTGCGCCGCGCAGCTGGAAGTTGCAGTGGGCCACGCCCACCCGGTAGCCGCAGCGGGTGAACAGCGAGAGCATGACCATCGAGTCCACGCCGCCCGAGACGGTGAGCAGGATACGGTCGTCGTGCGTGGCGAGGTCGTTCTCGTCGATGTAGCGTTGAAAAGAGTCCAAAAGATTCATAATATGTTCACTTCAGTATCTATTTCGATGCCGAATTTTTCGCGGACCTTCGCCTGCACCGTGCGGGCGAAGGCGATCACCTCGCCGCCCGTGGCGCCGCCGTGGTTCACCAGCACCAGCGCCTGCCGCTCGTGAACCCCCACGCTTCCCTCGCGGTAGCCTTTCATCCCGGCCCGGTCGATCAGCCACCCGGCGGCCAGCTTTATGCGGCCTTCGGGGGCCGCATAGTGCGGCATGTCGGGATATTCGGCAAGGAGCCGTTCCGCGACGGGGGCTTCGACCACCGGATTCTTGAAGAAACTGCCCGCGTTGCCCAGCACGGCCGGGTCGGGAAGTTTTGCGCGGCGGATTGAGCAGATCGCCTCGCGGATGTTGCGCAGCGTGGCGCCTCCGCGGGCTTCGACCTCGCGCTCCACGTCGCCGTAGCCCAGTTTCGGACGCGGCGTATGCGAGAGGCGTATTTCGATGGCTGTGATGATCACGCGCCCTTTCAGGTCGTGCTTGAAGACGCTTTCGCGGTAGCCGAATCCGCAGTGCGCGGCGTCGAGCGTCAGCAGGTTGCCCGTTTCGACGCAGTACATCTCGACCCGGCGGATCGCGTCCTTCGCTTCGCAGCCGTAGGCCCCGATGTTCTGCACCGGGGCGGACCCCGCCTTGCCGGGGATCAGCGAGAGGTTTTCGATGCCCCACAGACCGCGTTCGACGGCCCATTCCACCAGGTCGTCCCATTCGACGCCCGCCTCGACGCGCAGGCGAACTTCGTCGCCGTCGTCGCTCAAAAGGGCGATCTGCCGGGCCACGGGGGTCAGCAGCACGCCGTCGTAATCTTCGGTGAAAAGGATGTTGTTGCCCCCGGCGAGCACCGTCCACCGCCCGGGAATCCCCGCGGCGAAAAACGTGCGCAGATCCTCGGCCGTTTCGAATTCTACGAGGCGTGCGGCCCGCTGGTCGACGCCGAAACTGTTGCGCCCGCGCAGGCTGATTTGGTGAAATTCTCGAATCATGGTATGCAAAGTTAGAAATTATTTTTAACTTTGAGATTCAAACCTGAATAACTCAATGGTGTGGCTGATCTGCATACTGCTGTCCTTGCTTGCGCTGATCCGTTTTTTTGGCGGCGATTCCCGGCGCAAACGTCGGAGGCACCGCAGGTTTGGCAATCGGTGACCATGTAAACGATAACAGAATATGTTCGACGAAAAAGATTTGCAGCAAATCCGGGAGCACGGACTCACTCCCGAACAGGCGGAGACCCAGTTGGAGAATTTTCGCCGCGGATTCCCTTTCCTGAATGTCGTGCGGGCCGCATCGCCGGGCGACGGCGTGCTGGTTGTCGGCGCGGCGGAGGCCGATGCCGCCGTGGAACGCTATGAAAAAGAGTCTGCCGGACTGGGGGTGGTGAAGTTCGTGCCCGCTTCGGGGGCCGCCACGCGCATGTTCAAGGAGCTGTTCGAGTTCGTCAACGACGGCAAACGCGGCAAGGGCATCGACACGCTGCTGGAAAATATCGGGAAGTTCGCCTTCTGGCCCGAACTTCGCGCCGTGCTGCCCGCCGGGGCCGACGACCGTGCGATCGTGAATGCCATCGTCGGCGACGGGCTGAACTACGGCCGCAAGCCCAAGGGCCTGGTCACCTTCCATGCCTATCCCGAAGGGGCGCGCAAGGCCGTCGAGGAGCACCTGGTCGAAGGGGCGGCCTACGCCGCGGCCGGAGGCGTCGTGCGCATCCATTTCACCGTCTCGCCCGAGCACGTCGCGGGCTTCGAGGAGCTGCTCGCCGCAAAGGTCCCCCTTTACGAAAAGCGGTTCGGCGTCCGTTACGAGATCTCGTTCTCGGTGCAGAAACCTTCGACCGACACCCTCGCCGTGAATCCCGACAACACGCCTTTCCGGCAGGACGACGGCACGCTGCTGTTCCGTCCCGCGGGCCACGGGGCGCTGATCGAAAACCTGAACGAGATCGACGCCGACCTGATCTTCATCAAGAACATCGACAACGTGACGACCGATGCCCGCCGCGGGGACACGGTCCGTTATAAAAAGGTGCTTGCAGGGGTTCTGCTCGACCTCCAGGGGCGCGCCTTCGAGTACCTCAAGGCCCTCGAAGTGGGTGGCGCCGAGCTGGAACCCATCGCCGAATTCATCGAGAAACAGCTCTGCGTGAAACTCCCCGCCGAGTACGATTCGGCGCTGCTGCGCGCCGTGTTGGACCGTCCGATCCGCGTCTGCGGCATGGTCCGCAACGAGGGCGAGCCGGGCGGCGGCCCGTTCTGGGTCGGGAACCCCGACGGTACGGAGTCGCTTCAGATCGCCGAGTCGAGCCAGATCGCGCCCGACGACCTGCCGCTGATGCAGTCGGCCACGCACTTCAATCCGGTGGACCTCGTCTGCGGCGTGCGCGATTCGAAGGGATGCAAGTTCGATCTGCGCCGGTACACCGATCCCGCGACGGGATTCATCTCGTCGAAATCCTCCGGCGGCCGCGATCTGCGCGCGCAGGAGCTTCCGGGTCTTTGGAACGGTGCGATGGCGAAGTGGAACACGGTCTTCGTCGACGTTCCCGTCACGACATTCTCTCCGGTGAAGGTGGTGCAGGATCTTCTGCGCCCCCAGCACCAATAGGTTTAAGGTTTTGCGGGTGTCTTTCGCCCGTCTTGTCCGGGCCGGCCGGGGAATGCGTTTGTATCTCCCGGCCGGCCCGGATCGTGTCGCGCCGAAGCCGGACTGCCCTTATTGCAGATGCAGGACCAGTCTGTCGAGTCCGAAGAAACACTCCGTGAATCCGGGAGCCGGGGCGACGGCCTCTATCGTCAGCGTGTTTCCGCCCTTGCGGATCTGTCCGTTGCCGAACGCAACCTCTTTGGCGATCAGTTCCGGGGCATGTCCCGGGCCTGCGGCGGCCGCCATTGCGGTGCGGCGGGCCTGCGGTTATACATCTGCTCCATTTGTGCCGGAAATTTGTCAAAATAGGATAAATTGCTGTTCAGTATCCCCGATTGTAGATAATCTTTTTTATATTTGTGCGTTAAAACCGAAAAACAATAATCAAAACTAAATAACGCTATGGAAAACAAACTTCAACAGTTGACGCAGAAGCTCTACGACGAGGGGCTGGAGAAAGGGCGCGCCGAGGCCGACAAGCTGGTGGCCGACGCCAAGGCCGAGGCCCGGAAGATCGTCGCCGAGGCCCGCGCCGAGGCCGAAGAGATCGTCAAAAAGGCGGAGGCCAAGGCCGAGGACGTTTCGAAGAACACCATGACCGAGATTTCGCTGGCCGGCAAGCAGGCCGTCGGCAGAATCAAGTCGGAGATCGCCTCGCTGATCATCGCCAAGGCTACGGCCCGGGGCGTGAAGGAGGCCGTCGTGGACCCGGCGTTCATCAAGGAGATGCTCGTCGCCGTAGCTAAAAACTGGAACGGTTCCGATTCGGGCAAGGTCGAATTGCAGGCCCTGCTGCCCGAGGGCGAGCGCAAGAAGCTCGACGCGGCGTTCGAGGAGAGTGCGAAGGAGCTGCTCGCCGCCGGTGTCGAGGTGGGCTGGTCGAAGGAGGTGAAGACCGGCTTCAAGGTGGGCGCCAAGGAGGGCGGCTACTACATTTCGTTCGCCGACGCCGACATCGAAGCGCTGTTGGCAGAGTACCTGCGCGACAAGGTGTTCCAACTGTTGTTCAAGGCGTAAGGCATGTTTGCGACCCAATATTATTGTCTGGTAGCCTCCCTGAAGGAGTACGCGCTCGACGCCGACACCAAGGGCTTCGACGCCCGGGCCATCGTCTCCGGGATTCTGGAGGAGGTGAACCGCGGCGACGCCCGCGAGGTGCGGCTCCTGTACGACTACTACGACTGTGAGAATATCGCCGCCCTGCGTGCGGGGCGCTCGGCGCACAATCCGCTGGGCAACTTCACGCGCGAGGAGTTGGCGGAGGAGCTGAAAGCTCCGAAGCGGCTTCCCGAGGCGGTTGCCCGCGTGGTGAGGGCCTATGCCGATCCCGAGGGCGAGGACGCCGAGACGGTCGACACGTCGCGGCGTTTCGAGAAGGAGCTGTTCGGGGCCTACTACGCCGCCTGCGGAAAGGCCGGGAGCCGCTTCCTGCGCGAGTGGTCCGCTTTCGACCGGAACCTGCGCAACGTTTCGGCGGCCGTCACGGCGCGCGCCGCAGGGCGTGCGGTCGAGGAGGTCGTCGTGGGCGGCGGCGATGTCGCCGAACAGTTGCAGCGCAGTTCTGCGGCCGATTTCGGGCTTCGGGGCGAACTTCCCTATATCGACGCGGTGATCGCGGCGGTGAACGACGAGGCCAACCTCGTGGAGAAGGAGCACAAGATCGACCTGATCCGCTGGAACGAAGCCGCGGAGCTGGCGACCTTCGACTATTTCGACGTCAACGCCATCCTTTCCTACCTGGTGCGGATCAACATCGTCGCCCGCTGGACGCTGCTCGACGCTGCGCGCGGCCGCGAGATGTTCGCCCGCCTGCTTGCCGAACTGGACGGCAAGGAGCTGATTAATAAGGAATAAACAATAAAAACATACAATGAAAACTACAGGACGTGTAAACGGTATCATCTCCAACATCGTGATCGTCAAGGCCGACGGACCCGTGGGTCAGAACGAGATCTGCTATGTCTGGACGGGCGATACCAAAATGATGGCCGAGGTCATCAAGGTCATAGGCGACGCGGCCTATGTCCAGGTTTTTGACAGCACCCGCGGTCTGAAGATCGGCGACCGGGTCGAATTCGAGGGTCACATGCTCGAAGTCACGCTGGCTCCGGGCCTTTTGTCGCGCAACTACGACGGTCTTCAGAACGACCTCGAAAAGATGGACGGTCTGTTCATCGCCCGCGGTTCGATCACCGATCCGGTCGACTACGATGCCGAGTGGGAATTTTCGCCGCTGGCCAAGGTCGGCGACAAGGTCACGGCGGCGTCGTGGCTGGGCGAGGTGAAGGAGCAGTGGGTGATGCACAAGATCATGGTTCCCTTCACGATGACGGACTGCTATACGGTTAAGAGCGTCGCCGAGGCGGGCAAATACAAGATCACCGACACGATGGCAGTCCTGACCGACGCCGAAGGCCGCGACCACGAGGTGACGATGGTGCAAAAATGGCCCGTGAAGCAGGCCGTGCGCTGCTATACGGAGAAACCCCGCCCGTCGCGCATCATGGAGACCGGCGTGCGTCCGATCGACACCTTCAACCCGATGGCCGAGGGTGGTACGGGCTTTATCCCGGGGCCTTTCGGCGCGGGCAAGACCGTGCTCCAGCACGCCATTTCGAAGCAGGCCGACGCCGACGTGATCATCATGGTGGCGTGCGGCGAGCGCGCCAACGAGGTGGTCGAAATCTTCAAGGAGTTCCCCGAGCTGATCGACCCGCATACGGGCCATACGCTCATGGAGCGCACGATCATCATCTGCAACACGTCGAACATGCCCGTCGCCGCGCGTGAGGCGTCGGTCTATACGGGTATGACCATCGGCGAATACTACCGCTCGATGGGCCTCAAGGTGCTCGTGATGGCCGACTCGACGTCGCGCTGGGCGCAGGCGCTGCGCGAGATGTCGAACCGTCTGGAGGAGCTTCCCGGCCAGGACGCCTTCCCGATGGACCTTTCGGCGATCATCTCGAACTTCTACTCGCGTGCGGGACTGGTGAAACTCGTCGGCGGCCAGACCGGATCGGTGACGTTCCTCGGCACGGTGTCGCCTGCGGGCGGCAACCTCAAGGAGCCGGTGACCGAATCGACGAAGAAGGCCGCGCGTTGTTTCTACGCCCTTTCGCAGGGCCGCGCCGACTCGAAGCGCTATCCGGCCATCGACCCGCTGGAGTCCTACTCGAAATACCTCGAATACCCCGAAATCCGCGAATACCTCGACGAGCACATCGAGAAGGACTGGGTGGACCTGGTCTACGCGGGCAAGACCATCGTGCAGCGCGGCAAGGAGGCCAACGACCAGATCAACATTCTGGGCGACGACGGCGTGCCGGTGGAGTACCACGAACGGTTCTGGAAATCGGAGCTGATCGACTTCGTCATCCTGCAACAGGACGCCTTCGATGACATCGACGCCAACTGCCCGATGGAACGCCAGCAGATGATGTACAAGATGGTGTTGGGCATCTGCAACCAGGAATTTGCGTTCGCCGATTTCGAGGCCTGCTCGCAGTTCTTCAAGGGGCTGATCAACCTCTTCCGCCAGATGAACTATTCGGAGTGGAAGTCGGAGAAGTTCGAGGGTTACCGGAAGCAGATCGAGCAGTATGTGAGTGAACAATCCAAATAAGCGGGAGAAATTATGACAACACGAGCATTTCAGAAGATATATACCAAGATTGACAACATCACCAAGGCTACCGTGACGCTCCGCGCCACGGGCGTCGGCAACGACGAACTGGCCACCGTCGGCGGCAAGCTGGCGCAGGTGGTGAAGATTATGGGCGAGAACGTCACGTTGCAGATTTTCGCCGGAACCGAGGGCCTGTCCACCGACTCCGAGGTCGTCTTCCACGGCGAGCCTCCCAAGCTGCGCGTTTCGGACAACCTCGCGGGGCGTTTCTTCAACGCCTACGGCGAACCGCTCGAGGGCGGCGAGATCATCGAGGGCGAGGCCCGCGAGATCGGCGGTCCGACGGTGAATCCCTTCCGGCGCATCCAGCCTTCGGAGCTGATTGCCACGGGTATCGCCGGCATCGACCTGAACAATACGATCGTGACGGGGCAGAAGATCCCCTTCTTCGCCGACCCCGACCAGCCCTACAACGCCGTGATGGCCAACGTGGCCCTGCGCGCCAAGGCCGACAAGATCATCCTGGGCGGCATGGGCCTTACGAACGACGACTTTCTGTACTTCAAGTCGGTCTTCGAGAACGCCGGCGCGCTCGACCGCATCGTGTCGTTCGTCAACACGACCGAGAATCCGCCCGTGGAGCGTCTGCTCGTTCCCGACATGGCGCTTACCGCCGCCGAGTACTTCGCCGTCGACAAGGGCGAGAAGGTGCTGGTGCTGCTCACGGACATGACCTTGTACGCCGATGCCCTGGCCATCGTGTCGAACCGCATGGACCAGATTCCGTCGAAGGACTCGATGCCCGGTTCGCTGTATTCGGACCTTGCGAAGATCTACGAAAAGGCCGTGCAGCTGCCCAACGGCGGTTCGATCACGATCATCGCCGTGACGACGCTTTCGGGCGGCGACATCACGCACGCCATCCCCGACAATACGGGTTACATCACCGAGGGCCAGCTGTTCCTGCGCAACGACTCCGACACGGGCAAGGTGATCGTCGACCCGTTCCGTTCGCTGTCGCGTCTGAAACAGCTCGTCATCGGCAAGAAGACCCGCGAGGACCATCCGCAGGTGATGAACGCCTGCGTGCGCCTCTACGCCGACGCGGCCAACGCCAAGACCAAGCTGGAGAACGGCTTCGACCTCTCGGACTACGACGAGCGCACCCTGAAGTTCGCCTTCGACTACTCGGAGAAACTGCTGGCCATTGATATCAATATCGAGATCAACCAGATGCTCGACACCGCATGGGGGCTTTTCGCCAAGTACTTCACCCGGGAGGAGGTCGCCATCAAGGAGGAACTTATCCAAAAATACTGGAAGGAGGCGTAACGCGCAATGGCAATCAAATTCCAATATAACAAGACCTCGCTGGGCGAACTCGGCAAACAGCTGAAAATGCGCCAGAAGGCCCTCCCTACGATCAAAAGTAAGGAGTCGGCCCTGCGCTCCGAAGTGAAGAAGGCGAAGGACTCCGCAAGCGACTACCGTCGTCGGCTCGACGCTCTGAAGGCCGAGTACGACTACATGGTGTCGCTCTGGGGAGAGTTTGATTGTGACCTCCTGCGCATTGCCGACGTCGATTTGTCGGTCCAGAAAATCGCGGGTGTGCGCACGCCCGTCCTGCAGGAAGTGAAATTCGAGGAGAAACCCTACGATCTGTTCTCCTCGCCGGTGTGGTTCGCCGACGGAGTCGGCATCCTCAAGCGCATGGCGCAGCTGGGGATCGAGTTCGAGGTCTACAACCGGAAGATGGAACTGCTGGACCATGCGCGCCGCAAAACCACTCAAAAGGTGAACTTGTACGAAAAGGTTCAGATACCCGGGTACGAGGACGCCATACGTAAGATCAAACGCTTCATGGAGGACGAGGAGAACCTCTCCAAGTCGGCCCAGAAGATCGTGAAAACCAAGCAGCAGGCCGCCGGGGAGGGCGCGATGTTATGATAGCCAGAATGTCAAAATACAACTTTGTGCTCTTTGCGGCGCAGAGTGAGGATTTCGTCGAGAAGCTGCGCGGCCTCGGGCTGGTGGACATCACCACCGCGGGTTGGGAACCCTCCGAGGAGGACCGCCAGCTGCTGCTGGACATCGAGAGCCTTGCGAAGGCCGCGGAGTTCCTGAAGAACTTCCGCGCCGGGGAGCGCTGCGACGCTGCCGCCGCGCCGTTCGCTTCGGGCGAGGAGGCCTATGCGCATTACGCCGCCGCGCACCGCGAGGCCGCGACGCTCAACGCCGAGATCGGGCGGCTGGAAAAAGCGGCCGAGGAGCTGCGTCCCTGGGGGGCGTTCGACGTGGAGGCGACGCGGAAACTCGCCGCCCGGGGCATTGTCCTGCGCTATTTCTTCACCCAGCGCAACACCTTCGACAAGCAGTTGGCCGAGTGGTCGGAGCGCTATACGGTTTCGGAGGTCAGCCGCACCGATGCCACGGTGTGGTTCGTCGTCGTGGCCAAGCCCGGCGAGGAGGTTACGCTCGACGCGCAGGAGATGAAGACCCCGACGATGGACATTCGCGAGGCGGAGCGCCGCATCGCCGAAGCCGAAGGGAAACTCCGGACCCTCGACGCTGAATTTTCGCGTGCGGCCGCTTCGGAGGCCCTGCTCGCACAGCACGCCTGCTCGCTGAAGGAGCGTTTGCAGGGCGTGCGGGTGAAGGCTACGGCGCAGGAGGCCGCCGACGGTACGCTGGTCGTCATGGAGGGCTGGGCCGAGAAGGAGACTTCCGGTCGGGTCGACGCCCTTTTGGAGGAGTACCCCAACGTGGTCTTCCTCAAATCGGACCCCACGCCCGAGGACGAAACGCCCGTGAAGCTCAAGAACCGTTGGTTCGCGCATGTCTTCGAACTGGTGGGCGACATGTACGCCCGCCCGAAATACGGGACGATGGACCTCACGCCCTTCTTCGCTCCGTTCTACATGCTCTTTTTCGGCATCTGTCTCAACGACGCCGGCTACGGACTGATCCTGACCCTGATGGGGTGGTGGATGCTCGCCAGGAACCGAAAGCCCGGCATGATGCGTCAGGCGGCGTGGTTCGCCACGCTGTGCGGCGTGTCGACCGTCGCGTTCGGACTGCTGTGCGGCTCGTTCTTCGGCATCAACATGAGCACGTGGTTCCCCTCGGTGAAATTCCTCGATTTCCAGGGACAGTTCTTCTCCATCGCGCTGGTTATCGGCGTGGTGCAGATTCTTTTCGGCATGCTGCTCAACATCTGGATGACCGTTCGCTGTTTCGGTTTCGGCCGTGCGCTGGGACTGCTGGGGTGGTTCATCATCCTCGTCTCGTGCTGTCTGGCCATGGGCCTTCCGATGGCGGGTCTCGCCATTCCGGGCTTTACGGCCGGATCGGCGGCCTTCTATGCGGCGCTGGGCGTCGGCGGCGTGCTGATGCTGCTTCTGAACAATCCGAAGCGCAATCCGCTCATCAACCTCGGCGCGGGTTTGTGGGACCTTTACAACAACCTCACGGGACTGTTGAGCGACGTGCTGTCCTATATCCGTCTGTTCGCCATCGGGCTTTCGGGCGGTGTGCTGGCGCTGGTGTTCAACACGCTGGCGTCGGGATTCGTGCCCGAAGGCGCGAACATCGTGGTCCGGCTGCTGATTATGATTCCGATTCTGCTGATCGGTCACGGCATCAACCTTTTCATGTCGACCATCTCGTCGTTCGTGCACCCGCTGCGTCTGACGTTCGTCGAGTTTTTCAAGAACGCCGGTTTCGAAATGGCCCCGCGCAATTTCGACCCGATTCGTAAAATGAACGATACTAACGAATAATAACAATTAAAAAAAACTCAAAACATTATGGAAACAACAGCATTGGTATTGGCTTACGTCGGCGTAGCGCTGATGGTGGGTCTGGCAGGTGTCGCTTCGTCGATCGGTACCGCAATTACGGGTCAGGCCGCAGTAGGGGCCATGAAGAAGAACGGCGGCGCTTTCGGCAGCTACATGATTCTTTCGGCGCTTCCCGGTTCGCAGGGTCTCTACGGTTTCGTCTGCTTCTTCCTGGTGCAGAAGGGTCTGACGGACCCGACGATGGTGCAGGGCGCGGCTATCTTCGGCGCCGGTCTGCTGGTCGGTCTGGTGAACATCGCCGCTTCGATCTATCAGGCAAAGGTCTGCGCCAACGGTATCGCCGCTATCGGCAACGGTCACGACGTGATGGGTAAGACGCTGATCCTCGCGGCTTTCCCCGAGCTGTACGCCATCCTGACGGTGGCCGCCACCTACCTGATCGCAACGCTCGACGGCGTGAATCTCTTCTGACGGGGCGGAACGCCCGTCACCGGAAAGGGAGACCCTGCGGGGCCTCCCTTTTTCGTTGCCGTCCTGCGGTCGGGGCGCTCTCCGAATACGAAGGAACGGTTGTCGTGGGACACCACGACAACCGTTCCTTCGGGGGATATGGGTATTACGGCCGAACCGGCGCTCGTTCCGTGACTACCGTCCTTTGCGGCGCGACGAGGTGCGCACCTTCGGGCCTTTGCCGCGGGGCTCTTCCGTACGGCGCGCCGCGGCCCCGGGCAGCAGCAATTCGAAGTCTAACTGGCGTTTCTGCAGGTCGGCGCGCTTCACGCGGATGCGTACCGGGCTGCCCAGCGTCATGCGGATGCCCGTCGAGCGGCCGATGATTTCGTAAAGCTGCTCGTCGAAGGTGAAGAAGTCGCCCTCGATGTCGCGCAGGAACGACATGCCCTCGATGTGGGTTTCGTCCAGCTCGACGTAGACGCCCCATTCGGTAAGCCCCGAGATGTGTCCCTCGAACTCCTCGCCGATGTGCTCTTTCATAAATTCGACCATCTTGTATTTGATCGACGCGCGTTCCGCCTCGGCGGCCACGACCTCGCGGTCCGAAGCGCGTGCGCAGAGGTCTTCCAGTTCCGTTTTGTCGGCCGGCTTGCCGCCCGCGAGGTAACGCGCCAGCAGGCGGTGGACCATCATGTCGGGGTAGCGGCGGATCGGCGACGTGAAGTGCGTGTAGTAGGGGAACGCCAGACCGTAGTGTCCGATGTTGTCGGTCGTGTAATAGGCTTTGGCCATCGAGCGCACGGCCATCGTCGCCACGGCGTTTTCCTCCGTGGTTCCCTTTATCTGTTTGAAGAGCTTGTTCAGTTCCTTGGCCACGGCGCGGCCCTTCGTAGCCTTGAAGATGTGCCCGAAGCGGAGGATGAACTGCCGGAAGCGGTCGAGTTTCTCCTCGCTCGGGGTGTCGTGCACGCGGTAGACCATCGTGCGCTCCGCCGAGCGGCCGCTCTCGGTCCTGCGTTTGCCGCAGAACTCCGCCACGCGGCGGTTGGCCAGCAGCATGAACTCCTCGATCATCTGGTTCGACTCCTTCTGCTCCTTGAAGTAAACGCCTAACGGTTTGCCGTTCTCGTCGAGGCGGAATTTCACCTCTTCGCGGTCGAACGAGATCGCGCCGTTCCTGAAGCGCTCCTTGCGCAGCGCCTGCGCCAGCCGGTTGAGCGTCAGCACCTCCTCGGCGTAGTCGCCGCGTCCCGTTTCGATGATCTCCTGCGCCTCGGCGTAGGTGAAACGGCGGTCGGAGTGGATCACCGTGCGTCCGAACCACTCTTCGAGGATGTCGAGGTTTTCGTTGAGCGTGAACACCGCCGAGAAGCAGAGGCTCGTCTCGTGGGGGCGCAGCGAACACAGCTCGTTCGAAAGCCGTTCAGGAAGCATCGGCACGGTGCGGTCCACCAGATAGACCGACGTGCCGCGCTCCACGGCCTCGTCGTCGATCACCGAGTGGGGCCGCACGTAATGGGTCACGTCGGCGATGTGCACGCCCACTTCCCAGACGCCGTCCTTTATTTTGCGCACCGACAGCGCGTCGTCGAAGTCCTTGGCGTCCGCGGGGTCGACCGTGAAGGTCGTGACACCCCGGAAGTCGCGCCGCTGGGCGATCTCTTTGGTCGTGACGCGGGCGTCGATGGCCTGGGCGGCCTCCTCGATTTCGGGTTCGAAGCGGTAGGGAAGCTCGTATTCCGCCAGGATCGAGTGCATCTCCGTGTCGTTGTTGCCCGCCATGCCCAGCCGCTCGACCAGTTCGCCCACGGGGCTTTTGCTGCCCGGGAGCCAGTCGGCGATGCGCACCACGACCTTCTCGCCGTCGCGCACGTCGGGATAGGTGCGCTTCGAGAGATAAATGTCCATCGGCATGCGGCGCGAGTCGGCCCGTACGAAAATCTGGTGCGCCCCGACTTCGGCCACGCCCACGTAGGGCTTGCGGTTGCGTTCGATGATCCGCGTGATCTCGCCCTCCAGCTGTCCGTTGCGGCCGCGGTGCATCACCACGACCTCGACGCGGTCGCCGTTCAGGGCGTTCGCGGCGTTGCGCTGGTTGACGAAGATGTCGCTCTCCTGCCCTTCGACCTTCACATAGACCGAACCCGAGGGGGCCATGTCGGCCACGCCCTCGTAGTGGGGCAGGTGGGTCTGCATCAGACGGTATTTTTCGCGCGCGCACTCCTCGACGACTCCCTCTTCGAAGAGGCGTCCGAGGATTTCTAACGTTTCGCGGCGGCCCTCTTTCGTGGCGCCTCCGGAAGCCGAAGCCAGGTGCTTCAGCGAGAACTTATTGTTGGGGAATTCCCGGAACATGCTCAATATGATCGAGGTGCGGTCCGTCTTCCGTGCTCCGTTTTCGGAGCGTTGTTTCTGTTTTTTCATCATTTCTCAAAAATTTGCGGGGCTTCGGTCCTCCGTCGGATTTCCGTTGTGCCCGTTTTGCCGCTGTCGCGGCCGGCCTGTGTGCGTTTTGCGGGACCGGGCGTTATTTTTCCAGGAGTTGCAGGGCCAGTTTCCGCATGTAGGCGATGCCCACGCCGATAGCCGCTTCGTCGGGGAAGAATGTCGCCGTGTGCGGGCGTCCGGCCGCAGCGCCCACGCCCAGCCGGTAGAACAGCGACGGGTATTGCTTGCAGTAGAACCCGAAATCCTCGGCCGTGGTGCGCAGGGGCAGCATCTCGACCTTCAGCTTCTCGGCTTTGGCCAGGGCCGTGGCCTGCTTCACGAGGATCTCGTCGTTGACGACGCACGGATAGCCGCGGCCGATCGTCACTTCGGTCTTCACGCCGTGCCGGGCGTCGATGTCCGCGGCGATGATCTCGATGCGGCGGTGGATGATGCCGCGCTCGCGTTCGTCGAACGTGCGCAGCGTTCCCTCCATGTAGATCTCGTCGGGCACGATGTTCGTCGCGCCCCCGGCCTCCACGCGGCCGATCGAGAGCACGCACTCCTCACCGTTGAGCGCGATGAGGCGCGTCAGCAGTTCGGCGCCGGCCGCCACGGGGTCTTTGAGCTGCTTGCGCATGGCGCCGTGCCCGCCCGTGCCGCGGACGCGGAAGCGCAGTTCGTCGCTTGCCGCCATGTACTTTCCGGCCCGGAATCCGAGGGTCCCGACCTCCAGCTGCGGTTCGACGTGTTCGCCGACGACGGCCCGCACGTCGTAGCCCTCGAACGGCTTTTCGGCCAGCACCAGCGAGGCTCCGCCCGGGTTGCACTCCTCGCCCGGCTGGAACAGCCCGAAGAGCGTGCCCCGGAAATCGGGCGCCTCGGCGAAGGCTTTCAGCACGCCGAACAGCACCGCGGCGTGCATGTCGTGGCCGCAGGCGTGCATCACGCCCTCGTTCTGCGATCTCCACTCGCAGTCGTTCCGCTCCGTGACGGGCAGGGCGTCGATGTCGGCGCGCAGCACCGCGGCGCGCCGGTCGCCTTCGGGGGTCTTGCGGCCCTTGATGCGGGCCACGACGCCCGTCGATGCGATCCGGCGGTGTTCGATGCCCAGTTCGTCGAGCTGCTGTTCGATGAACGCCGCCGTGTCGTGTTCCTTGAACGACAGTTCGGGGTGCGCATGCAGGCGGCGGCGGAATTCGACAGGTTCCATTGATTCTCTGTTTTATCGGTTTGGGTCAGAAAACCGCCTTGACGATTTTCTGTATGTTCGTCGTGCGGCTCATCGTGTAGTAGTGCAGCACGGGCACGCCTGCGGCCATCAGTTCGCGGCTTTGGGCGATGGCCCACTCGGTTCCCACTTCGCGCACGCCGTCGGGATGCGCCTTGACTTCGCGTACGAGTTCCTCGGGCAGCTTCACGCCGAACGTTTCGGGCAGTATTTCCAGGTGGCGCAGCGTCGAGAGGGGCTTGATGCCGGGGATGATCGGCACGGTGATCCCCGCTTCGCGGCAGCGGCGCACGAAGTCGAAGTATTTGGCATTGTCGAAGAACATCTGCGTGATGACATATTCCGCCCCGGCGTCGACCTTGTCGCGCAGGCGGGCGATGTCCGAGGTGATGTCGCGCGCCTCGGCGTGCACCTCGGGATAGCCCGCCACGCCGATCGAGAATTTCGAGTGGTGGCACTCCTCGACCTCGCCGTCGATGAATTTTCCGCGGTTCATGTCGGCGATCTGCCGCACGAGGTCCACGGCGTGGGCGTGGCCCTGCGGATGGGGCATGAAACGCTTTTCGTTCTGCGACTTGTCTCCGCGCAGCGCCAGCACGTTGTGCAGGCCCAGGAAGTCCATGTCGATCAGCGTGTCCTCGATGTCGTATTTCGACAGTCCGCCGCAGATCAGATGCGGGACCACCTCCACGCCGTAGCGGTTCTGGATGGCCGCCGAGATGCCCACCGTCCCGGGGCGGCGGCGCACGACGTGCCATTCGACGCTGCCGTCCTCGCGCTCGGTCTCCTTGATTCCCTCGCGGTGGAAGGTGATGTTGACGTAAGCCGGGTCGAGGGCCATCAGCGGCTCCACGGCGGCGAATATCTTCTGCATGCCGTCGCCCTTGAGCGGCGGGAGCAGTTCGAACGCGAAGCGGGTGCGCCCGGAGGCGATCGCTTCGTTGATGATCTCTACGACGTTCATACGTTGTTCGGTATAATCTTTTTTACGGTTTCGGCCTCCATTCCGCGGCGGCGTGCGTAGTCGAGCAGCTGTTCGGCGCCGATGGTCCCGACCGAAAAGTAGTCGGCGTCGGAGAACATCAGTCCGCACAGCGCCTCCCCGGGGTCGATCATCCAGTTTTCGGTCAGCCGCATTCCGGTCGTCACCTCGACCGCGAGCAGGTCGAAGACCTCGCGTTTGAGCGAATGGTCGGGCGAGGCCGGGTAGCCGAAGGCCATGCGGCGGCCGCGGTACTGGCCGCGGACTGCCTGCTCGGGGGTGGGCGGCGTGCCCGTTTCGTAGCCCCACATCTCGCGCCGCATGAAGGCGTGCACGGCCTCGGCGAAGGCTTCCGTGAGGCGGTCGGCCAGCAGTTTGGCCATGATGGCCGAATAGTCGTCGCCCCCGGCGCGGAACTTTTCCGCCAGCTCCTTCAGCCCGATGCCGGCCGTCAGGGCGAAACAGCCGATCCAGTCGCCGTCCGGTGCGATGAAGTCCGCCAGCGACAGGTTCTCCTCGCCGCGCGTCTGGTTGCGCAGCATCGGGAGGCGTTTTTCGCGCCCTTTCGCGTCCGTCACCAGAATGTCGTCGCCCTCGGAGCGTGCCGGGAAGATGCCCGCTACCCCTTGCAGCGTCAGCAGCCGCTCGTCGCGGATGCGGGCCAGCAGGGCCTGGGCGTCGGCGAAGACCTTGCGCGCCTCGGCGCCCTTTTCGGGATGGTCGAGAATCTCGGGGTAACGCCCCTTGAGTCCCCACGCCGCGAAGAAGAAACTCCAGTCGATGTACGGTTCGGCGTCGGCCACGTCGAAGTCGGGGAAGACCATGCGCCCCGTGTGGAGCGGCACGACGGGTTCGTGCTGCGCCGCGCCGCGCCGCGCCCTGCGCGCTTCGGCGATCGGAATGAGGTCGCGCTCCCGCAGCCGGCGGGCGTACTCCTCGCGCAGGGCCTGCTGGTCGGCTTTCACCTTGTCGGCGTAAAGGTCGCCGTCGGGGCCGAGCAGCTGCGCCAGTATCTGGCTGTTGCGGCTGGCGTTCGCGGAGTGGACCGCCACGCCCGAATAAACCGGGGCGATCTTCACCGCCGTGTGGAGGTCCGAGGTCGTCGCGCCGCCGATGATGACCGGAATGCGCAGCCCTCGCCGTTCCAGCTCCTCGCAGACGCGGGCCATTTCGTCGAGCGACGGGGTGATCAGCCCGCTCAGGCAGATGCACTGCGCGCCCCACGCCACCGCCTCCTCGACGATGCGTTCCGGCTCGACCATCACGCCCAGGTCCCGGATTTCGTAACCGTTGCAGGCCATCACGACCGCCACGATGTTCTTGCCGATGTCGTGCACGTCGCCTTTCACGGTGGCGATCAGCACTTTCCCCGAATTATGCGCATTCGCGGCCGACCCCTGTTCGATATAGGGCGTCAGCGCCGCCACCGCGCGTTTCATCACGCGGGCGGTCTTCACCACTTGCGGCAGGAACATCTTGCCCTCGCCGAACAGCGTGCCGACCTGCTCCATGGCAGGCATCAGCAGCGTGTCGATCACGGCCATCGGGCTTCCCAGCGCCTCGTAACCCTCCAGCGCATCCTGCTCCACGTAGTCGGCCACGCCCTTGAGCATCGCATGGGCGATACGCTCTCCGAGCGTCCCCGCACGCCATGCGTCGGGGGCCTGCGGCTGCGCCCGGGCCGTCTGCTGCACCCCGTGGGCATACTCCGCGAGCCGCTCCGCGGCGTCGGCCCGGCGGCAGAGGATCACGTCCTCGACGCGGCAGAGCAGTTCGGGTTCGATCTGGCTGTACACTTTGAGCATCTGCGGGTTGACGATGCCCATGTCCATTCCGGCCCGGATGGCGTGGTAGAGGAACGCCGAGTGCATCGCCTCGCGCACCGTGTTGTTGCCGCGGAAGGCGAACGAAAGGTTCGACACGCCGCCCGAGACCTTCGCATGGGGAAGGTGCTCCTTGATCCAGCGCGTCGCGTCGATGAACGCCTTGGCGTAGCCGTCGTGCTCCGCAATGCCCGTTGCGACGGCCAGCACGTTGGGGTCGAAAATGATGTCTTCGGGTGGAAATCCGTTGTCCGTCAATAGCTTGTATGCCCTCTCCGCAACCTCTGCTTTACGTTCGAAGGTGTCGGCCTGGCCCCGCTCGTCGAAGAGCATCACCACGGCCGAAGCGCCGAAGCGGTGGATCTCCGCGGCCCGGCGCAGGAATTCCGCTTCGCCCTCCTTGAGCGAGATGGAGTTGACCACCGACTTACCCTGCGTCACTTCAAGTCCCGCTTGAAGTACCTCCCATTTCGACGAGTCGATCATCACCGGCACGCGGGCGATCTCCGGCTCCGAGGCCATCAGGTTGAGGAACGTGCGCATCGCCGCCGGACCGTCGATCAGCCCGTCGTCCATGCAGACGTCGACGATCTGCGCCCCGGCGTCGACCTGTGCGCGGGCCACCGAGAGCGCCTCTTCGTAGTTGGCTTCGCGGATCAGCCTTGCGAAACGGGCCGATCCGGCGACGTTCGTGCGTTCGCCGACGTTGATGAAGTTGGCTTCGGGGACGATCCGCAGCGGCTCCAGACCGCTCAAGGTCGTGATGTGCTTCGGCGCGGGAACGGGCCGCGGGGCGTAGTCTCCGGATATTTTCGACAATTCGAATATGTGGGCGGGCGTCGTGCCGCAGCAGCCGCCCACGATGTTCACCAGTCCGCGACGCATATACTCGCCGACATCCCCGGCGAACATTTCGGGCGTCTCGTCGTAACCGCCCATCACGTTGGGAAGCCCTGCGTTCGGGTGCGCCGAGATGCGCGTTCCGGCCACTGCCGCCAGCCGTTCGAGGTAGGGCAGCAGCTGCTTGGCCCCATAGGCGCAATTCAGCCCGACCGACAGCAGGTTCGCGTGCGACACCGAGACGGCGAAGGCCTCGACGGTCTGCCCCGAGAGGGTGCGGCCGCTGGCGTCGGCGAGCGTTCCGGAGACCATCACGGGGATCGCGCGGCCCAGCCGCTCGCAGAGCGTGTCGATGGCCCAGAGGGCCGCCTTGGCGTTGAGCGTGTCGAAAACGGTCTCCACCAGCAGGATGTCCGCCCCGCCGTCCACCAGTCCCCGCACCTGATCCGTATATGCTTCGACCAGTTGTGCGAAGGTCACCTCGCGGGCCGCGGGATTCTGTACGTCGGCCGACATCGAGGCCGTGCGGTTCGTGGGACCCACCGATCCCGCCACGAAACGCGGCTTCTGCGGGTTGCGGGCCGTGAACTCGTCGGCCGCGCTGCGTGCGATTCCGGCTGCGGCCTTCGAAATCTCGTAAGCGCACTCTTCGAGCCGGTAGTCGGCCAGCGACACGGCGTTGGCGTTGAACGAGTCGGTTTCGATGATGTCGGCTCCCGCCCGCAGGTATTTTTCGTGAATCTCGCGCACCACGTCCGGGCGGGTCAGCGCGAGCAGGTCGTTGCAGCCCTTGAGCTGCACCGGCCAGCCGGCGAACCGCCGGCCGCGGTAGTCCTCCTCCTGCAGTCCGTAGCCCTGCACCATCGTGCCGAAGCCTCCGTCGAGCAGCAGGATGCGGCGCTCCAGTTGGTCGTATAGCGTTGTCGTCATTTATTTTTCGGTAATTTCTATTTCGTAGAGTTTCGGCCAGTTTTTGCCCGTCACGAAGATGCGGTCCCCCTCGGCGTCATAGGCGATGCCGTTCAGCACGTCGGTCGTCGCGGTCATTTCCGTTTCGGGCAGCAGCCCCGCGAGGTCGACGACGCCCTCGACGACGCCCGTCGCGGGGTCGATGACGACGATCTGGTCGGTGGTGTAGACGTTGGCCCATATTTTGCCGCCGATCCACTCCAGTTCGTTGAGGTATTCGACCGGCGCGCCCTTGTAGGTCACCGTCACGCGCTTTTCGCGGCGGAACGTCGCGGGATCGACCGTGTGGATCGTGGCCGTGCCGTCCGACATGTAGAGCTTCTCGCCGTCGGTCGTGAGGCCCCAGCCTTCGCCCGGATAGCGGAAGTCGCGGATCTTTTGCAGTTTCCCGTTCTCCAGCGAATATACGTGCGCGGTGTTGGACTGCCAGGTCAGCTGGTAGAGCTTTCCGCCGAGCAGGGTGATTCCTTCGCCGAACTCCGAACGGGGCAGGCGCGCCATGACCTCGGTTTTCCCCGTCGCGAGATCGGTCTTCCGAACGACCGATTCGCCGTGCTGGCCCGTACCTTCCCACATCGTCCCGTCGACGTATTGCAGCCCCTGGGTGTAGGCGCCGGTCGAGTGGGGGTAGGTCGCCGCGATGCGGTAGGTGTACGTTTTCGGCTCGGCCTGCACGGCCGCCGCGGCCTGCGCCTTTGCGCCGGGGCGTTTGGCGCGCGCCGCCGGACCGCCGCATGCGCCCAGCAGCAGGATGGAAAACAGGAATATCGGGGTCGTTTTCATTGTTTCGGAACAAAATAGCTCACAAAGATACGAAAAAGTCGGATGGGATCAAAACGGAATTGCGTGCGGTTCGGTAAAACCTTTCGGCTGGCAAAAGGGGCGTTGCGACTCCAAAGGCTGCGGAAAAGCCGGATGGGATCAAAACGGAATTGCGCACGGCTCGGTAGAACCTTCCCCGGCAAGCGGGGGGGGCGTTGCGGCCCCAAAGGTACGAAAAACAAACCGTATATCATAATTTGACCGTATTATTACGGGTAATGTCTTGCCGGAAATGGAATAATTTCGTATCTTTGCCTCCCGATTCTGAACGGAAATACGAAGAATAACAAATGTAATTCATTTATTATGAACATTGTAAGAGAACAACGCGGCGAGAATAACTCGCTGATCCGCGTGACTGTCGGCGAGGCGGATTACGGGCAGGAGGTCGAAAAGTCCCTGCGCGAGTACAAGCGCAAGGCCAACATCCCCGGATTCCGTCCGGGCATGGTCCCCATGGGCATCGTCAAGAAGATGTACGGCAAGGGCGTCCTGGCCGAGCAGTCCTACCGTCAGGCTTCGAACGCCGTTTTCGAATATCTCCAGAAGGAGGGCATCGACTATCTGGGCGACGTGATTCCCGCGGAGGAGCAGGGCGACTTCGATTTCGACAACGCCACCGAGTTCGAATTCGTGTTCGAGATCGGCGAGGCTCCCGAGATCAAGCTGGAGCTTTCCGACAAGGATAAGCTGACCTACAACAAGATCAAGGTCGACAAGAAGATGCACGACGACTACCGTTCGAACTACCTGCGCCGCTTCGGCCGCCTGGTGGACGCCGAGAAGGTGACTTCGGACGAGGCGCTGTCGGTGACGCTCGACAACGGCGAGATGAACGTTGCGGACGCTTACGTGGGTCTGATCTCGATGGACGAGGCCGACCGCAAGCCTTTCATCGGCAAGAAGGTCGGCGACAAGATGAAGGTGAATATCAACGAACTCTATAAAAATCCCGCCCAGCGCGCCGCCTGCCTGCAGGTCAAGGAGAACGAACTGGAGGGCGTCAACCCCGAATTCGAACTGGAGATCACCAAAATCCGCAAGTTCGCCGAGCCGGAGCTGAACGAGGAGTTCTTCAAGATGGCTTTCCCGCAGGGCGGCGTCACGGACGAAGCCGGGCTGGACAAGTTCATCGACGCGCAGATCGAGGCCGAGCTGCGCCGAGAGAGCGACTACCTCTTCACGTTGCAGGTGCGCGACTATCTCGTGAAGAAGGCCGACCTGAAGATGCCCGCGGCGTTCCTCAAGCGCTGGCTCTACACGATCAACGAGGGCAAGTTCTCGATGGAGGACATCGAGAAGGATTTCGACCAGTTCCTGAAGATGTTCACTTGGAACTACCTCCAGAAGCACTTCATCAAGACCGACGGCATCTCCGTTTCGAAGGAGGAGGCGCTCTCCGAAGCCAAGGCGCTGGCCGCCTCGCAGTTCGCACAGTACGGCATGCCCTCGGCGCCGGACGACATGCTGGAGGGTTACGCCGAGAAGATTCTCGCCGACAAGGATCAGGGCCAGAAGATTTACGAGAAGCTCTATGAGGTGAAGGTCGTCGAGGATGTCAAATCGAAGGTCAAGGTAACTGAAAAAGCCGTATCTGCGGACGATTTCGCTAAATTGGCGAAGGAACTTTAAGTTTCGCGGAATTTTATCTATCTTTGGACTTTGCAGGCGTGATGTTTGTAAAGTCCTTTGTGCTTTAAGAACGCGCTTTTAGGGGCGGCTGTGGGTTTTCACGCTTCCCATCCGGTTCTGCGCTCCCGTCCGCCCGCCTGGGAGGCGGCTTTCGGGAGCGACGGGGGCCGGATCGCTTGCGGCGGTTTTCGCGCCCGCTTTAAGAAGCGGGTTTCGGGGGCGATGGGGAATCCGGAATGCTTCCGGCGGCTTGTGCGCTCCTGACCGGCAGAAGGCAGAATATGAAGAGTAAATAAATACGACTATGTCAGAATTTGAAAAATACGCACGGAACCACTGCGGGATCAGTTCGCTGAAACTGCACGATTTCCAGTCGGTAAGCGCGGCCTACGTGTCGCCTACGATCATCGAGGAGCGTCAGCTGAACATCGCCACGATGGACGTTTTCTCGCGCCTGATGATGGACCGCATCATCTTCCTCGGCGCGCCGATCTACGACGACGCGGCCAATATCATCCAGGCCCAGCTGCTGTTCCTCGAATCGGTCGATCCCGAGAAGGACATTCAGATCTACATTAACTCGCCCGGCGGGTCGGTTTCGGCCGGACTGGGCATTTACGACACCATGCAGCTGGTGAACTCCGACGTGGCGACCATCTGCACGGGGCTTGCCGCCTCGATGGGCGCCGTGCTGCTCACGGCGGGCGCCAAGGGCAAGCGTTCGGCGCTCCCGCATTCGCGGGTGATGATCCACCAGCCGCTGGGCGGCGCGCAGGGTCAGGCCTCGGACATCGAGATCACGGCGCGCGAGATTCTGAAAACCAAGCGCGAGCTGTACGAAATCCTCTCGGTCCACTCGGGCGTCCCGGTCAAGAAGATCGAGAAGGACGCCGACCGCGACTACTGGCTGTCGGCCCGCGAGGCGAAGGATTACGGACTGATCGACGAGGTGCTTTCCAAACGAGACAAGTAAACCGCATGGCACAGAATAAGAACAACAACAAGAACGGCGGCGACTGCTGCTCGTTCTGCGGCGCCAAGCGCACGGACGTGGAGATCATGTTCCAGGGTTCGGACGGCGCGAATATCTGTAACAAATGTATCGAGAACGGCTATAAGATCATCGTCGACAACGACATCGCCTCCGAACGGGGACGGCGTCCGGCGGCGGCTCCGCTCAAGATGGAGGAACTGCTCAAGCCGGCGCAGATCAAGGAGTTCCTCGACCAGTATGTCATCGGGCAGGATGCCGCCAAGCGGTATATGTCCGTGGCGGTCTACAACCACTACAAGCGGCTGCTGTACGCCCCGAAGGAGGACGAGGTCGAGATCGACAAGTCGAACATCGTGCTGGTCGGTCCGACGGGCACGGGCAAGACGCTGATGGCCCGCACGATCGCCAAGCTGCTGAAAGTGCCGTTCACGATCGTCGACGCGACCGTTCTGACCGAGGCGGGATATGTGGGCGAGGATGTCGAGAGCATCCTCTCGCGGCTGTTGCAGGTCGCCGACTACAACGTCGAGCAGGCCGAGCGCGGCATCGTCTTCATCGACGAGATCGACAAGATCGCGCGCAAGGGCGACAACCCCTCCATCACGCGCGACGTTTCGGGCGAGGGCGTGCAGCAGGCCCTGCTGAAAATCCTCGAAGGAACGGTGGTCAACGTGCCTCCCCAGGGCGGCCGCAAGCACCCCGAGCAGAAATTCATCCAGGTCGACACGCGCAACATCCTCTTCATCTGCGGCGGTGCGTTCGACGGCATCGAGAAGAAGATCGCCCAGCGGCTGAACACCCGCGCGATGGGTTACGGGCGGCTGAACGCAGATCCCATCGACCGCTCGAACCTGATGCAGTACGTCACGCCGCAGGACCTCAAGTCGTTCGGACTGATTCCCGAACTGGTGGGACGTCTCCCGGTGCTGACCTACATGCAGCCGCTGGAGCGCGCGGCCCTGCGTTCGATCCTCACCGAGCCGAAGAACGCCATCGTCAAGCAGTACAAGCGTCTGTTCGAACTCGACGGCGTGAAACTCGCCTTCGACGATGACGCGCTGGACTACATCGTCGACAAGGCCGTCGAGTTCAAGCTCGGCGCGCGCGGTCTGCGCTCGATCTGCGAGGCGATTATGATGGACACGATGTTCGACATCCCCTCGACCGATGCCCGAAAGTTCACCGTCACTTTGCCTTATGCAAAGAAAAAGATAGAAAAGGCAAATATTTTAGAACTTAAACAAGTCGGATAATTTCTTTTTGACTATCTTTGCCGGGAATAAACAGCTAAAACGCATAAAATACTAACTCCATGTCTACAACGAATTCAAAACTTACGCGCGTTGCCGATAATATCCGCATCCTTTCGGCCGCGATGGTCGAGAAGGCCAAGTCGGGGCATCCCGGCGGCGCCATGGGCGGCGCGGATTTCATCACGGTGCTCTTCACCGAGTTCCTGCGTTACGACCCCGATAATATGGCGTATCCCTACCGCGACCGTTTCTTCCTCGATCCGGGCCACATGTCGCCGATGCTCTATTCGACGCTCGCGCTGGCCGGGCACTATTCGACTGAAGATCTGCAATCGCTGCGCCAGTGGGGCAGCGTGACGCCGGGGCACCCGGAGGTGGACGTGATGCGCGGCGTGGAGAATACGTCGGGACCGTTGGGACAGGGCCACGCCATGGCGCTGGGAGCCGCCATTGCGGAACGCTTCATGGCCGCCCGTTTCGGCGAGTGGATGGCGCACAAGACCTATGCCTATATTTCGGACGGCGCCGTCGAGGAGGAGATTTCGCAGGGCGTGGGCCGCATCGCCGGCCATCTGGGCCTGTCGAACTTCGTGATGTACTACGATTCGAACAACATTCAGCTCTCGACGATGGTCGACGAGGTGATGACCGAGAACGTGGCCATGAAGTACGAGGCGTGGGGCTGGAACGTGTTGTCGATCGACGGGCACAACATCAATGAGATCCGCGAGGCGCTGGTCGCCGCCGAGAGCGAGACCGAGCGTCCGACGCTCATCATCGGCCATACCGTCATGGGCAAGGGCGCCAAAGGCCCCGCCGGAGAGAGCTTCGAAAACAAAGTCTCGACCCACGGCCAGCCGCTGACGGCCGCCGGGGCCGATTTCGCCGCTACGGTGAAGAACCTGGGCGGCGATGCGGAGAATCCGTTCGCCGTCTTCGCGGAGAGCCGCGAGGTCTTCGCCGAACGTCGCGAGGCGTTGAAGGAGTGGGCCGCGAAGCAGGCCGCCGTCGAGAAGTCGTGGCGCGCGGAGCATAAGGAGCTGGCGCGCAAACTCGACGATTTCCTTTCGGGCAAACTTCCCGAAATCGACTACAAGTCCATCGAGATGAAGGCCGACGTGGCTACGCGCGCCGCATCGGCGACGGTGCTGGGCGTCTTCGCCGAGAAGATCGACAACATGATCGTGGCTTCGGCCGACCTGTCGAATTCGGACAAGACCGACGGTTACCTGAAGAAGACCAAGGCGTTCACGAAGGGCGATTTCAGTGGGAAATTCTTCCAGGCGGGCGTCTCGGAGCTGACGATGGCCTGCGTTGCGAACGGCATGGCGCTGCACGGCGGCGTGATCCCCGTCTGCGGCACGTTCTTCGTCTTCTCCGATTATATGAAGCCCGCCGTGCGCCTCTCGGCGCTGATGCGCCTGCATGTGGTCTACGTCTGGACGCACGACTCGTTCCGCGTGGGCGAGGACGGCCCGACGCACCAGCCCGTGGAGCACGAGGCGCAGATCCGCCTGATGGAGCACCTGCGCAACCACCACGACGAGCGTTCGATGCTCGTGCTGCGTCCGGCCGACGGCGATGAGACCGTCATGGCGTGGAAACTGGCCGTCGAGGAGCACCGCCCTGTGGCGCTCGTGCTGTCGCGCCAGAACATCAAGACCCTGCCGACGCTGGGCGCCATCCGCCGCGAGGAGGCCGCGCAGGTCGCCAAGGGCGGTTATGTGGTGATGGATGCCGCCAAACCCGCCGCGGTGCTGATCGCCACGGGTTCGGAGGTCGCAACGCTGGTCGAAGGCGCCGAACTGCTGGCCGCCGAGGGCATTCCGGTCCGTGTGGTGAACGTCCCGAGCGAGGGGCTGTTCCGCGACCAGCCCCGTTCGTACCAGGAGAGCGTGCTGCCTGCGGGCGTTGCGCGCTACGGCATGACTTCGGGCCTTCCGGTCAATCTCCGGGGACTGGTGGGCGAGAACGGCGTGATCCACGGTCTCGACCATTTCGGCTGGTCGGCCCCCTACAAGGTGCTCGACGAGAAGTTCGGCTACAACGGGGCTACCGTCGCCGCCGAAGTGAAGAAGATGCTCGGGAAATAGCGGAGACCGTCCG
This sequence comes from Alistipes sp. 56_sp_Nov_56_25, assembly GCF_001915285.1. Lineage (NCBI taxonomy): Bacteria > Pseudomonadati > Bacteroidota > Bacteroidia > Bacteroidales > Rikenellaceae > Alistipes > Alistipes sp. 56_sp_Nov_56_25. Next base: position 46,349 of record NZ_MNQF01000002.1, read on the forward strand.
GGTTCGGCGGCAACGATTTTCGAGTTGCCGCCGAAGTGACCTATATATAAAATGTGCAGGAGCCACCGCCCGACGCGGTGGCTTTTGTTTTGCAGATTCCGAAATTATGCCTATCTTTGCAATCCCGTCTGTCAAGCGGGGAAATGTGGAAAGATTTGACTGATTGCAAACCACAATAAAAAATCGCTAAAACAGCACATTTTTTATTTTCAACAGCCAATTTTTCCCATTTTATACGTTTAACCATTAAAAATGTATGAAAATGGGCTTTTTATTTACATCGGAATCGGTGTCCGAAGGACATCCCGACAAGGTTTCGGATCAGATTTCCGACGCAATCCTCGACGAATTCCTGCGCCGCGACGCCAACTCGAAAGTCGCCTGCGAAACCCTTTGCACCACGGGACTCGTGGTCGTGGCGGGTGAAGTGCGCTCGGAGGCGTATGTCGACGTGCAGGGCGTGGCGCGCCGCGTGATCAACCGCATCGGCTACACCCGGAGCGACTATCAGTTCGACGGCAACTCGTGCGGCATTCTGTCGGCCATTCACGAACAGTCGTCGGACATCAACCAGGGCGTCGTCCGCGAAGCCGAGGAGGAGCAGGGCGCCGGCGACCAGGGCATCATGTTCGGCTACGCCTGCAACGAGACCCGCGAGATGATGCCCGCGACGCTGATCCTGTCGCACGTGATCCTCAAGGAGCTGGCCGTCATCCGCCGCGAAGGCGAGGTGATGACCTATCTGCGTCCCGACTCGAAGTCGCAGGTCACGATCGAGTACGACGAGACGACGAACAAGCCGCTGCGCGTGCATACGATCGTCGTCTCGACGCAGCACGACGAGTTCATCCTCCCGGGCGAGGGCCGCAGCGAGAAGGAGGCGGAAAAACAGATGCAGGACAAAATCCGCGAGGACGTGCGCACGATTCTCATTCCGCGGGTCAAGGCGCGTCTGGAGCGCGCCGGCGACCAGCTGGCCGCACTGATCGGCGACGACTACATCCTGCACGTGAACCCCACGGGCAAGTTCGTGATCGGAGGGCCTCACGGAGACACGGGACTTACGGGCCGCAAGATCATCGTCGACACCTACGGCGGCCGCGGCGCGCACGGCGGCGGCGCCTTTTCGGGCAAGGACTCGTCCAAAGTGGACCGTTCGGCGGCCTATGCCGCGCGCCACATCGCCAAGAACCTCGTGGCGGCGGGCGTCGCCGACCAGATTCTGGTCGAGTTGAGCTACGCCATCGGCATCGCGCAGCCGCTGTCGATCTACGTCGATACCTACAATTCACCCCGTCCCGCGGCGTTGGCCGGCATGACCGACGGCGAGATCGCCCGCCGCATCGGGAAGCTCTTCGACCTGCGTCCCGCGGCCATCGTGAAGCGTTTCGGCCTGAAAAACCCGATCTTCGAGGCGACGGCCTCCTACGGGCATTTCGGCAATCGTCCTTACACGAAGGTGGAGAAGGTCTGGGAAAACGGCGTCGAGACCGAGCGCGAAATCGAGTTCTTCGGCTGGGAGAAACTTGATGCCGTGGAGCAGATCAAGCGGGAGTTCGGCCTTTAGCGTCCGGATACGCTGAAAAATCGGGGCGTCCGTGCAGGATGTCCCGATTTTTGTGCGAAAAGGACATACTAACCGGACGTTATTGTGCGTTTGTCCTTCGAAATTGAAATTTAAACGTACAGCTTATGTAATGAAGTTGCCTCTGATTAATAGAACCAAAACATTTAATTCATTATGAAAAAGGCATTTTTGATTTTAGGACTCGTAGCCGTGTCGGCCGCAGCCGGCGGACTGACGGCTTGGACGGTTTCCGCGGACCGCGGAGGTTCCGTCGCATACATCGAGCGCGAGGTGGAACGTACGCCCGCGCTGGGAACCCAGTTTACGTCTTACCAGGCCGAGCAGTATCCCGACCTCACCTACGCCGCCGAGAATGCGGTGAAGGCCGTCGTGAACATCGAGGCCATCCAGCAGGTCGAGATGCCCCAGCGCCGGGGCTACGATCCGTTTCTGGAGTTCTTCGGAATCCCGCAGGATTATGGCCGCGGCGACGGAGGTCCGCAGTACCGCGAGCAGCGGGCCGGCGGTTCGGGCGTGATTATTTCGGAGGACGGCTATATCGTGACGAACAACCACGTCGTGGACGGGGCTTCGAAACTCAAGGTGAAGCTCAACGACGGGCGTTCGTTCGACGCCAAACTCATCGGCAAGGATTCGGCGACGGACCTCGCGCTGCTGAAGGTCGAGGCCAAGGGGCTGCCTACGCTGGCTTTCGGATCGTCCGATGCGCTGCGTCTGGGCGAATGGGTGCTGGCGATCGGTTCGCCGTTCGACTTGCAGTCGACCATCACGGCCGGCATCGTGAGCGCCAAGGCGCGGCAGCTGGGAGCCATTCCCAACGATTTCAGGATCGAGTCGTTCATCCAGACCGACGCGGCGGTGAACCCCGGCAACTCGGGCGGCGCGCTGGTCAACACCCACGGCGAGCTGGTGGGCATCAACACGCTGATCAAGTCGCAGACGGGAAGCTACGTGGGCTATTCGTTCGCCATTCCCGAGTCGATCGTCCGCAAGGTGGTGGTCGATCTGAAGGAGTTCGGCGTCGTGCAGCGCGCCCTGCTGGGCGTACAGTTCCGCGTCGTGGATCAGGATTTCCTCGATACGGAGGGTAAAGAGTTGGGCATCAAGGATCTGGGCGGCGCCTACGTGGCCGCAGTTGTCGAGGGCGGAGCCGCTTCGGAGGCCGGAATCCGCAAGGGAGACGTGATTCTGGACATTGATGGCGTGAAAATTGTTGAGCCTTCGACGCTTCAGGAGCAGATCGCCAAACGCCGACCCAACGATACGGTTAAATTATCCGTAAAAAGAGACGGAAAGGTGAAACAATTTGATGTTACTTTGCGTAATAAAGCAGGTAAAACGGAATTGGTTACCAAGGAGGACGTCGACGTTGTCGATGCGCTCGGAGGTAAGTTCGCCGATGCGGGCGCCAAACTGTGCCGCGAACTTGACATCAAGGGCGGCGTGCAGGTGGTCGGCATCAAGGCCGACGGAATTCTGGCCCGCGCCCGTGTTAAACAGGGATTTGTGATCACTCACATCAACGACCGCCCGGTCTATTCGCTCGGCGACATGCAGCGGATGACGGAGAAGGTCCGTTCGATCGACGGCGTTTATCCCAACGGCCGTTCGGCAAGCTACACGCTGGTGGAGTAAATCGCAGCCCGGGCGGGTTTATGGATTGCAGTATTATTAGGATAGTTAGAAAAAAATATGCGTCAATTAAAGATTACAAAGTCCATCACCAACCGCGAAAGCGCCTCGCTGGACAAGTACTTGCAGGAAATCGGCAAGGAGGAGCTTATCACGGTCGAGGAGGAGGTGGAACTCGCCCAGCGAATTAAAAAAGGAGACCAGGAAGCGCTTGAGAAGCTCACCAAAGCCAACCTGCGTTTCGTGGTGTCCGTCGCCAAACAATACCAGAATCAGGGATTGAGCCTCCCGGACCTGATCAACGAGGGCAACCTCGGGCTGATCAAGGCCGCCGAGAAGTTCGACGAGACCCGCGGTTTCAAGTTCATCTCCTATGCCGTGTGGTGGATTCGTCAGTCGATTCTCCAGGCTTTGGCCGAGCAGTCGCGCATCGTGCGTCTGCCGCTCAACCAGGTGGGTTCGCTGAACAAGATCAACAAGGCGTTCGCACGCTTCGAGCAGGAGCACGAGCGCACGCCGTCGCCCGAAGAGCTGGCTACGGAACTGGAACTCCCGAAGGAGAAGGTCACCGACACGCTGCGTGTCGCTGGCCGCCACGTATCGGTCGACGCTCCGTTCGCCGACGGCGAGGACAACTCGCTGCTGGATGTGCTGGTGAATCCCGATTCGCCCAATGCCGACCGCGGGCTGATCAACGAGTCGCTGTCGACCGAGGTGGACCGTGCGCTGGAGACCCTCACGGAGCGTGAGCGCGACATCATCAAGTACTTCTTCGGCATCGGAACCTCGGAGATGACTCTCGAAGAGATCGGCGAGAAGTTCGACCTGACGCGCGAGCGCGTGCGTCAGATCAAGGAGAAGGCGATTCGCCGCCTCCGGCATTCGTCGCGGTCGAAACTCCTGAAATCCTATCTGGGATAGGGAATCCCGTGCAGTTCGTAAAAATCCCGGCCTTGCTTCTTGCAGGGCCGGGATTTTTCGTCTTTCGGGCGGGGCGGATTACCACACGATCGGTTCCTTGCCCACGGAGCGGAGGTATTCGTTGGCGCGCGAGAAGTGGCGGCAGCCGAAGAATCCCCGGTAGACCGACAGCGGCGAAGGGTGCACGGCTTTGAGGATCAGGTTGCGCTGCGGGTCGGCGATGGCGCCTTTCTTCTGGGCGTAGCTGCCCCAGAGCATGTAGACGATGCCCTCTTTGCGCTGGGCGATGGCGCGCACCACGGCGTCGGTGAAGGTCTCCCAGCCGCGGCCGGCGTGCGATGCGGCTTCGTGGGCGCGGACCGTGAGCACGGCGTTCAAAAGCAGCACTCCCTGTTCGGCCCAGCGGTCGAGGTTGCCCGTAGACGGTATGGGCGTGCCGGTGTCGTCGGAGACCTCCTTGAAGATGTTTTGCAGCGAGGGCGGGAAGGGAACTCCGTCCGCGACCGAGAAACAAAGCCCGTTGGCCTGTCCGGGACCGTGATAGGGGTCCTGGCCGATGACGACCACTTTCAGGCGGTCGAACGGGCATTTGTCGAAGGCGCGGAAGATGTTGCTGCCGCGCGGGAAGATGCGCCGCGAGGCGTATTCCTGCCGTACGAACTCCGTGAGCTGCGCGAAATAGGGTTTTTCGAACTCCGGGGCGAGGAGTTCCTTCCAGTCGGGGGCTATCTTTACATCCATGTTACGAGCGGTTAAAGTCGTGTAAATGTAGTAAAAAGTTCCCGGAATGCCGTGTTTTTGCGGCGGATTTCGGCGGGCAGGGCAAAAAACGGGCGGCATCCGCTGAACTTGGGGTGGACGCCGCCCGTCGCTGATGGTAAGAAGGGGGCTATTTTGAGGTTGCGCCGTAGCCCACGACGAGGATTCCGTCGAGACTGCCTTGGGGTTTTTCAGGCCGTTCGGAGAGCTTGTCCCCGCTGCCTTGGAGGTAAAAATCGACGGGCAGCGTATATTTCACGCGCACCTTCTCTCCGCGCTGTTCGCCGGGCGTCCATGCTCCGGCGGGCGAGGAGGCGATCACGCGGCGGGCCTCGTCGGCAAGCAGTTTGTCGGGCGATTGCAATACCAGGATGTTGCTTTGAACGAGACGATGACACGTCCCTGGATATTGTTTTTCATCGCTTCGGCCGGGTATTGGATGTGCATCTGTATCCAGTTGCGGAAGTCTTTGATCTCGCCGCTTCGGAACGAAGGCATCTTCTCGGTGACCAGGAATGGTTCGTTACCGTCGGGAGCGCCCTGCACGGTTGCGCTTTCGGTCTGGGGCAGGCGGAAATCAACGGGCAGCGTATATTTCACGCGCACCTTCTCTCCGCGCTGCTCGCCGGGCGTCCATGCTCCGGCGGGCGAGGAGGCGATCACGCGGCGGGCCTCGTCGGCAAGCAGTTTGTCGGGCGATTGCAATACCAGGATGTTGCTTTTTTCGATGGTGAACGTCACGACCACGCGGCCCTGAATGTTCCGTTCCACGGCCTCGGCGGGGTATTGGAGGTGCTCCTGCACCCACGCGCGGAAGTCGTTGAGGTCGCCGCCGCGGAACGAAGGCATCTTTTCGACGATCAGAAACGGCATGTCTTCCGTGGACGCGGAGGCGATTTTGACCGATCCGGGTTTCTCGTTGAAAACGGCTTCGTCAGCCGCCGGTTTGGCTGCGCCTTTGGTGGTGATCACGATCACGCCGTTTTTACCCCGCGAACCGTACACTGCGGTGGAGGACTGATTTTTGAGGACGCTGATCCGTTCGATCGTATTGGGGGCGATGTCGTCGATGCTCGTCCGCTCGACGCCGTCGACGATATAGAGCGGTTTGGCTTTCCGCTCCTTTTCGGCTCCTGCGGCGCTTTGAGGCGCGGGCGTTTTTTGGTCGCCGGGGGTTACGCTGACGGGGTCGAGCTTGTTGCTCTCGGTCTCCAAGGTGATTTCAAAACTCTCTGCGCCGGATTTGTCGGAGACGCGGACTTTCCGGGTCTGGCAGCCGACGTAGGAGATGACAAGTTCATTGCCGGGAGCCGCTGAAATCTGCGCCGTGCCCTCCTTGCCGGTCACGGTTCCGACGTTCGATCTGCTGATCAGTACGATTGCGCCCGGAAGCGGCTGGCCGTTCTGGAAGACGGTTACGGAGACTTTTTTCTTCGTTGCGTCCTGGGACGCCGTTTCGTCGGCCGGGGCCTTTTCGGTTTCTGCAATCCGGACCTCGGCGGCGCGCGTGGTCAGCGAGAAAGCGCACAGGAGTCCTATCACGGCGGGAAGCGTTCCCGCCAGCCGCAGCAGGGAGTGCCTGCCGGAAGTTTTCGTTGTCATCATTTTAAAGCGTTTTTTGGTTAAGGAATCCCGCAGCCCGTTGGCTATTTCCGGACTATAACCGAATAGCTGCCTGAATATGGTTTTCATGTAATGTTCGATGTCGTACCCTTCGGCCAGCACGTCGCTGTCGGCTTCGAACTCCTCGGCTTCGGTGAGCCGCCGTGCGGCGAGCCATACGAAAGGGTTCCACCACAGCGCGGCCTTCATGCATTCCATCGCCACGCGCTCGGCGGAGTGGCGGTGGGCGACGTGGCTCGCCTCATGGGCTACGATGGCCTGCAACTCTCCGGCCGAGATCTGGTCCCAGAGGTAGATCGAGCGGAAGAACGAGAACGACGCGATCCGCTGCGGGGTGCGCACGAGCGTGAAACGCTCCGTGCGGGTGATCGCCGCACTGCGCCGCAGCCGGCGGATGCGCACGACCTGCCACAGCATGACGCCCGCGACCAGCCCGACCCCGATCAGGTATACCGCCAGGCATATCGCTTCGGGTGTGACGGCCGGAGCCGCCTCTTCGACCACCTCGGCGGTCCATTCGGCCGCGGGCAGTGCGACCGTCGGGGCGACCTCGATCACCTTGCCCGGCCAGACGGGGATGCGCAGCAGCGGAATGACCGCCGCCAGGAGGGTCGATGCGAGCAGGTAGGCCCTGCACCAGCCGAACCGCACGTGCCGTTCGAGCAGGATGGCGTAGGCCGCCAGCAGCACGCCGCTGCAAGCCAGCGCTTCGAGGGCGTAGATGGCGAGGGTTTTCACGACGGTTATTTTTTGGCGTTGTGCATGATTTCGAGAATTTCATCCATCTCCCGGGCGGGGATGTTTTCATGGCGCGAGAAGAACGACACCAGTTGGGCCAGCGAGCCGTCGAAATAGCTGGAAAGCATCGACGACATGACGCCGCGGGCATACTCCTCGCGGCCGATCAGCGGAAAATAGCGGTGGCTCTTGCCCTCGGCCGTATGGCTGACGAAGCCCTTGTTCTCCAGAATCTTGAGAAACGTGGCGACGGTGGTGTACTTGGGGTGGGGTTCGTCGGTCCGGGCGATGATGTCGTTGACCACCGCGTCGCCCAGACGCCAGAGAATCTGCATGATCTCCTCCTCGCCGCGAGTCAGTTCCGTAATCTTGGTATTCATAGGTCGTGTTGTTTCGGGTTTACGACACAATATTACTACTAAATTTTTAGTAAAACAAATTTTCGATCTAAAAATTTAGTAGATAAGCCCGAAATAATTGATACCTAATGTTTATAAGAAAGGTGGAGAGGCCTGGTCGGAGTGGTCGGAGCTGGGAGCGAGGCTATCGTAGCTGCCGTTCGGCCTCGTTGTCTTTCTCCTCCTTGTCGTCCTCCTCCCAGTCGAACCACGGGAATTCGTGCCGGCCGCCCAGCGCGAAGCGCGTGTAGGTGATCGGAAGTCCCATTTCGAGAAAGCGGGTTTCATAAGCCGTCTTGACCGAAAGCACCTCGTCGGCGAACCCCGAACCGTAGATGTCGGGTTCGGAGACCTCGCAAGTCAGCCCGTAATGGCGGATGACCTCGCCCGTGTAGGCGTAGAGGTGCTTGGAGTCGGTCTTGAGGTTGATCCACCCGTCGGGCCGGAGCAGGCGGGCGTAACAAGCCAGGTAGAGCGGCGAGGTGAGACGTTTCTTGGCCCGCCGGGTCTTGAGCTGCGGATCGGGGAAGGTGATCCAGATTTCGGACACTTCGTTTTCGGCGAACAGCGCGTCGATGAACTCGATGCGTGTGCGCAGGAAGCCTACGTTGTGCATCCTGCGGTCCGTGGCGGTCTTCGCGCCGCGCCACATGCGTGCGCCCTTGATGTCGATGCCGATGTAGTTGCGCTGCGGGTCGCGCTGAGCCAGCGCGACGGTGTATTCGCCCTTGCCGCAGCCCAGTTCCAGTACGATGGGATTGTCGTTGCGGAAGAAATCACGGTTCCAGTTCCCTTTCAGCGGGTGGTCGCGGTGGAACACCTCGTCGAATTCGGGTTGCACGAAACATTCGAAAGTCAGGTTCTCGCGGAACCTGCGGAGCTTGTCTTTGCCCATAGTGGTCTGTTGTTCCGCCGGACTGCGGGGCCGGCAGGACGGTAATGTGTTTTCGGTTATCTGCTTTGCTGCAGGTCGACGCCGACGGCTTCGACCCCGCGGACGGGGCGGACCGGCGTGACCGAGCAGCGGTAGTCGCCGTGCTGCGTGAGGCGGATTCGGCGGCGGTAGGGGATCGCTGCCTCGCGCATCAGGGCCGCGGGACCTTTCGGGTGCGGGATGACGAGCAGGAACCACTCCCCGAAGCGGAGCGAATCGGGGGTTACGGTGGCGATGCGGACCGTCAACGTGTCCTCCGCGAAGCGGTCGTTGCAGCGCAGGAAGATCACGGCGTCGCGCAGCGACACGGTGTCTGCGTTTGGCAGGCGGATTTCGGCCCGCGAGTCCCACCGGGCGGGGTTGACGTCGGTGACCGCCGACTGGTGGGGCGAGACGCAGCTTCCGGCCAGAAGCGCGGCCGCCACGGCCGCGATATGCCCTGCCGAGCGTTTCACCGCGCTATTGGTTTTGATGCGTTCCGCCGTTATTGCCGCCTTCGCTGCCGCCTCCGTTGCCGTTATTGCCGGCCGGGGCGTTTCCGCCGTTGTTTCCGTTTCCGTTTCCGTTTCCGCGGCGGCGGTTGCGGTTGTTGCGGCTGCGGTTTCCGCCCTCACGGCCGCCTCCGTTGTTTTCACGGGGTTCGCGGCCGTTGTTCTCGCGGGGTTCACGGCTGTTGTTTTCGCCTCGGTTATTGTCGCCGCGGCCGTTGTGCAGACGCTCGCCGTTGCTGCCGTTGCCGCCGTTCTGACGCTCCCCTCCGTTGCCTCCGTTGCGCGGACGGTCGTTGCGGCGCGGCTGCCTGTCGGGACGGCCGGGCTGTCCTTCACGCGGCTGGCGGGTCTCTCCGCCGGACTCCTGCGGCGTCTGTCCGTTCTGCCCTGCGGGGCGTCCCTGCTCGCCGCGGCCCTTGTTGTTGCGGCCGCCGCGCTTGCGGCGTTTGGCCTGGTCGAAGCGGGTGATGCTATCCTCCTCCGAACGGTAGGTCGGCTCCTCGATCTCCGGGCGGATGTCGTCGGCGTCCTGCAACCGTTCGACCTTCTTGCCCTGGCGGTTCAGCGCCATGATCTCCCGCACGCGCGAAACGGGCAGCGTGGTGACGTTGGCCATCGCGTCCTTCGACGAAGAGAAGGTCATCGTTCCGGCCAGCACGTCGCTCTTGACGCAGAACCATTCGCCTTCGGCAGCCTGGAGCGGTTCGCGCAGGCGCGGGAACTCCTTGCGGGCGTCGACATAGGTGTCGTATTCGTACATCATGCAGCACTTGAGCTTCGAGCACTGCCCGGCCAGCTTCTGGGGGTTGAGCGAAATGTCCTGCACGCGCGCGGCTCCGGTCGTGACGCTCGAAAAGCTCGACATCCACGACGCGCAGCACAGTTCGCGGCCGCAGGCGCCCAGTCCGCCGATGCGTCCGGCCTCCTGGCGGGCGCCGATCTGCTTCATCTCGATGCGGATGTGGAACCGTTCGGCGAAGACCTTGATCAGTTCGCGGAAGTCCACGCGCTCGTCGGCGATGTAGTAGAAGATGGCCTTGATCTTGTCGCCCTGATACTCCACGTCGCCGATTTTCATGTTCAGGCCCATGTCGGCGGCGATCTGCCGCGAGGCGATCATCGTCTCGTGCTCCAGCGCGATGGCCTCCTGCCACTTTTCGATATCGTAGGGTTTGGCCTTGCGGTAGATCTTCTTGTATTCGCCGTTGTAGGGGTTGAATCCCGTGCGGCGCATCTGGCGCGCCACCAGGTCGCCCGTGAGCGACACGACGCCGATGTCGTGGCCCGGCGACGCTTCGACGGCCACGATGTCGCCCCGTTTGAGGTCGAGGTTGTTGACGTTCTGGTAGAACGAACGGCGGGGGTTCTTGAAACGCACCTCGACGATGTCGCTCGGCATGTTGACCGGGTACTCGTCGAGCCAGGCCGTTTCGTGGAGCTTGAAGCACCCGTCGCAGAGTTTGGCTTCCGGCTCCGAGCCGCAGTTGCAAAAGGCGCACCCGCGGCCCACTTCGGGTTTGCAGGCGCCCGTATGTCGTTTTTCGGTATCCATGATTGGGTATAATTTGCGTAAAGATACAAAATAATTCACAATTCAGAATTCACAATTCACAATTTTGGCTTATTCGGGAACTATGCCTGCAAACTGAATTTATGAATTGCGAATTGTGGATTGTGAATTCCCGTTTGCATGCAAACGGCTGATGCTGCGGCGGATGCGCACGATCATCATCACGGCTGCGGCCGACAGTCCGAACGAGAAGCCCAGGAAAAGCCCCGAAGGACCCATGCCCATCGTGAAACCGAACAGGTAGCCCGCCGGGAGGTTCAGCAGCCAGTAGGAGACGAAGGCGATCGGCATGATGATCTTCACGTCCTGAATGCCCCGCAGGATACCCACCGAGACGTTCTGGATGCCGTCCGACAGTTGGTAGAGCGCAGCGAAGACCATCAGGTTCGAGGCGATGGCGATCACCTCGGCGTTGGTGGTGAAGAAGGTCGGGATCACGTTGCGCATCGTGATGAAAACCAGCGCTGCGAGGGCGTTCCACGCCAGCACGAGGTGGTACGACGCCTTGGCCGCGAGCGACAGCTGGCCGATGTCGCGCGCGCCGTAGCAGTGCGACACGCGGATGGTGGTGGCCGCGCCGATCGACATGACGATCATAAAGGCGCAGTTGCCGATGGTCGTGGCGATCTGGTTGGCGCTCATCGTCTCCTTGTTGAACCACCCCATCATAATTCCCGTGCCGACGAAGGCCGAGGCTTCGAGGAACATCTGCATCGAGATCGGCAGGCCCATGTGCAGCAGTTGTCTGACCGACGCCCACGAGTAGTTGCGCGGCGAAAAGCCTTCGAGATAGACGCGGTATTTGCTGCGGCTGTAAAAGTAGCCGATCATCAGCATCGGGGCGATGATGCGCGACATCAGCGTGCCCAGGCCCGCGCCCTCGGCGCCCATCTCGGGAAATCCGTAGCGGCCGTAGATGAACACCCAGTTGAAGCCGATGTTCGCGAGGTTGGCCGCGATCGTGACGAACATCTCGACCTTCGTGTTGCCCACGCCTTCGAGGAACTGCTTGAAGGTGAAGAACAGCATGATGAACGGCATGCTCCACACCAGCATCCTGTAATAGGGGATGGCCATGTCGACCACTTCGGCGGGCTGGCCGAGGTGGTACATCAGCGGGATGACGGCGTACTGCACGGCGGCCATCGCCACGCCCAGCAGTCCGTAGAAGAGAATGCCGTTCTGGAGCAGTCCCGACGATTTCTCGCGGTCGCCCTGCGCGTAGAGTTCGCCCACGAGAGGCGTCATGCCCAGTGCGATGCCGATGGCGGCGATGAAGAGGATGAAGAAGACGGCGCCGCCGAACGACACGGCGGCCAGCGGCGTGGGGTCGCTGCCTCCGTAGCGGCCGACCATCAGGTTGTCGGCGACCTGCGTGAGGATCTGCCCCAGCTGTGTCAGCACCACGGGCAGCGCCAGCCGCAGGTTGGCTTTGTATTGCTCTTTGTATGTTGCGAAACTGTACATTCGATTCGGGTATTGAGGTGCAAAGATAGCCATTTCCGCCGGGATTGCAATTCACAAACCCCTCCCGGGGCGGAAAAAGCGCCGGAAGGGGCTGCGAAAGTGCCCGCGGTGCGGATCAGTAGGGCAGTTCGATGCGGATGCAGCAGCCCCCGCTGTATTCGGGGCAGACGCGGATGTCGCCCCCGAGGCGGGTGACGATCAGGCGGCAGAGGTAAAGCCCGATGCCCGAACCGGGTTTGAAGGGGTCGACCTTGGTGAAGCGTTCGAACACCCACTCCTGCTTTTCGGGCGGGATGCCGATGCCCGTGTCGCTGACGCTGATTTGCAACGTGCGCCGGGGCTCGTCGTTGCGGCAACGGAGCGTGATGCGTCCTGCGGCGGTGAACTTGGCGGCGTTATGCAGCAGGTTGTCGACGACGCGCGTCAGGTAGAAGGCATTGGTGGGTATCTCGATCTCCGTTCCCGCTTCGTTGACGTATTCGACCGCCGGATTGTCGCCGAGCTGCTTTTGCAGCTCCAGCCGTTCGGCGCAGAGCAGGCGGATGTCGGTCTGGGCGACCGGGAGCGGGCTTTCGGAACTGACGAGCTGCGAGAGTTCGAGCATGTTCTCCAGCAGGGCGGTCAGGGCCGTGGTGCTCTTCCAGATCTCGGCCTGAAAAGCCTGCCGGGCCGCAGGCTTCTGTTCCGTGAGCAGCAGTTCGGAGAAGCCGTTGATGGCGTTCAGCGGCGTGCGTATCTCGTGGCACATCGAGTTGATGAAGGCGGTCTTCATTTTTTCGCTCTCCTGGGCGCGGCGGCTTTGGCGCTGCGCCTCTTCGCTGGCTGCCATGAACTGCGTGCGCGCCAGCTTCAGCCGCCGGACCATCGCCTGCTGGTAGGCGGCCCAGCCGGCGAGCAGCAGCACGATGCCGCCGGCGACAAGCAGGAAGAGTTTGTTGCGGTCGGCCAGCCGGGACTTTTCGAGTTCGAGGCGGTTGACGTCGTAGAGCGCCTGCATCTCGGCCAGCTTGCTCTGCGCCTGGTCCATGCGGCTGTGGTAGCGGAAGTCGTTGCCTTTCCGCATGGCTTCGAGGGCTTTTGCGTAATCGCCCGCCTTTTCATACAGGTGCGACTGCGCTATGTAGATGGAGCCGAGATCCGCCTTTTTGCCGGTCTCGGCGTAGTGGGTCAGCAGCGAATCCATGTAGGCCGTGCTCCGCTCGTAGTCGCCCCTGTCCCGGTAATAACGGGCGCTGGTGTTGTATATCTCCTCGCGGTCGCCGCGCCCGCGCGCCAGCTCCATGCATTTGTCGTAGTAGCCGTCCACCTCCTCCCGGGTGAGGAGGCCGCCCAGGAAGACCATCTTGCCGTAGGACCGCATCAGGTATTCCGCCGAGTCGCGGCGGGGCGTTCGAAACGTTTGTCGGCAGCCACCCACGCGCGGTGCAGGTCGATGCACCGGCCGATCTGACCGGCGGCGCGCGGATCGTCGGCGTAGAGATAGATGTCTGCAAGTTCCTCGCGGCAGAGTTTTTCGAAGTGAACGCGTTCCTCCAGCGGGTATTTTTCGAGCTTGGCGAGAGCCTGCTCCACATAGGGGATGGCCTGGGGAATGTTGCCGTAGGCTTCGGTGGCGATCGACGAATAGTCGATGGAGAGTCCCGTGAGGAATTCCCATTCGATCTCCTCCTCGGGGGTGAGGCTGCCCGGTTGCCGCTCGCGGAACTCCGCCTGCGCGCGGTCGATCGCCTCGAACGAGTTGGCCACCGACATCTGCTTCCAGAGCCAGAAGGCGTTGAGCGATGCACGGAACAGCGCGAAGCGGCGGTCGGGCAGGAGGCTGTCCGCAAGGCGGACGTACTCCAAAGCCCGTTCGGGCTGCTTCGCCGAGAATCCCTGCACGAGCCGGTCCAGCGCCTCCCGGCATCCGTAGTCGTCTCCGGCTCCGGCGGCTTCGGTGAGTGCGGCTTCCCAGTAGAGGGCGGCGAGCGCCGTGCTGTCGGCGCAGAGGTCGGCCAGCCGGACATAGGTCTGCTCCCGTTCGGCGGGCGTGCGCGCCCGGGACAGCGCTGCGGACAGGCTGTCGGCTTCAGTGGTTGCTGCGAACGCCGTCGTCGCGGCGCAGAGGGTTATAAACAAGGCCCCGGAGAGGGTTTTCAGAGAAATCGGACGCATTTGGTTTCTCTGAAGAGGTATGAAATATTCGCACAAATTTAGGAAAAATGGAAAATATCGCATCCTTTCCTGCCGGAAAAATGCGAAAAGGGGCCGGGAAACGATCCCGGTCCCTCTCTGCGAGCGGTCGGTTATGCCACGCGCAGTTTTACGCCGCGGCCCTTGTCCGACTCCACGATCACGGTGTCGCCCTCGTGGAGCTTGCCGTCGATGATCAGCGTCGAGAGCGGTTCCTCGACGTTGTCCATCAGCGTCCGCTTGAGCGAACGCACGCCGTAGCGCGACTCGTAGCCCATGGCCGCCAGCCGGCGTTTGGCCCCTTCGGTGATCTTCACCTTGTAGCCCAGCCTGCCCGTGCGGGCCATCAGCCCCTGCAATTCCAGGTCGACGATCCGTTCCACGTCGGCGATCTCCAGCGTGCGGAACAGCACGATGTCGTCGATGCGGTTGAGGAACTCCGGGGCGAAGGTGTGCTCCAGAGCCTTGCAGTACTCGCTCTGGGGCGTCCGGTCGGCCACGGCGCTCTTCGAGGTGGTGCTGTAACCCACCTGCACCGATTTCCGGACCACGGCCCGCGAACCCACGTTCGAGGTCATAATGATGATCGTGTTCCGGAAGTCGACCTTGCGTCCCGAGCCGTCGGTGAGGTGTCCTTCGTCGAAGATCTGCAACATGGCGTTGAAGACCTCGGGATGGGCCTTCTCGATCTCGTCGAAGAGCACCACGGCGTAGGGCTGACGACGCACGGCCTCCGTTAACTGGCCTCCTTCGCCGTAACCGACGTATCCCGGGGGCGAGCCGATCAGGCGCGCCACGTTGTGTTTTTCGCCGTATTCGCTCATGTCGATCCGGATCAGCCCGCGGCGCTCGTCGAACAGCCATTTCGACACCTCCTTGGCCAGCAGCGTCTTGCCGACGCCCGTGGGCCCGACGAAGAGGAAGACGCCGATGGGGCGGTTTTCGTCCTTCAGTCCGGCGCGCGAACGGCGGATGGTGCGCGAAATCTTCTCCACGGCCTCCTGCTGTCCCACGACGCGCTTGGCGAGGTGTTCGCGCAGGGTTTGCAGACGGATCATCTCGCCGTCCGAGACGCGCTCCGCAGGGATGCCCGTCATGGCGGTAATCACCTCCTGGATATGCCTTGCGGTGATCTCCACGGGATTGCTTTCGAGCGAGCGCTTCCATTCGGCGCGGCTCTCGCCCAGCTTCGAGCGCAGCGCGATTTCCCGCATGCGCGCCGAGGCGGCCTTCTCGTAGACCAGCGCTTCGACCGCTTCGCGGCGTTCGCGCCTGGCGTCGCTGAGCGCCGTCTTCATGGCCCGCAGCTCCTCCGGTTCGCGTGCCGATTGCAGGTGCGCCCGCGAGCCGGCCTCGTCCAGCGCGTCGATGGCCTTGTCGGGGAAATAGCGGTCGGTGACGTAACGCCCGGTGAGCGTCACGCAGGCCTGCAACGCCTCCTCGGTGTAGTGCACCTTGTGGTGGCGCTCGTAGTGGGGCGCGATGTTGCGCAGGATCTGGAGCGTCTGCTCGGGTGTCGTCGGCTCGATCACCACCTTCTGGAAGCGGCGTTCGAGGGCCGAGTCGGTCTCGATGTTCTCGCGGTACTCGTCGAGCGTCGTGGCGCCGATGGTTTGCAGTTCGCCGCGCGCGAGGGCCGGTTTGAGGATGTTGGCCGTGTCGAGGCTGCCCTGCGTGGAGCCGGCGCCCACGATGGTGTGTATCTCGTCGATGAAGATGATCGTGTCCTTGGCTTTGCGCAGTTCGTCCAGAAGCTGCTGCATGCGCTCCTCGAACTCGCCGCGGAACTTCGTGCCCGCCACGAGCGACGAGACGTCGAGCGAGAAGAGCGTTTTGTCGGCGATGGTGTAGGGCACTTCGCCGCGCGCGATGCGCAGCGCCAGCCCTTCGACGATGGCGCTCTTGCCCACGCCGGCCTCGCCGATCAGGATCGGGTTGTTTTTCTTGCGGCGCGAGAGGATCTGCACCACGCGTTCGATCTCCTGCTCGCGGCCTATGATCGGGTCGATCTTCCCCTCGCGGGCCAGCCGCGTAAGGTTCACGCCGAACTTGTCCAGCAGGTGGGCCGGGCCTTTCTCCTCGTTCCTGTTCTCCTCGCCGAAGTCGAGCATGTGAACCTGCACTTCGGTGCGGAAGTCGTCGCCCACGGCGAATTTTTGCAGGTCTCCCGACACGCTGTCGGCCGTCACGCCGTACATCTCCAGTACGCGCGCGGTCGCCGTCGAACGGTCGCTGATGATGGCCAGCAGCGCGTGGGCCGTCGACACGCTCCGGGCGACGCCCGGCATTACGAGCAGTTCCTCGGTGAAGTCGCGGTAATACTCCTCGGGCGACCGGGTCTCCTGCTGTTTGGCGCTGATTACCTCGCGTTCGATGCGCAGGCGCACCTGATAAAGCTCCCAGTCCTTGAGCCGGGAGGATAAAAGCTGGTAGGCGAGCGACCCCTCTTCGCGGAGCAGTTCCAGCGTGAGGAAGTCCTTGAGCGAATGCGTCATTCCCGCCTTCGTCGTGTTGAATGCCGAACGGGCGATGATGCCCTCCAACGTTTTCGAAATTTTTGGTTGCATGTTGCGTCGTCGTTATGAATTCGCCATACTAACGAGAGCGCGTATGTGATTATTATGCGGCCGTTTTTGTTTAGTGTCTGAACTTTGGTGGCTGACGCAGAGGCCTTTCCGTCGGACGGGCATTTTCGGAGCAGCCCCAAGGCATCGGGTTTACCGGCTGACTTCCAATATCTTGCGGGCTTTATCGGAGTGTTTCCGGACGGAAATGTATAGAATCGGCTTTTTTATGACGCGACTTGCCGGAATGTTTCGGATATTTCGCTGACGATCACCGAAATCCGCCCGGAATGCATTTCCGGCCTTTTGGGGTATAAAATTTTATTTCGGGTGATTTTGTGACGGAAAAGGCTCTCCCGGACAGTCGGTTTTAGCTCTCCGCCCGCCGGGTTTTCAGTTGCGGGGCCACTCGCCGACCTCCATGTCGCGCATCTCCGCGCCGTCGATCGTAAGGCGTACGGCCGTGCGGACCTTGTGGAAGCCGAACTCCCCGGCGGCTCCGGGGTTGACATGGAGCAGGTCGTAGACGGGATCGTAGATGACTTTGAGGATGTGGGAATGCCCGGCGATGAAGAGTTTCGGGTGCACGGACTGGATTTTCTGCACGGCGCGCGGGTCGTAATGGCGGGGATAACCTCCGATGTGGGTCATCAGCACCTGCACCCGCTCGCACTCGAAGGCCTGGAACGCGGGATAGACGCGGCGGGTCATGCCGCCGTCGATGTTGCCGCTCACGGCGCGGAGCGGCTTGAATGCGGCGATCCGGTCGGCCAGCTCGATCGAGCCGATGTCGCCCGCATGCCAGATTTCGTCCACGTCTTTCAGAAATTCGCGGAGCGTGTCGTCGAAGGTTCCGTGGGTGTCGGATATAATGCCGATGCGTTTCATTGGTACTTGTCTTTCCACAGCTGCGCCATCCGTTCGGCGATTTTGGCCTCGGCGGCGTTCTGCGTGTCGGGTTCGTAGAACTTCGTGCCCGAAAGGCTCTCGGGCAGGAACTCCTGCTCGGCGAAGTGTCCGGCGTAGTCGTGGGCGTATTTATAGCCCTTGCCGTAGCCCGCCTTGTCCATCAGGCGGGTCGGGGCGTTGCGCAGGTGCAGCGGCACGGGACGGTTCGTGGTGTCGCGCTCGACCAGCGACATCGCCTTGTTGATGGCCATGTAGGCCGAATTGCTCTTGGGGCTGGTGGCCAGGTAGATCGTCGTCTCGGCCAGCGTGATGCGCGCCTCGGGCATGCCGATCTTGTGCACCGTGTCGAAGCAGGCGTTGGCCAGCAGCAGGGCGTTGGGATTGGCCAGCCCGATGTCCTCCGAGGCCAGGATCACCAGACGCCGGGCCAGGAACCGCGGCTCCTCGCCCCCGGCCAGCATCCGCGCCAGGTAGTAGATCGCGGCGTTGGGGTCGCTGCCCCGGACCGATTTGATGAAGGCCGAAATGACATCGTAGTGCTGTTCGCCGTTCTTGTCGTAGAGGGCGATGTTCTGCTGGAGGCAGTCGGTGACGTACCGGTCGGTGATCGTCACCTTGCCGTCGGTGGCCCCGACGACGATTTCGAGGATGTTGAGCAGCTTGCGCGCGTCGCCGCCCGAGAAGCGGAACAGCGCGCCGGTTTCCGTGACCTCGATGTCGCGCTCTTTCAGCTCGGTGTCGGTCGTCAGGGCACGGTCGAGCAGCACTTGCAGGTCCTTGTCTTCGAGCGACTTGAGGATGTAGACCTGACAGCGGCTCAAGAGCGGCGAGATCACCTCGAACGAGGGGTTTTCGGTCGTCGCGCCGATGAGCGTGAAGACGCCCTGCTCGACGGCCCCTAACAGCGAATCCTGCTGCGACTTGTTGAAACGGTGGATTTCGTCGATGAACAGCAGCGGGGCCTTCTGGTCGAAGAACCGCTGCTTGCGCGCCGACTCGATCACCTCGCGCACGTCCTTCACGCCCGACGTGACGGCCGAGAGGGTGAAGAACGGGCGTTCCAACTGCGTGGCGACGATCTTCGCCAGCGTGGTCTTGCCCACGCCCGGAGGTCCCCAGAGGATGAACGACGGGACGTTGCCCGTCTCGAAGAACTTGCGGAACACCCCGTTTTTGCCCACGAGGTGCTCCTGCCCGATGTATTCGTCTATCGTGCGGGGGCGCAGTCGTTCGGCTAAAGGAATGTTCGGCATGGCATGTTCGATTTATTAGGAACAAAGATAGGAAATTTTCAAAAAATAATCCTATATTTGTCGAACATACTGACAAACACGGAAAGTGTAAGTCTGTTCCCGAATCGTGAACGTAGGAAATTCATTGCAGCGCGGAATAGGCAAACATCTTGCTGCGTCGTATCCGTATTCTGCGGGTATAGGCGTGGGGGTTGTTGCTTATTTTGGCTGCAAAGGTATCCTACGACCTGCGATTCTGAAATGGGCTTCGGCACCACGCTTTCTTTTTTGTTTATGCCGCCGGGGTGCAGGTGGATGAAAAGCCTCGATTATGAAAAAGTTATTGCTGACGATTTGCACCTCGTTGTTTTGTGTGCTGTCCTATGCGCAAACTGAACATTTGACGTTCAAAGGTCTGCCGATAGATGGCAACAAACAGGAGTTTGTGAAAGAATTAAAGCGTTGCGGATATATTGTAGAGCTTGGCTCTGATGATTGTTTGTCAGGAGAATTTGTGGGACGGGCTTGTTTGGTTATTATTCACTCTACTCCGCGTACTGACATTGTATGTGGTGTTACTGTGATTTTTGAGCAGGTTTATGATGCATGGAGCCAGATTAAATCAGCATATGAAAACTTGGTGTGGTTTTATTCAAAAAAATATGGTGATCCTATTTTAGACAAGAAAGAGTTTACAGGAACTTGGAAAGACGGTGATGGTCATGAGCTATTTGCCTTAAAACATGATCAATGTATTTATAAAACGGATTTTTCATACATTAAGGATGATGTTCTTATTGGATATGTTATGATAGAAATGACGAATACTTGTCGTATCGTTATAAACTATTATGATACTGCAAATGTTGCGTTAATGAGAAAAGAACAGGTACAGGACATCTAAAAACAGAGAGCGATTCATATTTTGAAATCGCTCTCTGTTTTCTTTAATTACTCCTCCGGCTTCCGCAGCTCCAGATACAGTTCGTCGAGCTGCGACTGGTCGATGTAGCCCGGGGCGTCGAGCATCATGTCGCGGCCGGCGTTGTTCTTCGGGAAGGCGATGTAGTCGCGGATCGACTCCGAGCCGCCGAACAAAGAGCACAGACGGTCGAAACCGAACGCAAGGCCGCCGTGAGGGGGCGCGCCGTACTTGAAGGCGTTCATCAGGAAGCCGAAGCGCTTCTGCGCCTCCTCGGGCGTGAAGCCCAGCAGTTCGAACATCTTCTCCTGCAACTTCGAGTCGTGGATACGGATCGAACCGCCGCCGATCTCCGTGCCGTTGCAGACGAAGTCGTAGGCGTTGGCGCGCACGCGGCCCGGGTCGCTGTCGAGGTATTGCACATCCTCGAGCTTGGGCGAGGTGAAGGGGTGGTGCACGGCGTAGTAACGCTGCGTCTCGTCGTCCCACTCGAACAGCGGGAAGTCCACCACCCACAGCGGGGCGAACTTCTGCGGGTCGCGCAGCCCCAGCTGCTGGGCCACTTCGAGGCGCAGGGCGCACAGCTGCGTCAGCGTCTTGAACTTCTTGCCGCAGAGGATGAAGACCATGTCCCCGGCCACAGCGCCGCAGCGCTCGGCCATGGCGCGCACCTCCTCGGGGGAGTAGAACTTGTCGATCGACGACTTCACGCCGTCCTCCGCGACGCGAATCCAGACGAGGCCCTTGGCGCCGATCTGCTGCCGCTTGACGAACTCCGTCAGCGAGTCGATCTGCTTGCGGGTGTACGCGGCACAGCCCGTGGCGGCGAATCCGGTGATGTATTCGGCCTCGTCGAATACGCTGAAGCCGTGCCCCTTGGCGAGGTCGGTGATCTCCGCGAACTCCATGCCGAAGCGCAGGTCGGGTTTGTCCGAACCGTATTTCTCCATCGCCTCGATCCACGGCATGCGGCGCAGCGGCTCGGTCAGGAAGATTTCGAGCACGTCCTCCTGCTCGACGAACGACATTTCGCAGTCGATCTGCGTGAACTCGGGCTGGCGGTCGGCGCGCAGGTCCTCGTCGCGGAAGCAGCGCACGATCTGGAAATACTTGTCGTAGCCGGCGACCATCAGCAGCTGCTTGAGCGTCTGCGGCGATTGGGGCAGGGCGTAGAACTGGTTGGGCGACATGCGGCTCGGCACGACGAAGTCGCGCGCTCCTTCGGGCGTCGAACCCACCAGGCAGGGGGTTTCGATCTCGAGGAATCCCTCGTCGGAGAGGAAGCGGCGGATCTCCTGGGCCATCTTGTGGCGCAGAATCATGTTGCGTTGCAGGGGCGGACGCCGCAGGTCGAGGTAGCGGTACTTCATGCGCAGGTCGTCGCCGCCGTCCGAGACCTCTTCGATGGTGAAGGGGGGCACTTCGGCTTCGTGCAGGATGGCCACCTTCTCGGCCGTGACCTCGATGTCGCCCGTCGGCATTTTGGGGTTTTTCGACTGCCGCTCGACGACTTTGCCGACGACCTGGATGACCCATTCGCGGCCCACGCGGCAGACCGTTTCGCGCGCCTCGGCGGGGGAGTGTTCCTCGACGACGATCTGGGTGATGCCGTAACGGTCCCTCAAGTCGATGAAGGTCATGGCGCCGAGGTTCCTCACTTTCTGCACCCATCCGGCCAGGGTGACGGTTTGGTTGACGTTGCAGGCCCGGAGGCAGCCGCAGGTATGGGTTCTGTACATGGCGATATGTTATGTTTAGTCGTTACGATCCGCAAAGTTAACTAAAATTCATAATTCATAATTCATAATTCATAATTAAATGACAGGATGCCTTGTTAAAACCTTTGTGTGTGAAGAACGCCGCCGCCGGAATTGCAGCGAGGCGGATGAAACGGCGGATATGCAGGGAAAAGAGCGAAAAGAGATGCGGAATCCCCGAAACGAACCTCCCGGGACCGGGCGTCGTTTCGGGGATTTGTTGGGCGGCCCGGATTTCGGACAGCCGTTTCTGACCGATAATTACTCCACCGCTTTGAGTTCGAGTACGCGGCTCGCATATTCCTTGCCCACCGTGAATTCGAGTCCGTTCTCCATCAGGAACGCGCCGCTGAAGGTCTTGCCGTCCTGCGGGACCGGCTTCCCGTCGACGTTCAGTTCGGTGATCCGGTAGCGTTTGCCGGGGTCGAGACCCGCCATGCGGAAGGCCGGCGACGGCATGTTGAGGAAGTGCTCCAGCTTGTAGACGAACCAGACGGCGCGGTCCTTTTCGGGTGCGACGTACATCAGCGATGCATAGCCTGTCTTGTCGTAGGGCGAGATCAGCCGGTAGAGGTCGCCCTGCTGCACGATGGGACGGATCTCCTTGTAGTCGGCGATCGCCCTGCGTGCGAACTCCTTCTCTTTGCCGGTCATCTTTGAGGGTTGCAGCTCCAGCCCCAGGCGTCCCGACATGGCCACGTCGAAGCGCAGTTTGAGCGGAACGTTGCGGCCCGTCTGGTGGTTGGGCGAGGCGCTCACGTGCGAGGCCATCGCCACGGCGGGATAGAAGTTCGACACGCCCCACTGCATGTAGATGCGTTGCAGAGCGTCGGTGTTGTCCGAGGTCCAGAATTCATCGTAGTAGGGCAGGACGCCATAGTTGACCCGTCCGCCGCCGCTGGCGCACGACTGCATCACCAGACGGGGATATTTCTCCCGGATGCGCCGCAGCACCTTGTCCATGCCGCGGTGGTACTCGATGTAGAGGTGCGATTGCCGGTCGGCCGGCAGGAAGGTCGAGCCGTAGTTGTAGAGCGTCATGTTGTCGTCCCACTTGATGTAGGCGATGTCGGGATGCGCGGTCATCAGACGGTCGACCACGCCGAAGACGAACTCCTGCACCGCGGGGTTCGACAGATCGAGCACCTGCTGCGTGCCGCCGCGGCCCTTGCGGTTTTCGCGGTAGGGCTGCTGGATCACCCAGTCGGGATGCTTCTCATAGAGTTCGCTCCGGGTGTTGGTCATCTCGGGTTCGATCCAGATGCCGAACTTCACGCCGTGTTTGCGGGCCGACTCGGTCAGTCCCTCGATGCCCTGCGGCAGTTTCTCGCGGCAGACCGTCCAGTCTCCGAGGCTCGTCTCGCCGTTGTTGCGCGGGTATTTGTCGCCGAACCAGCCGTCGTCCATCACGAACAGTTCGCCGCCCAGGTCCGCCAGGTCGGCCATCATCCGGTCCATGCCCTCCTGGTTGACCTTGAAATAGACGCCCTCCCACGAGTTGAGCAGCACGTCGCGAAGCTCGGTTCCGTGGTTGAGCCGGTGGAGGCGCGCCCATCGGTGGATGTTGCGGCTCACGCCGCTCTTGCCCTCGTCGCTGAACGTGAAGGCGAATACCGGGGTCGTGAAGACCTCGCGGGGTTGCAGCGTGTATTGCGACTGCTCCTCGTTGATGCCCGCGAAGAGGTGCGTGGTGTGGGTGTTGTCGTTGTCCAGGGCGATGCGGTAGTTGCCGGCCCAGGCCAGCGTGCCGCCGATGACGCGGCCCGTCAACTCCCGGGGGCGTCCGTCGAGCGAGATCATCAGCGAGGGGTTGTCGCGCTGCGTGTTGCGCACGCCGTCCTTGTTCTTGAGCACCTTCATGCCGTCGGTCAGCGGCTCTTCGTGGAGGTAGCACTCCGCGCCCCATGTGCCGTGGAAATGCGTCAGCCACGTGTCGCCCCGGCGGACGGGCATGTAGGCCGATGCGAACCGGTAGAGCGTCACGGGTTTCTTCTCCGTGTGGCTGATCTCGGTCCACGTCTCGATCACCTCGCAGTCGTCGTAGGTCTTGTAGAAGAGCGTCACGAAAAACGGGTAGTGCTTGTCCTTCATGGCGATGGCGGTGGTTTCGGAGCCGTCCCTGCGGTCGCGCGACACCGACTCGACCGCCAGTTCGAGCGACATCGAACCGTCGCCGTGCGTCGCCTGAATGGCTACCTCGCGGTAACACTGGGCGCCGAACTGCGGGTAGGCCGCATCGCCGAACGCCGCTCCGCTGGCGAGGATGTCGTCGGGCGAGGCGACGCGCGCTCCGAAATACTGGAACAGAGGGGTTTTGCCTTTTTCTGCCGTCAGCAGCAGCGAGGAATTCCGGGTCGAGAGCAGGATGTTTTCCGCCCGGAGCATGCCGCCGGACAGCAACGCAGCGCCGGCCCATGCCAATACCAAAAGTTTCTTCATTGCAGGGTTGTCGTATAAGGTTGATTTCGGATATAAAACTAATAAAAAAACGCGGATTCCGCAAAGAACGCAGGCCGGACAATCGTCCGGCCTGCGAATCCAGAAATCCGAAACGGAGCCTCCGCGGTTATTTCGGGGCTGTGACGAACGGTGTCTCCAGCAGTTTTTTCAGCGTGGCGGGGTTGTCGGTGGTGATGTAGTCGACACCCAGCGCGATGCAGGCCATCATGTCGGCCGTCGAATTGACCGTCCAGGCGTTGACCTCGATTCCGCCGGCGTGGGCTTCCGTCACCCACTCGGGTTTTTTCGAAAGCACGGTCGAATACTGGTAGTCGATGCCCGAGAGCTTGTCCGCCGCGACTTCGGCCGGAGCCTTGTCGCCGCCCAGGTACTGTACGCCGGCCGCGGGCATGGCCGCCCGGAGCTGCTTGCAGACCTCGTAGTCGAAGGCGATGTAATCGACCCGCGTCTCCATCGACTTCGCCTTGACGGCGGCCACGACGGCGTTGACGGCCCGCGTGTTGCTTGCGGCCGAACTGTGGGTCTTGATTTCGCAGATCAGTTTCATCGAAGCGTCCTTGGCGCCCTGCTCCAGATAGGCGTCAAGCGTCGGTAGTTTTTCGCCGTTGGCCAGCGTGAGGTCCCTGATCTGTGCATAGGCGCTCTCTTCGATCCGCAGGTCGCTGCCTGCCACCGTCGTGTTGTGGTTGATCACCGGCACGTCGTCGGCGGTGATCCAGACGTCGAACTCGGCGCCGTGGATGCCCAGTTTCTGGGCGTTGGTCAGGGCAGCGATCGAATTCTCGGTCGAATTCTCCACGCCGTCCTGATGCTGGCCGCGGTGCGCGATGATCCGGGGCATCGAGACGGAGGGATTGTCGCAGACGGTGAATTCGACCGTGCCGAGCGGGTATTGGCTGCCGTTGCGGACGAGCGCCATGAAATACCGGCCCGTTCCGGCGGGAATCCCCGCGGGGAGGGTCACTGCCAGCGACTGAAGGGTATTGTCGCCGGAGGCTTCGGTGAATGCGGCGTCGGCCGTGAACGCTGCGGTCACGTTGGCCGACGAGGTGAACTTCACCTTGTCGCCGGCTGCGAAACCGTTGCCGTAGACCGTATAGGTGTAGCCTGCGCCGATCTCGCACCTGGTCAGGTAGGTGAGGTTCGAGAGTGCGAATTCCACGGGCGTCTGGCCGGCGAACGCCGCATCCTGGTAGAGCAGGGCGATCTGGTCCCCGGTCAGCGCGTCGTCGAAGACGCGGGCCAGAACCACTTCGCCGTTCCATGCGTTGCCCATCGAGCCTACGGCCGAGTCGCCGCCCAGCGCGAACCACCGTGCGCCGTCCTTGGCGTGGATCAGTTCGCCCGGAGCGTCGGCCGTGCCCTTGAGTTGGCCGTCCACGTAGATATAGGCTTTCTCGGCGGTTTTGTCCCAGACGCCCACGACGTGGTAGTAGCGGCCCGGTTCGGGCGTCACGTCGCTCTGCGCCCAGCGCCACGTGCTTTTGCCCGTGGTGCTCACATTGGGCAGGAATGTGATGCAGGCCGGATGGCCTCCCTGGCCCTCCTTGCAGATCAGGAAACCCGTGCCGCCGGCTTCATGCGCCGAGAAGGGCTTGTACTCCTTCGTGCCGTCGTTGCGGTTCGAACGCAGGACGACCTCCAGCGTGTGGCCGTCGTCCAGACCCTGCTTGAACGTCTCGTTCGTGTAGTAGTCCACCCGGTAATAGGAATCCTTGCGGGAACCCTGCCCCGGGGTGTGCGTGTAGTTGGTCACGATGCGCTTGTAGACGTCGTGGTAATAGCAGGTCAGCGCCGTGCCGGGGTAGGAGAGCACCTCGTTCTTGAGCGGCGATACGTCCTCGGCCGTGCCGTCGGCGTGGAAGACAACGTCGAGCAGGTCGGCTTTCGGCGCTTCGGGCGGCACAGGTCCGGGTTCCTGCGTGATGGTGAACTCCTCGACCAGCGTGGGGTCCGAGACCGAGATGAACCGGACTACGCCGGAGCGCTCCCTGCTCACGGTGTTTTCCGGAATCAGAATCGCCAGCGTCATGCCGTCGACGGTGGGGTGGGTGAACCAGTCGGTCTTGCTCTGGTCTATCGCATAGGTCCATTTGCCGTCGGTCGTTACGGTGAACACGACCGTGCTCCCTTCGTAGGGGATGGTCCCGTTTTCGGGGGCGAGGTTGGACGCTACCGAGAACGCGACGTTTTTCCATTCGGCC
The DNA here is from genome assembly GCF_001915285.1 of Alistipes sp. 56_sp_Nov_56_25. Classification (NCBI taxonomy): domain Bacteria; kingdom Pseudomonadati; phylum Bacteroidota; class Bacteroidia; order Bacteroidales; family Rikenellaceae; genus Alistipes; species Alistipes sp. 56_sp_Nov_56_25. The sequence goes on from NZ_MNQF01000002.1 coordinate 72,690, forward strand.
GTCTCGTCGTCTTTGCACGACGGGCAGAGCGCCAGGGCGAAAGCCGTGAACAGAAAAAACGATAAAAAACCTTTTTTCATATTAGGAAGGTTATGTGGTTAATTTTTCAGTTGATTGATCCGGCCGGGTCATTGGTCGTTTTCAGGCTTCTCCGTCGCGGGGCGGACCGGGAAGATCAGCACCGTGGCGGCCGCCGCGTTCACCTCCGTGTCGGGACTGCCGACCGAAACGGGCAGCACGCAGCGACTGTCCGCCGTGATCGCCGAGACGTCGATCCGAATGCCGATCTTCGCGGTGTGGGCGTTGTTGTCGAGCCGCACGGCGGCGGTCGGGAGGTCGTAGCAGGCTTCGGGCATCAGCACGTAAGCCGTACCGTTGGCCTTGTTGTAGGCGGCCAGCGCTTCGGCGTCGACCGAGAGTGCGGCCGTCGAACCGCCTTCGTTGTAGCCGCTCCGGTAGATCCACACCTCGTAGTCGATCGCTGCGGCATCGGCCGTCAGGGCGACCTGTTGCAGGCCGTTTTTCGGGATCAGCACCTTCGAGCCGATGTCGTATCCGATCTCTTCGTTGTCGGAGCACCCGGCCAGGCAAGCTGCCGCCGACAGCGCGAGCGCTAAAAATAGCTTTTTCATGGTCGTTTCTTTTCGCTAATGGTTAATAACCCGGATTCTGAACCAGCTGGCCGTTGATGTTGAGCTGCGAGTTGGGGATCGCCAGCCAGTAGTGTTTCGGCGTGGTGAAGATGCGCGTGTCGTTCTCCTTCATGTCGACCAGCTTGTAGAACTTCTCGGGCGTGTCGCCCTCGATGTTCCAGGCCTTCGGGATGGGGCGCAGGCACTCTTCGGCGATCTTCCAGCGGCGGATGTCGTGGAAACGGCGTCCTTCCAGCATGAATTCAATCGAACGTTCGCGGCGGATGATGTCGCGCAGCTTCTGGCCCGAGGGGATGCCGCCGGCCCTGCTCCACGACTCCTGGAACGTCGGAAGGCCGCAGCGCGAGCGGATCTTGTTCAGGCACTCGTAGCCGTAGTCGCTCAACGTGCCGTCGTACTCGAAGTCGGCTTCGGCGTAGCTTAAGTATAGCTCGGCGATGCGCATGTAGGGGAAGACGTAGCTCATGTAGGTGCTGACGGAGTAGTTTCCGCTTGAGTTGAGCGTCATCTTCGACTGTTCGTTGACCCATTTCTGGCAGAAATAACCGTTGTAGGACTGGTATTCGTTGTCGTAGCTGCCGGTGAAGCCCTGCGGCTCGCCCTTGTGCGCCTTGATGGTCATTTTGCCGCCGTTGAAGCGGTACGTGCCCCGGTCATAACCCACCGACGCATAGAAGCGCGGCTCCTTGTGGAGGTGCATCTCGACCGTCCCGGCCGCCTTGTTGTAGGCCAGCGGGTCGATGTCCTTCGTCTCGGGGTCGTCCTCCCACGGAAGTCCGTTCCGGGTGTAATACATCTGGACGGCCTCGAACGTCGGGCACAAATAGCCGCGGTAGGCGCCCGACACCTTCGTGTAGTTGTTGGCCAGGTGGCAGCCGAACTGCTTCTGCGTGTAGGTGATCGAGCCTGACTTGTTCAGGCTCATCAGGTACTCGTTCTGGTTCAAGAACTGTGTCGCGTTGCCGTCGCCGGTGAAGATGTAGGTGTAGTTGGCGCGCCCCAGTTCGAACGGGTCGGTCGTGCTGGTGCTTTTCGACACGGAGAGGCCCAGTTGGCGGTCGTCCATCGTGTAGGCTCCCGTTTCCTTCGAAGCCTCCACGCAGTCGATAGCCTCCTTGGCGGCGTCCATCGCGCGTTTCCACTTCTCGGCGTCGTAGGTCTGGTTGATCAGGTGCGTGCCGTCCTTGTTGACGAAATCGGCGTAGAATTCCGAATTGCCGTTCACCAGCGGCGATGCGGCGTAGAGCAGCAGGCGGGCGCGGTAGGCCAGCGCCGTGGCCTTGATGGCGCGGCCGTACGCGATGGGACCCCAGTAGTCGGGCAGCATGTCGGCGGCCTTGCGGAACTCCTCCTCGATGAAATTGACGCACTCGTCGTAGGTGCTGCGCGGCACGTTCACGCTGCTGGCCGGCGCATTCAGGTCGATCTCCTCCCGGGCCAGTACGATCGGACCGTAGTACTCCAGCAGGATCTGGTGCAGGTGGGCGATCAGGAAGTGCGCCTCGCCCGACCAGTAGCGCAGGTTGGCCTCCGAGATGTCGGGAACAGAACCTATGTTGTTCAGGAAGTTGTAGGCATAACGGATGCCTTCGTAGATGTTGTACGAGTAGTTGCCCGTCGGAAGTCCCGAGGTCGTTCCCCACATGTTGAAGTAGGTGCTCGTCGAGGACTCCTGCGAGGTGGCGTATACGAGGCTCTTCCACGAGAAATAACGCACCGATCCGTAGTAACTCGAAATCAGGTCGTCGCCGCCGCTCAGGTCGGGCATGGCCTGCGCATGGAACAGGTCGGGGCACTTGCCGTAGACCATGAAGAGCATCTTTTCGGCCTGGGCCTGGGTCTTGTAGATGTCGTCCTGCGTGGGACTGCCCTCGGGAACGACATCCAGGAAATCGCAGGATGCGGCCGCGAGAAGGAGGGCTAACGCCATTGCTATTTTTTTCATAACGGTATCTTCTTTTGGATTAGAATTGGTATTGAACGCCGATTTTCGCCATCCGCTGCAACGGGTAGGACAGGCCGTGGCCGCCGCCCTTTTCGGGGTCCCAGTAGTCGAACGGGGAGATGACGAAGAGGTTGTTGCCCGACAGGTAGACGCGGAGTTTCTTGATGGTGTAGCCCAGCTCCACGGTTTTCAGGCGCAGGTATTTGGCGTCGTGGATGTAGAAGGTCGAACTCTGGGTGTTGTTGGAGCTTAACTGCGAGGTCAGGCGCGGATAGGCCGCGTCGGCGCGGTTGTTGTCCTCCGACCAGTGGTTGTCGGCGATGTACTGCGTGATGCCGTAGCCGAAGTGCGAGGCGTCGCAGAACGGGTGCATGTTGTACATCCGCAGCGATACGTTGGATGCGCCCTGGAACATGAACGAGAAGTCGAGCCTGCGCCACTTCACCGTCGCGCCGATGCCGTACTGGATTTCGGGAACGGTCGGGCTGCCGGCCGTCGTCACGTCGTTGCCGTCGACGATGCCGTCGCCGTTCAGGTCGCGGTACTTGATGTCGCCGACCGTGTAGTTGCCGAACCGCTGTTTGGGCGAGTTGTCGATCTCCTCCTGCGAGGTGAACAGCCCGTCGGCGACCAGCACGCCGGTGATGGCGTTGACCGGATGTCCCACGACCGACATGTAGTCGTACATCAGGTCGCCTTCATCCTTCTCGACCACTTCGTTGCGCGAGAAGGTGAACGTGCCGCGCAGGCTCAGCGACCAGTCCTTGTTGAACTGCTTGTTGTAGACGGCCGAAAGGTCGACGCCGTGCGATTTCACACGTCCGATATTGCCGTAGGGCGTAACGCCCAGCAGGCCCGTCGACGAAGGCAGCGAGGTGCGCCGCATGAAGATGCCCGTACGGTCTTCGGTGAAGTAGGCGGCTTCGATGTTCAGCGCGTTGAACAGTCCCAGTTCGAGACCGACGTCGAGTTTCTTGGCCTCCTCCCACGTCGCGTTGGGGTTGCCGTAGGTGGTGATCTTCGGGCCTTTGCCCTGGGAGTTCCAGTTGTAGTAGAATCCCGATTCTTCGCCCATGGCCACGATGGAGCGGTAGGGGAAGCGCTCGCCCAAGGCGTCGTTGCCCGCCAGACCGTACGATACGCGGATCTTCAGGTTGCTGACCGTCTTGCGGATGCCGTCCCAGAACGACTCGTTGGAGATCACCCAGCCGGCCGCCGCCGAGGGGAAGAAACCCCAGCGTTTGCCGGGAGCGAAGTTCTCCGAGCCGTTGTAGCCGAAACTGGCCTCGAACAGGTAGCGGTTGTCGAATCCGTAGGTCACGCGGCCCGCCATGCCCTGCTCGCGGTAGGGCAGCAGGTTCTCCTCGCTCGTGCCGGCGATGTTGTTCTTCTTCTCGTTCATGCGGTAGACGAACATGGCTCCCACGTCGTGTTTGCCGAATTTGCGGGCGTAGTTCAGCGAGGCTTGCAGCGCGTAGCGGCGGTGGCCGCCGTTGCCGTCGGTGCTGGTCAGGTAGGTCGTGCCCGTGTCGCCGATCGAGTTGGTGATGAGATTGGCCGTGCCGTCGGGGTTGAGCGAACTGCCGTCCTCGACCTTGAAATAATAGGGGGTTGCCGTGCGGTAGGTCGCCGAATAGGTGTAGTTGTAGAATGACGCCGTGAGGTTGGCGCTCAAGCCCTTGGTGAAGAAATCCAGGTTCTGGTCCAGCGTGAAGGCCGTCGTCATGTAGGAGTAGTAGCGCTTGCCGTAGCCGCGGGACAGCTTGGCCAGCGGGTTGAGGTCGGTGGCGCCGGTGTCCCACGAGGCGTTGTTGCCGTAGCGCACGAACGTGTCGCCCTCTTCGGCCGGGAGCGTGGCCGGGAAACGTACCGGATTGGCGCGCATCGAGTAGTAGAACAGGTTGCCGATGTCCTCGATCGGGCGGGTGTTGTACTCCAGCTGGGCGTTGACCTTGATGCCGACGACCGTCGTCTTGGTGATGTTGGCGCTGACGTTGCTCTGGAAGATGTATTTCTGGTGGTTCATCTTCACGTCGTAGGGGTTCTGCTCGATGTCGGCGATGATGCCGTTTTCGTTCGAAACCGCTGCGTTGAGGAAGTAGCTGACCTTACGGCCGCCGCCGCGGATGTTGAGGTTGAGGTTCTGGTTGACCGAGAAATCCTTGAACATCAGGTCGTACCAGTCGTTGTTCGGATAGAGGTACTTGTTGAGTCCCGCCTTTGTGCCGTTGATCTTGTCGGCCGAGTAGAACGGCTGGTAGGCGTGGAGCGTTCCGGTCTCCTTGGCGGTGTTGAAGACGGCCTCGTTGTAGAGCTGCATGTAGGTCACGCCGTCGGCCACCTGCTGTACCATCGTGGGCATCGAGAAGGTGTTTTCCAGACGGACCGAGACGTTCATCTTCTCCGAGTTGCGGCCGTTTTTCGTGTTGATGAGGATGACGCCGTTGGCGCCGCGCGAACCGTAGACCGAGGTCGCCTGGGCGTCCTTGAGCACCGAGAACGACTCGATCGACTCGGGAGGCATGTTGTTGAGCATGTTGCTCAACACCTCCACGCCGTCGAGGATGATCAGCGGCGAGTTGCTCGACCCGAAGGTCGAAATGCCGCGGATGTAGAACGAGGCGCTGTCGTAGCCGGGTTCGCCCGAGGTCTGGCGCGAGATCATGCCGGCGATGTTGCCGGCGAACGCCGTGGTCAGCGAACTGGAGGTGATATTCAGGTCGGAGGGTTTTACGGAGGTGATCGAGGCGACCATCGACTCCTTTTTCTGCGTGCCGTAGCCGATGACCACGACTTCGTCGAGCGCGTTGCTCTGCTCGGCGAGCGATACGAGTTTGAACAGCTCGGTGTCCTCGACGTGGAGTTTCTTCGTGTCGAAACCGACGTACGAGAAGGTCACATATTTCGATTTGGCGGGAATGGTGAAGGTGTACGAGCCGTCGCCGTTGGTGATCGTGCCGGCCGTCGTTCCTTCGACGTAGATCATCACGCCGGCCAGCGGGGAGTTGTCGGTGCCGGAGATCACCGTGCCGCTGACCGTTTGGGCGACGTCGCGCGAACCGCTGGCGGCCTGGTAGATGCGGACCTGCGTGCCGCCGACCGAATACTGAAGGCCGACGTCGGGCAGGATCTGGTCGAGAATCCGGTTTGCGCTTACGTTTTTCTCCCTGACCGTTACGACCTTGGTCAGGATCGGTTTTACTTCATCCGCATAGATGAACCGCAGATCGCTCTGCGCCTCGATGGATTCGAGGACCTCCCGGATGCTTGCATCGGCTGCATCTATCGTTACATAGATGCTCCGGATCTGTGCGAGGAGATTTCCCCCCCCCACGCGAGGCATAGGGTTCCGGACAGCAGCAGCGCGGCGACGAATCGCAGGACTGCCGGAAAATGCCCGTTCCCGGGTGCTTTTTGGCGAGTTTCTTCCATAATGGTTTTAATTGGTTCTGGTTAGTAATTGGTGTGGTTTCGAAATACAGAGTGCATGGTTTGGACCGTTTTTTGGGCCGGATGTGTGTGTTTTGTAGGAGCAAATTGAATTTAAGGGTTTTGTGGACTATTCCATTTGCAAATATAGAAATTATGCAATAAAATGCAAGCATTTCTTTGATTTTGATTTTTTCTTTTTGGAAGAAGGAGTGTTTTGAATCGAAATTGATGCGCCTGCGTCGCTTCCGGGTGGAGTTTGCCGGGCGCGGGGTGCGTTCTTCGGAAAAAATGGTTACTTTTGCCGAAAACAATCCGGCATGGAACAGCACGAAACCGACGAAAAATTCATGCGCCTGGCACTAAACGAGGCGCAAAAGGCGTTAAAACAACAGGAGGTGCCCATCGGTGCGGTCGTCGTGGCCGGCGGTGCGGTGATCGGGCGGGGGCACAACCTCGTCGAAACCCTGGCCGACCCCACGGCCCACGCCGAGATGCAGGCCCTCACGGCCGCTGCCGCGACGCTCGGGGGCAAGTATTTGCAGGAGTGCACGCTCTACGTCACGGTCGAGCCGTGCATCATGTGCGCCGGGGCGATCGGATGGGCGCAGGTGAGCCGCGTGGTGTGGGGCGCCGACGATCCCAAGAAGGGCTTCCGGCGTTACTCCGAGGCGGTGTTCCACCCCAGGACGACCGTGGCGCGGGGGGTGCTCCGGGAGGAGTGCGAGGAGTTGATGAACGGTTTTTTCGCGGGTTTGCGCGGATAGATTTGGTAAAAAAGGAATTTTTTTTATACTTTTGCATCCAACGCGTTTCGGACAGGGGCGCATGAACTGAAAAACTTATAAAATCGAATAGAAAAGCAATGAAAAAGTTATTTGTATCGGTTGTCGCGCTGTTGGCGGCGGTGTCGCTCTCGGCGCAGGATGTTACTGCAATCTACAACGAAGCCGCAGCAGCTTTCGGCGCCAAGGATTTCGCAGGCGCGGCCGCGAAGTTCGAACAGGTGATCGAGCAGGGGCTGGACAGCGAGGAGGCCGCGTCGCTGGTGGCCACGGCCAAGACGACGCTTCCCAAATGCTACTTTATGATGGGCGGCGGAGCGATCCGGACCAAGAACTACGACGAGGCGCTGAAGAATTTCACCAAATCGGCGGAGCTGGCCGAACTCTACGGCGACATGAGCCAGATGGCCAAGGCCAACGGCTGGGTGGCCAAGATCTATCAGATTCAGGGCGGCGACGCTTTCAACAACAAGGACTATGCGACCGCCGCAGGCGTGTTCGAGAAGGGCTACAAGGCCGACCCGGACAATACCGCGATGGCGCTGAACCTCGCCATGAGCTACTGCGAGATGGGCGAGTACGAGAAGGGTATGGACATCTACGAGGCGGTGGCCGCCAAGACGCACCCCAAGTATGCCGATGACGCCGCCAAGGCCAAGGAGATGATCGCCCTCTACACCAATAACAAGGTGGCCACGCTTCAGGCTGCCAACGATTTCGACGGTATCATCGCGATGGCCGACGCGCTGCTGGCGAAGAACGCCGAAAACGCTCTGGCGCAGAAGGTCCGCTTGCAGGCTTATGCCAGCAAGAAGGATTACAACAAGGTGATCGAGCTGGGCGAGGCTGCCGCCAAGGTGCAGACCGATCCCGAGGATGTGAGCCTGATGTACCTGACGCTGGGCGCCGCCTACAACGCCAAGGAGATGAAGCCGCAGGCCATCGAGGCCTTCCGGAAGGTGACGGCGGGACCGGCTGTCGAGAGTGCGAAAGCCGCGTTGGCCGAACTAACCAAATAGCCTGCGGGCCGCAGGAGGAAGAGGGCGGCCTGCCGGGTTTTCCGAAGGGCCGCAGACAGTGAGCCTCCGGCCCCATGAAATAAACCGCAGAGCGGGTTCCGGATTTCCGGAACCCGCTTTTTCGTGCCGGAGCGGGGGGCTGGTTCAGCGTTCCGACGGCTCTTCGGGTGCGGCGTTTCGAAGGGCGTTTTCTCGGATGCGGGTCAGTCCGCTGCGTGTCAGCGGCGTGCGGCCGCAGAGGGCTTCGAACGCCGCTTCATCCATGCCGAGCCACGTCGCGGCGTCCATCGCCAGCGGGTCGAACACGGCATCGAACGCCGCGTTGCGGTGCTGCGGGGCGCGGCGGTTCCAGGGGCAGAGGCTCTGGCACGCGTCGCAGCCGAAGATCCAGCCGTGAAGGTCCGTTTGACCGGGCTGTTCCCGCTCGATGGTGCGGCACGAGATGCAGCGGCCCGTGTCGATGGTCCTGTCCGGGGCGACGGCTCCCGTGGGGCAGTTGTCGATGCAGCTGCGGCAGGTTCCGCAGCGCGACCCTTCGAACGGTGCGTCGTAGCGGTCGGTCTCTTCGGTGAGAATCAGCTCGCCCAGCACGACGTAGCTCCCGTATTGCGGCGTGACGAGCAGCGACTGCCGGCCGATCCACCCCAGCCCGGCCTCTACGGCCAGCTGCTTTTCGGCCAGCGGCGCGGTGTCGACGAAGGCGCGGCCTCCCAGACCGGGGTGCGCCGCGCGCAGGGCGTCGAGCATCCCGCCGAGCATCGTCCGGAGGGTGGCGTGGTAATCCGCCGCGCAGGCGTAGGAGGCCACCTTCGTCCGGTGCCCGGGCGGATAGCCCTCGCCGACGCGGTTTTTGTACGACACGGCGCAGACCACGGCCGTGCGTGCGCCTTCGACCAGCCGGCGCGCGTCGAAGCGTTTGTCGACGTTGCGTTCCAGATAGCCCAGCGACGATTGGCGGCCGCGGGCCAGCCATGCGCGGAACAGCGCTTCGTTTTCGGCCAGATGGCGGCACGGGGCGATGCCGCAGAGGTCGAACCCTGCGCCGACGGCGAGCCGTTTGATGTACAGATGGTCGATCATCGTGATAATTTATGTCAAAAATAGTGTTTTTTAGCCGGAAATTAGTAATTTCGCCCCAAACTTTTGCGTTATCCGAACGTAGCTAAAAAAGAACACATGATGACTATCAATACACTGTACGAACTGGTCCGCAACAGCGTGGAGAAGTTCGCGTCGAAGGTCGCTTTCTCGATGTACGAGGGCGATGACGTGACTTATGCCGAGGTGGGCCGTCGTATCGCCAGGGTGCAGGAAATCCTCACCGGAGCGGGGCTTCGCGCCGGGGACAAGGTGGCTCTCCTGAGCAGCAACATGCCCAACTGGGGCATCAGCTATTTCGCCGTCACGTCGGCGGGCATGGTGGCCGTGCCGATCCTGCCCGACTTCTCGGGCGAGGAGCTGGACATGATCATCGAGCATTCGGAGGCCAAGGCCCTGCTCGTGTCGGACAAACTTTTCACCAAGCTCTCGAAGCAGACCATCGAGCGGCTCAACGTGGCGGTCCGCACCAAGAACCTCGGCGTCATCTCGCAGCGCGTCCGCGGGGAAGGCTCGACGGGCGTTCCCCGGCCCGACGACCTGGCCGTGATCATCTACACGTCGGGAACCACTTCGAAGCCCAAGGGCGTGATGCTGACCCATGCGGCGCTCTGCGCGCAGGTCGACATCTCCGCCTCGATCTTCCCGGTCGACGGCGGCGACACGTTCCTTTCGGTGCTGCCCCTCTCGCACACCTACGAGTGCTCCATCGGCATGATCTATCCCTTCTCGATGGGCGCGCGGGTGGTCTACCTCGACCGTCCGCCCACGGCCTCGGCGCTGATGCCCGCCCTGCGGGCGATCCGCCCGACGGTCATGCTGATCGTGCCGCTGATCATCGAGAAAATCTACCGCCACCAGGTGCTCGCCAAGTTCAATTCCAACTCCTTCTGGCGCACGCTCTACCGCATCGGCTTCATGCGCCGCTACCTCCACCGCGTCGCGGGCGGGAAACTGATGAAACTCTTCGGCGGCCGTCTGCGCTTCCTGGGAATCGGGGGTGCGAAACTCGACGGCGGGGCCGAGAAATTCCTGCTCGAAGCCCGCGTCCCCTATGCCATCGGCTACGGGCTGACCGAGACCGCACCGCTGCTGGCCGGCGCGGCCCCTTCGATGGTGCGGCTGGGATCGACCGGTCCCCAGGCCCCGGGCGTCGAACTGCGGCTGGAGAACGTCAACCCCGAGACCCGTCAGGGCGAGATCGTGGCCCGCACGCCGAGCGCGATGGTGGGCTATTTCAAGAATCCCGAGGCTACGAAGGAGGCTTTCACGGTCGACGGATGGTTCCGCACGGGCGACCTCGGGGAGCTGGACAAGGACGGCTGGCTCTACATCAAGGGCCGTCTGAAGAACATGATCGTGGGTCCCGGCGGCGAGAACATCTATCCCGAGGACATCGAGACGGTGCTCAACTCGCACGTCTGCATCGCCGATTCGATCGTCACGGAGCAGGAGGGCCGCCTGATCGCCCTGGTGCACTTCAACCGCGAGGAGATCGAGTCGATGATCGACGACTGGCGCGAGGAGTGGGAGAGCAAGAAGGAGGCCTGGGAGGCCAAGACCGAACAGCTGAAGAAGGAGATCATGGATTTCGTCAACGCCAAGGTCAACCGTTTTTCGCGGATCTCGGAGGTCGTCGAGGAGAAGGAGGATTTCATCAAGACCCCCACGCACAAGATCAAGCGTTTCCTTTACAACAAGAACAAGAACGGCCAGACTCCGGACCAGCCTGCCGCCGGAAAATAAACAAAGCCCCCGCTCCGAGGCGGGGGCTTTTTCTTAATCCGGAGCAGCCGGAGCGTTTCCGCGGGGCGGTCGGCTTTCGGCGAGGGACCGGGGCGCTTTCGAGGAGCCGCCTCACTTGAGGTAGATGCCGTGGGCGGCGCACTCGGCGATCATCCGCTCGGGCCAGATGCTGACCTGGACTTCGCCGATATGGGCGCAGCGCAGGTAGAACATGCAGAGGCGCGACTGGCCGATGCCGCCGCCGATCGAGAGCGGCAGCCGTCCTTCGAGCAGCAGGCGGTGGAACTCCATTTCGCGCCGCTCGGGACATCCGCAGATCGCAAGCTGGCGTTCGAGGGCCTCGGCGTCGACGCGGATGCCCATGCTCGAAAGTTCGAAGGCGCTCTCCAGCACCGGGTTCCACACGATGATGTCGCCGTTGAGCCCTTTGTAACCGCCTTCGGTCGGGGTGCTCCAGTCGTCGTAGTCCGGGGCGCGTCCGTCGTGCCGCTGCCCGTCGGAAAGTTCGCCGCCGATGCCGATGAGGAACAGCGCGCCGTATTTGCGGGCCGCCGCCTGCTCGCGCTCCTTGGGCGTCAGCGCGGGGAACTCCTGCAACAACTCCTCGGCCTGCAGGAACGTGATTCGCTCGGGCAGTATGGGCGTGATGTGCGGATAGAGTTCGTAAACCTCCTCCTCGACGGCTTTCATCGCCTCGTAGATCGTTTCGACGGTCGCTTTCAGGAAGTTCAGGTTGCGCTCTTCGGGGCGCATCGTGCGTTCCCAGTCCCACTGGTCGACGTAGAGCGAGTGGATGTTGTCCAGCTCCTCGTCGGCGCGGATGGCGTTCATGTCGGTGTACAGCCCGTATCCCGGGGCGATCTTGTAGGTCCCCAGTTTCATGCGTTTCCATTTGGCCAGCGAGTGCACCACCTCGGCCCGGCGGTCGCCCAGATCGCGGATCGGGAACGACACGGCGCGCTCCACGCCGTTCAGGTCGTCGTTGATGCCCGTGCCCGAAAGGACGAACAACGGCGCCGTGACGCGGCGTAGGCGCAGGCGGCGGGCCAGCATGTCGGGAAAAATCTCCTTGAGATAGGTGATGGCCTGCTCCATCGTTTCGGGAGCGAGCTTGGCCGTATAGTCTTCCGGAATGAAAAGCGGCATAAGTTCAGGGTTTGGATTCGTGAAAAACGGTTTATTTTGCAAATATAGTGAAAGGTGAGGGCAATTGGGAGTGTTCAGGCTCAAAAAATGTCGGTTTTAACCGCGGAACCGGATTTTGGCCTGCCCGAAATCCGTTCCGGGTGGGCGGCCGCATAAAAATAACGCACGTAACAGAAGCGTTACGTGCGTTATTTCATTTCCGGTTCCGGTTATTTCGCGGCGGGCAGCAGCGCCGAGTCGGGCTGCTGGCGTTTGTCGCCCACGTCGATCAGGTTCTCCTCGGAGACCCCCAGCGAACGGTAGTAGTCGTTCAGTTCGGCCACCACCTCCTTGCGGTCGGCGTAGCTGGCCAGGTAGTAGATGTCGCCCAGCTGGTCGAGCTTCTCGTCGATAAGGCCCGAGACCATGTCGCCCTGCGCCCCTTCGAAACGGAGGTAGTGCTCGATGTATTCGATCAGCGTCTGGGCATACTCCCTCAAGAGGGCGTCGCCCTTCGCGGCGGCTTCCTTGTCGCCCATGGCCGAAGCGGCGTAATAGGCCTCCAGGAAGGGGTAGGTGTTGGTGTCGGTGAAGCGCACCTGCGAGGTCGGCATCCGCTCCAGCCCCAGGTCGAGCAGCTCGACGGCCTCTGCGACGCGGTTCTGCCGCAGCAGCTCCTTGGCCACGCGGGCGAAGGCGTCGCGGGCGTGCGAAGCCGAAAGGTTGTACTGGATGAAGTAGTCGGCGTAGACCCGCGGGTCTTCGAGGTTGCCGTAGCGGAACGTGTCGCGCAGCAGCGGCGCGGCGTAGTCGGCGTCGATGCGTCCGATCTCGTAGGGGTTCTGCGTCGGGGTGAGGATCGGCACCAGGCGGTAGGCGTAGCCGTCGAACTGGAGGTAGTCCATCAGCCCGAAGTCCTGGAGAATGTAGACCTGCGTCATGTAGATCGGGCGTTTCCAGTCGAAGTTGGCCAGCATGTCGAGGATCATCAGCTGGTTCTTGTCCAGCGAATTCTTCTTGATGTTGATGAACACCGTGTCGACCATCTTGTCGCGGTCCTTTTCGGCCACGATGCCCGACGCCAGGGCGTTCTCCTTGTTCACCGGCAGGGCGATGCGCTTGGCGGGGATGTAGTCGGCCAGCGTGCCGTCGGCGAGTTTGACCTTGCTGCGGGGGTCGTCGCTGCGCACGAAGTCGATCACCTCCTTGATCTCCACCGGGCGGTCGATGCTGTTGGTGACGTAGATCATGTCGTTGTTGAAGGTGTACTTGTGCTTGGGCAGCGAGAAGGGGACGCCGGGGGCGTCGTTGGCCTTGGTCTTCATCTCGTCGATGTACCACTCGCCGCCGAGGTAGGAGGTGTTCATAATCCGCACGTCGGGGCGCACGCCGTAGACCTCCTGATTGTTCCACAGCGGGAAGGTGTCGTTGTCGCCGTAGTTGAGGATGATCGAGTTGGGGAGCGTCGACTGGAGGTAGTTCCAGCCGATGTCGCGGGCCATCGTGCGGTGCGAACGGTCGTGGTCGTCCCAGTTCTGGGCCGCGAGGATGGCCGGGACGCTCATTGCGACGACCGTTGCCGCGGCTGCCGTCGCCACGTTGTCGCGCTTCGAGAGCCGGGCGATCAGGTCGCGCAGGGCCAGCACGCCGAATCCGATCCAGATCGAGAATGCGTAGAACGATCCCGCATAGACGTAGTCGCGTTCGCGCGGCTCGCCGGGCGAGGTGTTGAAGTAGAAGACCAGCGCGATGCCCATCATCACGAACAGCCACAGCACGATCGAGAAGTTGCGCTGGTCGCGGTTCAACTGGTAGACGAGTCCGATGAGTCCCAGCAGGAAGGGGAGGAAATAATAGGTGTTCCGGCCCTTGTTTTCGGCGATTTCGCGCGGCAGGTTGTCCTGCGGGCCGACGTATTTCTCGTCGATCCAGCGGATGCCCGAGAGCCAGTTGCCGTCGGTGATCGTCGTGCGCGAAGGCTGTATGTCGCTCTGGCGTCCCACGAAGTTCCACATGAAATAGCGCCAGTACATGTACGAAAGCTGGTAGTTGAAGAAGAAATGGACGTTTTCCCAGAACGTCGGTTCGGTGACCGTGCGGGTTTCGCCGTAGGAGTCGGTGTAGGCCCGTTTGCGTCCGAAGTCGAGCGTCTCGCCGCGCATGGGACGCCCCTGTGCGTCGCGCAGGACCTCGCCCTTGTCGTCGCGCAGCGTCTCGGTCTTGGTGCGGTAGGCGGCCCACTCCTTGTAGGCCTTTTCACCCTTCGAGTAGTTCCACATGCGGGGGAAGAGCTGCATGAACTCCGGAGCGTGGGTGTAGCCCGTGAGCACCGTGGCGGTCTTGTACTTGCCGTCCTCGTCCAGATACCACACCTTCTTCTCCTTCACGCCCTCGGGGGGAGCCGAATACTGCGCGCCGTACAGCAGCGGGCGGTCGCCGTACTGGTCGCGGTTCAGGAGCGACAGCAGGGCGTGGGGGTTGTTGGGGTTGTTGGAGTTCATCGGCGGGTTCGCCGCGGCGCGGATGGTCACCGAGGCGTAGGAAGAGTAGCCGACGAGAATCATCGTCGTCGAGAGCAGGATGATGTTGAGCAGCACGCGGCCCCGTTTGTGGGCGGCCCATGCGGCCCATCCCAGGCCGATGATCAGCGCCAGCGCGAAGAGCGTGATGCCCGAGTTGACCGGCAGGCCGAACGTGTTGACGAACAGCGTGTCGATCTGCGCCCCGATCCAGACGGTGTAGGGGATGATGATGTTGTTGACGAAGACGATCATCGCCCCGGACACGAGCGTCGAGAGGGCGATGCCTCGCCAGGTTACCGTGGCGGTCTTGCGGAAGTAGTAGATGAAGACCAGCGCGGGGATGCAGAGCAGGTTGAGGATGTGCACGCCGATCGAGAGGCCCATCAGGTAGGCGATCAGCACGATCCAGCGCGAGGAGTGGGGTTCGTCGGCCTGCTCCTCCCATTTGAGCATCAGCCACACGACCAGCGCCGTGAACATCGACGAGAGCGCGTAGACCTCGCCCTCGACGGCCGAGAACCAGAACGTGTCGGTGAAGGTGTAGGCCAGGGCCCCGACGGCTCCGGCGCCCAGGACGGCCCATGTGTTGGCGGCGGTGAGCTGCGCGCCGTCGCGCGTCACCAGACGCCGTGCCAGGTGGGTGATGGTCCAGAACAGGAACAGGATGCAGAAGGCGCTGGCCAGCGAGTTCATGGCGTTGACGGCGATGCCCACGTAGTCGGGGTTTCCGAAGGCGAAGAGCGTGGCCAGGCGCGCCAGCATCATGAACAGCGGTGCTCCGGGCGGGTGTCCCACTTCGAGTTTGTAGGACGTCGCGATGAACTCCGAGCAGTCCCAGAGGCTTGAGACGGGTTCCATCGTCATCAGATAGACCATCGCCGCGACGGCGAATACGGCCCAGCCCGTGATGTTGTTCCAGCGTTTGTAAAAGTGCATATCCGAGAAAACTTTTTTCGTAACTACTTATCGTGCAAAAGTAATGATTTAACGCGTTTTTTCCAACCTTATTACGCGAAATGCGTTTACAGCCACCTTTTCCACCATTTTTTCTGCGGGGCCTCGGCCGTTGCCGCCGGCGCGGCGATGGCGGCGGCAGCCGCTGCGGACCCGGCGGCGTTCCCCGACCCTCTGCGTTTGCGGCGGCGGGACGGCTTTGCCGAAGGGGCCGGAGCCGGGTTGGGGGCGTTTTTCGGCGCTGCGGTGGCGGCGGATTTGTTCCCGGCGGCTTTCGCGGCGTTGCCGGAGCCTTGCTTCGGGGCTTGCCCGCGCGTCGCGTCGGCGGGGCGGGAGGCGGTTTTTCCGGCCGGCTCGATGGGCGTTCCCGGTGCGGGACGCGTGCCCCGTCTGCGACGCGGGCGCGACGGGCGGGAAGTCGCCCCGGCCTCGGGCTGCGCCGGATTTTGCGCAGACTGCGGCGTCTTCGCGGCATTGCGGGCGGCCTTCTGCTCCGTGTTGCGGGCCGGCCGCTGCGCAGGCTGCTGTCCGGCGTCCGCATCCCGGGCGGGACGCTGTGCGGATTTGGCTCCGGCGTTCCGGGCCGGTTTCGGCTCCTGGGTGCGGGCGGGACGCTGTGCGGCCTTCTGCGCGGGTTTCCGCGCCGGGGCGGCCTTGCGCAGGGCATATTCCGGAACCGGTCCCTCGGTGGGGATCGTAAGTCCGGTGAGTTTCTGGATGTCGCAGAGATACTCGAACTCGTCCTCCGAGCAGAACGACCACGCCGCGCCCTCGTGTCCCGCGCGGCCCGTGCGGCCGATGCGGTGGACGTAGGTTTCGGCCACCTCCGGCAGTTCGTAGTTGATCACCAGCGGCAGCTGGTCGATGTCGATGCCGCGGGCGGCGATGTCGGTGGCGATCATCACCCGGCACTCGCCCGACTTGAAATCGTTCATGGCCTTCACGCGGGCGTTCTGCGACTTGTTGCCGTGGATGGCGCACGACCGGATGCCGGCCCGGTTCAGGATTTTGGCCAGCTTGTCGGCGCCGTGCTTCGTGCGCGAGAATACGAGCACCTGCTGGGCGTCGGATGCCGAGAGCAGGTCGATCAGCAGCTGGCTTTTTTCGGCTTTTTCGGCGAAATGGACCGTCTGCGCGATGGTCTCGACCACCGACGCCGGGGGCGTGACGGTGACCAGCACCGGGTTGCGGAGGATTTTCGCGGCCAGCGCGGCGATCGACTCGGGCATCGTGGCCGAGAAGAAGAGCGTCTGACGCCGTTCGGGAAGCAGCGGCAGGATGCGGCGGATGTCGTGGATGAAGCCCATGTCCAACATGCGGTCGGCCTCGTCGAGCACGAAGAAACGGATCGTGTCGAGCGTCACGTAACCCTGCCCGATCAGGTCGAGCAGGCGGCCCGGGGTGGCCACCAGCAGGTCCACGCCCTTCTGGAGCGCGTCGACCTGCGGACGCTGGTTGACGCCGCCGAAGATCACGCAGTGGCGGATGGGGGTGTAGCGGGCGTAGTCGCGGCAGCACTCGTCGATCTGGATGGCCAGTTCGCGCGTCGGGGTGAGCACCAGGGCGCGGATCGGGCGGCGTCCCTTGGGGGCCGGTTCGGCGGCTAAAAGTTGGAGCATCGGCAGCGTGAAAGCTGCGGTTTTGCCCGTTCCGGTCTGGGCGCAGCCCTGGAGGTCGCGGCCTTCGAGTACGGGAGGAATGGCTTGTTGCTGAATGGGGGTGGGATCTGTGTACCCCTTTTCTCCGATGGCGCGCAACAGCGGCTCGGAGAGTCGTAAGTCTTGAAATTTCATAATAATCGGCGTAAAGGTACGATTTATTTTTCGGTTTCCGTGTAAAAATTCGTACCTTTACCCGTTCAAAACGTTAATTTGCGATTATGGATTCCAAACTCGTACTTTACAATACGCTCACCCGCCGCAAGGAGGTCTTCGAGCCGCTCGTTCCGGGCCGCGTGGGCATGTATGTCTGCGGTCCCACGGTCTACGGCGATCCGCATCTGGGCCACGCCCGGCCCGCCGTGACGTTCGACCTGCTGTTCCGTTACCTCAAGGCTTCGGGCTACAAGGTGCGCTACGTGCGCAACATCACCGACGTGGGCCATCTGGAGCACGACGCCGACGAGGGCGAGGACAAGATTGCCAAGAAGGCCCGGCTCGAACAGCTGGAGCCGATGGAGGTGGCGCACTACTACACGGAGCGTTACCACCGGGCGATGGACGCGCTCAACGTCGAGACCCCCTCGATCGAACCCTATGCCTCGGGACACATCATCGAGCAGATCGAGTTCGTGAAGAGGATTCTGGCCGACGGCTATGCCTACGAGGCGAACGGGTCGGTCTACTTCGACGTGGAGAAGTACAACGCCAAATACAACTACGGCAGGCTGTCGGGGCGCAACCTCGACGACATCGTCGCCAACACGCGCGAGCTGGACGGGCAGTCGGACAAACGCCACTCCTACGACTTCGCGCTGTGGAAGAAGGCGTCGCCCGAGCATATCATGCGGTGGCCGTCGCCCTGGGGCGACGGTTTCCCGGGCTGGCACATGGAGTGCTCGGCGATGTCCACGCGCTACCTCGGGGAGCGTTTCGACATCCACGGCGGCGGCATGGACCTGATGTTCCCGCACCACGAGTGCGAGATCGCGCAGTCGACCGCCGCGCTGGGCCACGATTCGGCCCGCTACTGGCTGCACAACAACATGATGACGGTCAACGGGCAGAAGATGGGCAAGTCGCTGGGCAACTTCATCACGCTGGAGGAGTTCTTCACCGGGTCGCACCCGAAGCTTTCGCAGGCCTATTCGCCTATGACGATCCGTTTCTTCGTGCTCCAGGCCCACTACCGCTCGACGCTCGATTTCTCGAACGAGGCCCTGCAAGCCGCCGAGAAGGGGCTGGACCGCCTGATGAAGGGCATCGAGACGCTCGGGAAGATCAAACCCGCGGAGGTCTCGACGGTCGATCCCGCCGAGCTGGAGACGCGCTGCGCCGAGGCGATGGACGACGACCTGAACTCGCCGATGGTCATTTCGGCGCTGTTCGACTGGGTGCGTACGATCAACCAGCTGGCCGACGGCTCGCAGACGATCACGGCCGCCGACCTCGCGGCGCTGACGGCTACCGTGCGTCGCTACGCTTTCGACATCCTGGGCCTGCGCGACGAGAAGGCCGCCGGGACGGCTTCGGGGCGCGACTACGTGACGCCGCTGGTCGAGATGCTTTTGGACGAACGCCTGAAAGCCCGCGCGGCGAAGGACTGGGCCGCCTCGGACCGCATCCGCGACGGACTCACGGCCGCCGGCATCCGCGTCAAGGACCGCAAGGACGGCACGGACTGGGAACTGGAATAAAACGCCTGCTGGTATGGGGAATCCGGACAAGATCGTAGCCGTCGGACTGGGCGAGGTGCTTTACGACCACGATGTCGTGACGGACGAATATACCTTCGGCGGCGCGCCGGCCAATTTCGCCGATCATTTCCTCAAGTGCTCCCGGCTGATTTCCGGCCCGGATGCGGCGGAGGTGCATGTGGTCAGCGCGGTCGGGGACGATGAGCGCGGCCGCGCGGTGTCGGCCGAACTGGAGGCCCGCGGGCTTTGCGACGGGCTTTGCCGCGTCGGGGAGCTGCCTACCGGCGTCGTCGACAAACGCCGGGATGCCGCCGGGGTCAACGCCTACGAGATTCTGCCCGGCGCATGGGATGCAATGACGTGGTCGGATGCGCTGGCCCGGCTGGCCGCCCGGACCGATGTGGTCTGCTTCGGTTCGCTGGCGCAGCGCAGCGCGGCGTCGCACGCTACCGTCGTCCGGTTTCTCGACGGGGTGATTCGCCGGGAGCGGCCGACGCTGCGCGTGTTCGACGTCAACCTGCGGCAGGATTTCTTCTCGCGGGAGGTGCTGGAGGAGTCGATGGCTCGCTGCAATATTTTGAAGATCAGCGACGAGGAGGCTCCGCGCGTGGCCGGATGCCTGACCGGATGTCCCGCCGCCGATCCGGGCGGGCTGTGCCGGGAGTTGCTCGACCGCCGGGAGAACCTCGAAATGGTCATCCTCACCGAGGGCGCCGAGGGCAGCCGCGTGTTCACCCGGAACCGGATTTCGGCCTATGTGATTCCCCGCGGGGAACGTGTCCGCCCTGTCGACACGGTCGGTGCGGGCGATTCGTTCACGGCAGCGTTTTGCGCGATGCTGGCCGCCGGGTACGACATCTGGCCGGCCCAGGCGTTCGCGTCGAAGGTCGCGGCTTTCGTCTGTTCGTGCGCGGGCGCCACGCCGGAGTACCCGGCCGCGGCGAAAACGGAATTTTCAGGGAATTTGTAACGTTTTATCTGATAAGGACAGAGACATGGAGACATACCGGTACAATACCTTGCGGTTTTTCAGGGTGCAGTTCGGCCTGCCCGCCCGGATGCCTTTGGAGTGGTGCGTCGTACGGGAGACCTCGCGTGCGGGCAGCGAATTGCGGCTCGGCGTCGCGCTGAAAGGAACGGGGCTGTACATCGACGTGGCGATGCGGCGGTTCTTCTCGCAGGTCGACATTCCGCTCATCGAGCGCCGCTGCTACCCGGCCGAGCGGATCAGCCGGGGGGATGACTACGAATACCGGAGCGCCGAAGGGTGGAGCTTCACTTGCCCCAAGCATTACATTTGCGATATTTATTACCCCGCGCGATTCAGCCGCGAACTGCTGGCGCATAGCGTGCTGTGAGGCAGCCCCGGGCGTGCGCGTCGTACGTGCGGGCCGGTAATGGAATTTTTAAGGAAATATAACTTATGACGGAGATAAAATCGGCGGCTTTGGAGCTCGGAACCGAGCGAATCCGGAAGCTGCTCGTACAATATGCCGTGCCGGCGATCATCGCCATGACGGCCTCGTCGCTCTACAACATGGTCGACAGCATTTTCATCGGCCACGGGGTCGGGCCGCTGGCCATCTCGGGCCTTGCGCTGACCTTCCCGCTGATGAACCTCGCCGCGGCGTTCGGTTCGCTGGTGGGCGTGGGCGCCGCGACGCTGATTTCGATGCGCCTGGGCCAGCGCGACTACGAAACGGCCCAGCGGGTGCTGGGCAATGTGCTGGTGCTCAATCTGATCATCGGCATAGCGTTCGGCCTCGTGGCGCTTCTGTTCCTCGATCCGATCCTCTATTTCTTCGGGGCCAGCGAGGCCACGATCGGCTATGCCCGCGAATACATGACCGTCATTCTGCTGGGCAACGTGGTCACGCACATGTATCTGGGTCTGAACTCCGTGCTGCGCGCCTCGGGGCATCCCCGCAAGTCGATGTACGCCACGATCAACACCGTGGTCATCAATACGATCCTCGACCCGCTGTTCATTTTCGGTTTCGGCTGGGGCATCCGCGGAGCGGCTATCGCCACGGTGCTGGCGCAGGTCATCTCGCTCGTGTGGCAGCTGCGCATCCTTTCGAACAAACAGGAGCTTCTCCACTTCCGCCGCGGCATCTACCGCCTGCGGAAGAAGATCGTGCGCGACATGCTGGCCATCGGCATGTCGCCCTTCCTGATGAACCTCGCGGCGTGCTTCATCGTCATCCTCATCAACAAGGGGCTGAAGGAGTACGGCGGCGACCTGATGATCGGCGCCTACGGCATCGTCAACCGCCTGGCGTTCTTCTTCGTGATGATCGTGCTGGGCGTCAACCAGGGCATGCAGCCCATTGCGGGTTACAACTTCGGCGCGAAGCAGTACGACCGCGTGATGCGCGTGCTGAAGCTGACGATGATCGGCGCGACGTGCGTCACCACCGCGGGATTCCTCCTCGGCGAGTTCATGCCGCGCCTGGCCGTGGGAATGTTCACCTCCGACGAGGAGCTGATCCGCCTGGCGGTCGAAGGCATGCGCATCGTCTTCTTCTGCTTCCCGATCATCGGTTTCCAGATGGTGGCCACCAACTTCTTTATGAGCATCGGCATGGCCGGCAAGGCGATCTTCCTGTCGCTGTCGCGCCAGCTGCTGTTTCTGATGCCCGGACTGATCTTCCTGCCGCACATTTTCGACGTCTGCACCGAGTGGAACGGCAGCTGGGGCGTGTGGTGCTCGATGCCGCTGTCGGACTTCCTGGCTTCGCTGGTGGCTTTCTTCATGCTGACTTACCAACTGCGGAAATTCCGGGCCATCGGTGCGGAAAACGCCGCCAAAGAGGGATAGGACTATGGAACAATTCGTCATCAACATCGGCCGCCAGCTGGGCAGCGGCGGCAGGACCGTCGGGGAGATCATCGCCCGCAGGCTGGGCGTGAAGCTCTACGACAAGGAGTTGATCAACCTGGCGGCGCGCGAGAGCGGCATCTGCCCCGAGTTTTTCGAGAAGGCCGACGAGAAGGAGTCGCGCGGCGTGATTTCGACCGTGGTCGGCTACCTGCGGGCGCCGTTCGTGGGCGACGACGGGGGCGTGACGAACGTGCTGTCGAACGACGCGCTGTTCAAGATTCAGAGCGACGTGATCCGCGCCGTCGCGGCGCGTGAATCGGCGGTTTTTGTGGGCCGCTGTGCCGATTACATCCTGCGCGAGAATCCGCGCTGCGTCAATGTCTTCCTCACGGCCGACGATGCCGACCGCATCGGCCGCATCCGCCGCCGGCAGGGATGCACCGCGGAGGAGGCCCGCGCGATGATGGAGCGCGTCGACGCCCGGCGCGCCTCGTATTACAACTATTACAGCTCGCGGACGTGGGGCGAGGCGGCGACCTACCACCTCTGCGTCAGCACCTCGCCGCTGGGCGACGAGGGCACGGCGGATTTCATCCTGGAGTTCGCCGCACGGAAACTGAACATGAAATTTTGAGCATATTATGGTACTTGCGGAACAGATCAAGGAGATCGAACAGCGCCGGGAAGCGCTGGAACGCTGTTTGGACATCGACCAGAAGCGCATCGACCTGCGCAACGAAGAGGAGAAAACCCAGGAGCCGAACTTCTGGGACAACCCCGACAAGGCGCGCGAGCAGCTGCGCAAGGTGGCGGGGATCAAGGCATGGGTCGAGGATTACGACGCCATTCGCAAGGATGCCGAGGACCTTCAGCTGATGCCCGACTTCGTGAAGGAGGGCGTGGTCAGCGAGGAGGAGATGGACGCCCACTACGCCGCGACGCTCGAAAAGATCGAAAAACTCGAAATGCGCAACATGCTGCGCCGCGACGAGGACAAACTCGGGGCCATTCTCGACATCAACGCCGGGGCGGGCGGCACGGAGGCGCTCGACTGGGCGTCGATGCTCATGCGCATGTATACCCGCTGGGGCGAGGCCCACGGCTATAAGGTCAAGGTGCTGGACTTCCAGGCCGGCGACGAAGTCGGGGTGAAATCCTGCACGCTGGAGTTCGAGGGGGAATACGCCTACGGCTACCTCAAGAGCGAGAACGGCGTGCACCGCATGGTGCGCCTGTCGCCGTTCAACGCCAACAACAAGCGTCAGACTACGTTTGCTTCGGTGTTCGTATCGCCGGCCGTCGACGACACGATCGAGATCACGGTCAATGCCGCCGACATCGAGTGGGACACGTTCCGTTCGTCGGGCGCCGGAGGGCAGAACGTCAACAAGGTGGAGACGGCCGTGCGCCTGCGCTACCACGCGAAGGACCCCGACACGGGCGAGGCGATCGAGTACCTGATCGAGAACATGGAGACGCGCTCGCAGCTGATGAACCGCGAGAACGCCATGCGCATCCTCCGCTCGAAACTCTACCAGCGCGAGCTGGACAAGCGTATGGCGACGCAGCAGGCGCTGGAGGCTTCGAAGAAGAAGATCGAGTGGGGTTCGCAGATCCGCTCGTACGTCTTCGACGACCGCCGCGTGAAGGATCACCGCACGGGCGTGCAGACTTCGGCCGTGGAGTCGGTGATGGACGGCGACCTGGACGCCTTCATCAAGGCCTATCTGATGGAATACGGCGCGCAGGCGTAGGGATTATTCCTCCCAATGATAAAGTCCGCCCACTTCTTTCCAGTCCGAATGCGTCTTATGTAGAAGGACGCCGCTGCCGTTGTACTCTTCCACTACCTCGGCAACGGCCTTGTCGAGTGATTTGTTCAGGACGATGTATCCGATTGCGGGGATTCCGAGATGCCATCCTTCCCAATGCCCGTTGATGACGTACCAGTAGTTTTGCAGGAAACGCATCCGCTTCCGGCCCGATTCTGCGGATGTCCGCTCTTCGTCGGGCCAGTATCCGTTTTTCTCCAGAAACAGTTCGAGAGCATCCTTGTATTCATCGGTGAGATAGAGCTGTTTTAACCCCGCTTGCCGGATTTGCGGTCGGAAATCGTCCAAAACCCTGTAATAGGCTCCCGCTTTGCGGAGAAGGTAAAATCCGTCGGTCGGAAATGTGGGAGGAGGGGAGCTTTCGTAATAATAATCGAACATGCCGTCCTCTGCGATACAGAACGTCAATTGCGATTGGATAACGACGTAGCGGTAGGCCGAATCGCTCCGGAAACCCCTCGGGCGAAGCGTCGGGTCGGGATTGAAGAGGGTGGTAAAGAGATTGTAAACGTTACGCAGCGTGTCGTTCTGGTTGCCCGGAGCCGATGCGTTGGACGTATATTTCCGATGCCATGTCTCCAGAAACTTCTCCATCCCCGGTCCCGATTTGCAGGAATAGATTGAGTCGAGTTCCTGGGCTAACTCTTTTGCCCGGGATGGAGCGTAGCGAAAATCCGGATTGTCCGCCTCCGAGGGCAGCGCATCTTTCGTTGCCCAAAGGAAATAGCCTCCGATGAAACAGACAACCAGAAAAGACAGGGCCGGGAAAAGGTTCAGCTCGGAGCGATCCGTTTTACGAAGGTTCATGGCAGAGGCGCTTTTCCGCAAAGATAGCATTTTTCGGTGCAAAATATTATCTTTGCTCTATGAAGCGATCTGTTTTTATCCTTGTATTCACCATTTTTGCAGCCTTCGCCGCTCCGGCGCAGGTGAACGTCGGCATGACCGACACGGCGTCCTATTACCCGCTGCTGCGGGGACGGCGCGTGGCCGTGCTGGCCAACCAGACCTCCGTGGCGGAGCTGCCCGGCGCGCCGGGAGCCGATGCCTCCGGGCGGGTGCATCTGGTCGACCTGCTCCACGGTGAAGGGTTTGCCGTCGCGGCGATCTTCTCGCCCGAGCACGGATTCCGCGGCACGGCCGATGCTGGGGAGCAGGTCGCAAGTTCGGTCGACGCCCGGACGGGCATTCCCATCCGCTCGCTCTACGACGGCAACGCGAAACAGCCTTCGGACGAGGCGATGCGCTCGTTCGACGTGCTGGTCGTCGACATGCAGGACGTGGGTCTGCGCTTCTATACCTATTATATCTCGATGCTGCGGATGATGGACGCCTGCGCCGATTTCGGCCGCCGGGTCGTGGTGCTCGACCGCCCCAATCCCAACGGGCATCTTGTCGACGGTCCCGTTCTCGACATGAAGTACAAATCGGGCGTCGGGGCGATTCCGGTCCCCGTGCTCCACGGACTGACGATGGGCGAAATCGCCCGCATGGCCGTCGGCGAAGGGTGGGCGAAGCCGTGCGACCTGACGGTCGTGAAGTGCCGCAACTACACCCATGCCACCGAATACCTCTTGCCCGTCGCTCCGTCGCCCAACCTTCCGACTGCGCGCGCCGTCTATCTCTATGCCGCGCTGTGCCCCTTCGAGGGCACGGTCGTGAGCCTCGGACGCGGAACGGACTGCCCGTTCGAAATCTACGGACATCCCGATATGACCGGACGCGCCTTTTCCTTTACGCCGCGCCCCACGGCCGGGGCCAAACATCCGCCGCTCGAAGGCCGGCTGTGCCACGGCGTCGACCTGCGCGGCATGCCGCTCTCCGAGGCCCGCGAAGTGGGATTCTCGCTGCGCTACGTGATCGACGCCTACCGCGATCTGGGGCTGGGGGACAGGTTCTTCACCCCGATGTTCGAAAAGCTGGTCGGTGCGGGATGGGTGCGCGGGATGATCGTGGCCGGGGCTTCGGAGGAGGTGATCCGCGCCCGCTGGGTTCCCGATGTGGAACGCTACCGCGAAAAGCGGGTGCAGTACTTGCTTTACGAATAGAATGATGGGGTTTTACGTCATTGCGAGGAGCCGCAGGCGACGTGGCAATCCGAAAAAAACGCAGAGTCGGCCATGGAGAGCAGCTATGTATATATATTGACCAATAAACTGCATACGGTGCTGTATGTCGGCGTTACGACCTCGTTATCCCGGCGTATGAAAGAACATGCCGCCGGTCAGTCTGCATTTACGCGCCGCTATAACGTCCATAAGTTGATTTACGCCGAGGAGTATCGGGACGTTCGGGATGCAATCGCCCGGGAGAAACAAATCAAGAGTTGGAGCCGGAAACGGAAAATCGGGTTAATAGACTCTCAAAATTCATTGTGGAAGGACTTATCGGACGGGTTCGTCTGATTCTTGATCTGGGCCGTAATGCCACAGCGCAGCAATCGGATTGCCGCGTCGCCTGCGGCTCCTCGCAATGACGTAAAAGCGCTCCGATCCGGGGCGCTTTTTCTTTTTCATACGGGCGTTACCCGATCCGCCTCGGTGATCTTCCGCAGGACGCGGCAGGGCGAGCCGACGGCCACGACTCCCGCCGGGATGTCGTGCGTGACGACGCTCCCGGCCCCGATCACCGTGTTGTCGCCGATCGTCACGCCCTGCATCACGACCGTGTGGCCTCCGATCCAGACGTTGTTGCCGATGGCAATGGGCAGCGAACGCATGATGCCCGCGTTGCGCTGGTCGGGCAGCAGGGCGTGGTTGACGGTGTAGATGCCGACGTTCGGCCCGATGAAGACGTGGTCACCGATGGTGACGGGCGCTTCGTCGAGGATCGTCAGGTTGAAATTGCCGACGAAATGGTCGCCGACCGAAATCTGCGCTCCGAAATCGCAGTGGAACGGGCTGTGGATGCAGACCGACTTGCCGACGTGTCCGAACAGCTGCCGGATGATCGCCTCCCGCTCCTCCCGGCGGCTCGGGGGCAGCTGGTTGAGCCGGAACACCAGCTCCTCGGTCCGCAGCAGCGCGCCGCCGATTTCAGGACAGATGGCGTGGAGCCAAAGCCCGGCTTTCATTTTTTCGAGATCGCCCATGATTCGTTGGTTGTTGGGTGGGGGAAGCGGCTTTTCAAACCGCAAAAAGCACACCCCGTTGCCGA
Source organism: Alistipes sp. 56_sp_Nov_56_25 (assembly GCF_001915285.1). NCBI lineage: Bacteria > Pseudomonadati > Bacteroidota > Bacteroidia > Bacteroidales > Rikenellaceae > Alistipes > Alistipes sp. 56_sp_Nov_56_25. The sequence continues at coordinate 99,133 of NZ_MNQF01000002.1, forward strand.
GGTGTGCTTCTCTTTCGGATATTCCGTGTTACTCCGAAACGATCGCCTCGCTCGGGCATACGCCTGCGCAGGTGCCGCAGTCGATACATTTGTCGGCGTCGATCACATAGATGTCGCCGGCCGAAATAGCCTCTACGGGGCACTCGCCGATGCAACTGCCGCATGCAACGCACGAGTCGGTAATTTTGTAAGCCATTGTGTTGAGTGTTTATTGTTAAATGTGTGTGTGCAAATATAAAAACTTATTTGATAATATCAAAACCCGTGTAGGGAATCAGCGCCTCGGGGATGCGGATGCCTTCGGGGGTCTGATAGTTCTCCAGCAGCGCGGCCACGATGCGCGGCAGGGCCAGCGACGAGCCGTTGAGGGTGTGCGCCAGCTGGATTTTCTTCTCCTCGTCGCGGTAGCGGAGTTTGAGGCGGTTGGCCTGGAACGACTCGAAATTCGATACCGACGACACTTCGAGCCAGCGTTTCTGGGCCTCGGAGTAGACTTCGAAATCGTAGGTCAGCGCCGAGGTGAACGACATGTCGCCGCCGCACAGGCGCAGGATGCGGTAGGGCAGGCCCAGGGCCTTGACGATGCTCTCCACGTGGGCCACCATGCCGTCCAATGCTTCGTAGCTCTTTTCGGGCAGCGAGAGCTGCACGATCTCCACCTTGTCGAACTGGTGCAGGCGGTTGAGTCCGCGCACGTCCTTGCCGTACGACCCGGCCTCGCGGCGGAAGCACGGGGTGTAGGCGGTCATCTTCACCGGAAAATCCTCCTTTTCGAGGATCACGTCGCGGTAGATGTTCGTCACGGGAACCTCGGCCGTGGGAACGAGGTAGAAGTTGTCTACCGTGGCGTGGTACATCTGCCCCTCCTTGTCGGGGAGCTGTCCCGTGCCGAAGCCCGAAGCCTCGTTGACCATCACGGGCGGCTCCACTTCGAGGTAGCCGGCCGCCGTGTTGCAGTCGAGGAAATAGTTGATCAGCGCGCGCTGCAACCGTGCGCCCTTGCCCTTGTAGACGGGGAATCCCGCGCCGGTGAGCTTCACGCCCAGGTCGAAGTCGATGATGTCGTACTTGCGGGCCAGCTCCCAGTGGGGCAGCGGGTTTTCCGGAAGCGCGGTGTAGCTTTCCACGAGCTTGACGACGAGGTTGTCCTCGGCCGTCTTGCCTTCGGGGACGATCTCGGCGGGGAAGTTCGGCAGCGAGACGATGGCCGACTGCAACTCCTGCCGGGCGTCGGTCAGCTCGGCTTCGAGGCGCGAGGACTTCTCCTTGAGGTCCGCCACGAAGCGTTTGCGCTCCTCGGCCTCCTCGCGGCGGCCCTGGCCCATCAGTGCGCCGATCTCCTTGGCGGCCTTGTTCTGGGCGGCCAGCGTGTTGTCGAGTTCCAGCTGGAGGGCTTTGCGCCGGTCGTCGAAGCTGATGATCTTTTCGATGACAGGCGCGGCGTCCACGCCCTTCTTGGCCAGCTTGCGTGCGGCGGCCTCTTTGTCATCGCGGATTTGCTTTATCGTAAGCATAATATCGTGAGTTTTTTTGTGTTTTCGCCTTACAACCTGCAAAATTAGTAAATTCGCGTCAAACTGTCACGCCGAGACGCCGTTTTTTGCGATTTTATGAAAAAACCGGACTTCCGCCCAAAGCGGAAATCCGGTTTTCGGTTGTGCGGGCTGCGGATCAGCGGGTGTGGAGCACGAGGTCCGTGCGCAGACGCTTGCCTTCGGCCGGGACTTTCGCTGCCGTGTTTCCGGAGGCTTTCGCCGGAACGGCGACGCGTTCGCCCGTCAGGTAGGTCGTGAAGCGCTGTCCGCCGGTCTCGATGCTTCCGGTCCGCGATTCCGCGGCGCGGGCCGCGGTCTGTGCGGACGCCTGCTGGAGGGGCTTCATCTTGAGGGACGAGTAGGTTTTCGAACCGGCGTACTGGCGCAGGTAGCTCGAACTCGACGCCTGCGGCGTGCTGAAGAGCAGGAACATGTAGCTGTTGACCTCTTCGGGTGAGTAGGGGCTTGAAGCCCAGTAGAGCGTGTCGCCGATGTAGCCGACGGCCATTCCGGCGTCGCCCCAGAAGATCGACAGTCCGTTCGAGAAGCCGAGCGTCGCATAGGCGCCGTTGTACATCCCCGCGTACTGGGGTTCGACGATCAGCATGTGCAGCTCCTTGTCGTAGTAGCCTTTCAGCTGGGGTGCGAAGTCGCGCATGTCGGTCATGCCGCTGATGAGCACGTCGCGGTCGTTGATGCGCGCGATGTCCATGCGGAAGGTCTTTTCGGACGACTGCGAATCGACGTCGACGGTCGCCGTGACGCCGAATGCGCCGATGAAGTCCTCCAGGGTCTTCGTCCGGTCGAAATCCTTGGCGAAGTAACCGAACGTCGACGCGCTCTTCGAAACGAAAGCCGTGTCGCCGAACGAGTTGTACATCAGCAGGGCGAGTGTGTACGTGCTGCCTTCGTCGAGCGGGCTGAACGACGTGCCGCGGCCTTCGGGGGAGTTGAGCTGCGCGATCATCTCCTCGGGAACGTCGTAGCCCCGGGATGCGGTCACCTCCTCCAGTGTCATGCCGAGCGCTTCGCACAGGTAGTCGGCGACGGCGGTTTTGACGCAGAGATATTTCATCGCCGCCACATTCGCGGTCTGCATCTGCCAGATGAGCGTGTTGTAGGGCGAGTAGTTGAGGTTGTTCTCCGGAGCGTAGAACTCGAATTCGAGCGATCGGGGAGCATATTCGTCGTTCGGGTCGTTCGTGAACCGCTGCGTGTAGAGCTTGCAGGGGTTCTCGATCGAGTCGTAGGCCAGCGCCACGGCGGTGTAGTTGCCCGAGGGAACGTTCCAGACCGAGGCGTCGTCCGCGAGGAGCGTCACCACGGGGGTCACGGCCTCCAGTTTGTCGTCGATCAGCTGCCGGCGCACCTCCTGCTGCCGTTCGGCGTCGGCGGTGATGTCTCCGGCGACGACCGCGGCCTTGTAGTACTTCGTGTATTCGTTGGGCGAGAAGTGGAGTTTCGGAGCCTTGAATCCGGTGCTCGTGGTCTCGATGCCCTCGAAAGCGATCTCCACGACGGGCGTGGTGTCGATGTCGGTGTCGAAGATCAGTTTCTCGGTCCCCTGGGCGAAATAGCCCGACGACACGTAGTAGATCAGGTAGAACGAGAAGGTGCTCTCGCCGTCGAACGTGCAGGGATAGCTGGCGTACGCCGAGTCGTTGCCGGTGTAAACGGCCATGTCGGCGACGTAGACGTACTCGTTGTAGTTCGAGTTGTAGTAGCCGATCGACTGCGCCGGCACGGTGCAGGTGTTGTCGTCGTGGAGGACGAACTTGAACGTCACGCCGCTGGCCCAGTCCTTCAGCCGGAAGATATTGGCTCCCACGGCTTTCTCGACCTCCAGGCCCGAATCGCGGCCCGAATAGTACCCGTTGTAGTGGTAGGTTGCCAGCTGGGGGATCTCTTCGCCCTCTCCGGTGGTGCGGTAGAGCGTCTCCCACTCCAGTTCGTAGGTGGCCGAAAGGGTCACCTTGTCGGAGTACTGCGCCACCTGCGCGGCGTTGTCGCCCGGACGCGCCTCCCGGCTGCTGATGTAGAGCGTGGTCTTGTAGTTCGAACCCATGACGAAGTTCGAAAGGTCGACCTCGACGGGAACCGTCACGGAGTGGCTGCCGTCGGGAATGGTCGCCTCGGCCGGAACCGAGAACAGCTCGTAGTCGTCGTCCTTGGTCGCCAGATAGACCTTGTAGGCGCCTTTGTTGCCCGGACGCGCGATTTCGACGTTGATCACGCCCTGCACGGCGTCCTGCGGAAACTCCTTCTGGATGGACGACTGGATGAAGTGGATGGCCTTCGCATCGTCCTTGTTGGGGGTGTATTGGTCGCCCTCCTGCGTCTGGCTGCAGGCCGCGGTGAAGAGCAGCAGTCCCGCACCCAGATATTTCGATATGTTTTTCATAGTGTACTTGATTTTCAACGGTTCAAAGGCTCGTTAGGGATTCTGGTCCTCCTCGTTGATGTTCGGATTGGCATCCAGTTCGGCTTTGGGAATGGTCAGCACCCAGTCGTAAGTGTCGGCTTTGGTGATGTTGACGTTCCGGCGGTTCATCATCGAAATGCACTCCTCGGAGAAGCCGTCGTCGGTCCGGCGGTCGATGCCCTGGCCCAGGCGGCGGACGTCGAACAGCCGGCCGTACTCACCCCACAGTTCGATGCGGCGGTGGGTGAGGATGTTTTCGAGGAACGATCCGGTCCAGGTCGTGGTCGTCGCGCCGAGCAGCGTGCCGCTGCGGTTGTTGGCGCTGTAGCCCGGGTCGCGTTCGGCCATGACGGTGTTCATCAGTTCGCGTGCGCTCTTGAGGTCGTCCAGCCGCAGGGCCGCTTCGGCGGCCGTGAAGTACATCTCCTCGACGCGCATGTAGATGTAGTCGCCCAGGAAGGAGGCCACGTTGGCGAACGAGAATTTTTTGCTGACGTAGGGCGACTCCTTGTCCGAGGGGTCCCACCAGTCGCGGCGGATGTCTGTCGCGCTGATGCGGTTGTAGAGCTGCTTGCTGATCAGCTTCGGCGCCGATTTGGCATAGGCGCCCTCCTTGTTGTCCATGTGGGTGAAGAACCCGGCGTAGCCGCCCGCCTGGTCGGCCACCTGAATGCCTGCGCCCCACATGACGTTCTGCTTGTCGAGCGAGTTCATGCCGCCCGTCAGGTCGCTCTTCGTGCCGACGGCGTAGCCGCCTTCGTCGATCACGCGCTTGGCCGCCTTGAATGCCCCGTCCCAGTCGCCTTCCGCCAGACAGGCGCGCGACTTGATGCCCAGGGCCACGTAGAGGTTGATGTGCGATTTGTTATTCTCGGCCAGCGTGGTTTCCCTGGCCTTTTCGAGCAGTTCGATGGCACGGTCGATGTCCTGGTCGATACGGCCGTAGACCGTGCGCAGCGATTCGCGGGGCTGTCCGCCCGTGTCGATCGACGTGCCGGTGGTGTAAACCGGTACGCAGGGCTCGTTCCAGCGCGAAGCGCCCGTCAGGGAGTTGTAGGGGGCGCGGGAGAACCACGTCGCCAGGTTCAGGTAGCAGAGCGCCCGGATGGCGTAGGCCTGTCCTGCGACGTAGGCCACGTCGGCCTCCGTTCCGGCCATTTCCGGCTCGGCGTCGATGATGTAGTTTACATTGGCGATCCATTTGTAGTTGGCGTACCAGACGTCGTACGACCGGAAGGCCGACGAAGTGTAGTTGCTCTTGACGTTGTAGCAGTGGTCGCCCCAGAACCAGCCGTTGCCCTGCGACTGCATGATCAGGTCGTCGGCCATGCAGTCGAGCGCCAGGTTGTAGGCCGCGATGCCGAAGCACTGGTGGGTGTTTGCGGTCGTGGACCATCCGGCCGTCCACATCGAGCGGTAGACGCCGTTGACCGAAGTGATGGCCGTGGATGCCGATTTGAGCAGTTCCTTGCCCGAACCCGAGTCGGTCGGGGAGAAATCGAGCATCGAGTCGCTGCACGAGGGGGCTGATAAGCCGATCAGTGCGATGATAAGATATATTGCTTTTTTCATAGTTGTTTTCTCCCGTGGTTAAAAGTTCAGGTCGATACCGAATGCGATCACGCGCGACGGGGTGTAGCTGTAAGCCACCGATCCCGTGAAGTTATACTGCGGGTCCATGCCGTCCATGTGGTTGAACATGGCGATGTTGTCCAGCGTGGCGTAGATGCGCAGCGACTCGATGTCGATCTTCTTGAGCCAGCGCTTGGGAAGCGTGTAGCCGACGGTGATGTTCTTGATGGCGAAGTACGAAGCGTCGATCAGCGAGTTGCTGGCCGTGGCGTACGAGCCGCCCACTTCGAGCATCGGCACGTCGGTCTTGTCGCCCGGCTTCTGCCAGCGGCGTTTGGCGTTTTTGTGCCAGTTGTTGCCGGCGTACTGCACGTACATCGAGCCGTTGTAGAGTCCGTCGTAAACCCATCCGCCGATCGAATAGGTCGTCAGGAACGAGACGTCGATGTTCTTCAGGATCGTGAACGTCGAACCGATGCTGCCGAAGAGTTTCGGCTCGCGGCTTTCGTGGTAGTATTTGCTCAAGGTGGCCATCGCCACGTTGTCGGTGATGTACTCGTCGCAGCGCGTGTTCACCAGCGCCCCCTCGTCGTTGACCGTCTGGGTCCAGTAGGCGTAGTAGAGCTGCTTGCCCGTGGCGGGGTCCACGCCGGCCGTTTTCGGCAGGTAGAAGGTGTAGATCGGCCGCCCCACCTCGATGACGCGGATGCCCGACGTGATGACATCCTGGCCGCCCGTGAGCGAGAGCACCTTGTTGCGGTTGAACGAACCCATCAGCGTCGCGTCCCAGCGGAAGTCGCGCTTGTCGAGGATCGTTCCGCGCAGCGAGACCTCGAGCCCCTGGTTGCGCAGCGAGCCGACGTTGTCGTTGAAGCCCGTGAATCCGGTCGAGATCGGCAGCGGACTGTTGAGCAGCATGTCGCGCGTTTTGCGGTTGTAGTACTCGACCGAAACGCCCAGTCGGCCGCCGAACATCGTGGCTTCGATGCCGGCGTTGAGGTTGCCGTTCTTCTCCCAGGTCACCTTCCTGTTTTCGAGCTTGTCGACGAAGGCGCCCGCATCGGTGGCGTTGGGCCACGTGTAGTCGTAGAGACCCTGCCATGCGTAATAGGTTCCCAGGTTGTCGTTGCCCTGTACGCCGTATGAAACCTTCAGCGTGAGGTTGTCGAGCCACTGGCGGGTGTTCTCCATGAACTGCTCTTCGGAGATGCGCCACGAGGCGCCCACCGACCAGAAATGGCCCCAGCGGTCGCTGGGATGGAAGCGCGACGAACCGTCCGTTCGCCAGCTGGCGTCGATGTAGTAACGGCTCTTGAAGCCGTAGTTGATGCGCGCGAGGTAGGACTCCACGCCGTAGTTGTGCGAATAGCTGTTGTTGTCGGTGGTCGTCACGGCGGGTCCCAACTCGTCGATCCCGCCGACGATGCCGGTTTTTTCGCCGAGGGCGTAGTTGTACTTGTAGCGGTAGTACTCATGGCCGGCCAGCAGGTTGAGGGAGTGGTCGCCGAACGTGCGGTCGTAGGTCAGCAGCTGGTTGAACGTGTAGCTCAGCGTGCGGGTGTTGGTCTTGCTGAGGCGTCCGCCCTGCTGGGCCGCGTTGCCGTGCTCCTTGTCGTAGACCAGCGTGCGCTGGTAGTCGGTGTAGTCCGTACCGAAGTTCATCGTGAGTTTCAGTCCGTAGAGCCGGGCCTCCTCCCTGACCGTCCCGAAGGTGATGTAGCTGCGCGCCGAAAGCGAGTTGCGGGTGTAGTAGGCCTTGTTGTTGTAAAGTTCGGCCTTCGAGTTGAAGCCCTGGGCCGAGGGGCGGTTGGCGTAGCCGTTGTCGTCCTCCGATCCGTATTCGTATTGCAGCCGCCCGTCGGCGTCGCGCACGTTGTTGCCGGCCATGTCCTTCAGGTAGACGGGATAGACCGGGGCCATGAACTGCGCCGTGTACCAGACGTTCGCCGTGCTTGCGTCCTCGAAACTCTGGTAGCTCGATTCGCTGTGGGCGAAGTTGGCGTTCATGCCGATCTTGAGCCAGCTCTTGGCCTGCGAATCGGCGCCCACGCGGCCCGTGTAGCGGGAGAAGTCGGTGTTCTGGAGAATGCCGTCTTCCATGTAGTATCCCAGCGATGCGACGTAGTTGGCGCGTTCCGAACCGCCGTTCACCGAGACGATGTGCTCGGTGCGTATGGCCGAATTGTCGCTGATTTCGTCCAGCCAGTTCTCGTTCCATGCAGCTTTGGCATCCGAACGGATCTTGCCCGTCGACTGGTCGATCAGCGTCTCCCACGTGTAGTTCTTGTACGGGTTGTAGTATTCGGGATTCTTCAGTCCGCCGATCTGCTGGCCGAGGTTGGCGGCGGCGTAGCGGCTCGCGCCCTCGAAATCCATGCCCGTGCCGTATTGGGCGCTGTTGCGCAGCGCTTCGTAGCTCATTTCGACGTAATCTTTCATGTCGACCAGGTCGTAGCGGGGGATGGCGCGCGAGGCGATTCCGACGTTGCCCTTGTACGAAATGCGGATTTTGTCCTTCTTGCCCTTCTTGGTCGTGATGACGATGACGCCGTTGGCTCCGCGAGCGCCGTAGAGCGCACCTGCCGATGCGTCCTTGAGCACGGTCATCGTCTCGATGTCCGCGGGGTTGATCGCGCTGAGCGACCCGTCGAAGGGGATGCCGTCGACCACGTATAGCGGTGTCGCCGAGGCGTTCACCGACCCGATGCCGCGGATGATGACCGATGCCGCCTCGCCCGGCTGGCCGCCGCCGGAGGCGACCTGCACGCCGGCTACGGTTCCTTCGAACGATTTGGTGACGTTGCCCACGACGCGCTTCTGGAGTTCGCCGCCCTTGACGACGGCGGCCGAACCGGTGAACGACTCCTTCTTGGCCGTACCGTAGGCCACGACCATCACGCCTTCGATCTCGGCGGTGTCCTCCCGGAGCGTGACGTCGATGCGGGTCTTGTTGCCGACAGGGATTTTCTCGGTCTTGTAGCCCAGGTAGGAGACGACGAGCGTGGCGTTGGCCGGGACGTTCGTCAGGGTGTAGTCTCCGTCGACGTTCGTCGTGATGCCCTGCGTAGTGCCCTCCACGAGAACGTTCGCGCCGATGATGGCTTCGCCGTTGGCTCCGGTGACTTTGCCGCTGACGGCGACGTTCTGCGCCCAGGAGGCCGTCGTCCATGCCAGCGACAGGATGCACCAGAGAATTGCTGCTATCTTGTTCATAGATGTACTCTTATTTGATGTTGTGCGTGTTGTGAATGATGGTCCAGAGGTCGCCTTCGGGTTTCGCTCCGGCGGGCAGCTGGACGCTCTCCATCGGGTAGATGAACTTCTCGGGGTTGGCGATGGGTTTCCCGGCGGGCGACCGGAGCGGTTCGTCCGTTCGGGTTGCGGCCTGCGCCTTCGCCCGGGCGGCGTCCGGAGCCGCGCTGGTGGTCGCCGAACCCCATTTGGTGACTTTGTCGCCGACCGTGTTGGTCGCCGTCGCCATGAAGACGTACGTGGTTTCGGGCGTTACGCCGCTCTCCCCGGTGAAGAGGATGGCAAAGCCGTTTCCGTTGATGTAGGGGAGGTACTCCTCCTTGAGGTCGTGTCCGAACTCTTCGATCACGGCCGGATAGTTGTCCGTGCTGACGTTCGCCAGGGCGCTCTGTTTGAAAATCGCGTAACGCACCGTTGCGATGTCGATGCCCTTCATGACGCCGGCCACGGTGTTGTGCGTCGGGCCGTAGTTGGCGTTGGTCGAGGCTGCGGCTGCGAACCACGCGGCTGCGGCCGTGCTGGTCTTCGTGGTGACGGAGTTGACGCAGACCGTTTCGGCGCCGCTCGACGAGGTGGCCAGCGTGAGCAGCGTGTAGGACGTGCCGGCGCTGACTCCTTCCGTAAGTCCGTTGTAACCGTCGGCGCTGTTTACCGTCGCCGAGAGCAGCTCGGGGTTGAACTGGACTCCGTAATTGGGGTCTTTCAGGAATGCGGCGATGGCCTGTCGGTCGTAGGGATCGGAGAAGACCTGATTGAAGAGCTTGGTCGTCAGCGTACGGTAACGGACGTCCGTCACGTCGTCTCCCTTCCAGTGGGTCCACACGGAGTTGGTCCAGCCGTAACCCGTCAGGGCGAGGTAGGCGTTGGTGATGTAGAACCGCTGCGTGAACCAGTCGCTGCCGCCGTAGTTCGGACCGGCGGAGTAGCCGTCGGCCGTGGTCTTGAACTGCGTGGAGGAGAGGTTCGAGGTGATGTTGCCCCGCAGGTCCATGCCGAAGGCGAAGATCACGTAGCTCAACTCGGGGGTGAGTCCCGTCATCTGGAGGCTCTGGGTTCCCGACTTGAGCATCGAGGCCATGGCCAGCTGGAGGCTGATGCCCTGCTTTTTGGCGTATTCGACGATATAGGTCTGGAAGGCGGTCATCAGCTCTTCGGGCGAATACTTGGCGAAGGTCGTGGCCGGGAGAATCTCATAATAGTAGGTTTCGTCGCTGGAGGCGTAGATGTCGAACGCCACGGCGTCGGAGATGATCGTCGTCGGGGCGATGACCAGCGGCGGAACGTCGGCGTCCGAGGTGACGAACGAGAGCTGTGCGGCTTCCGAGTTGGTGAAGCGCGTGGCGTCGGACGTCATGGCGCGCACCGAGAAGGAGTAGGTGCGGCCCTTGTCGAGTTTCGACAGGATGACCGTACGGTTTCGGGTGGTCGACACCTCCCCGCCGTCGACCGAGAACTCGTAGAGTTCCGCTTCGGGCACTTCGGTCCAGGAGATGACGGTTTTCGACGCATAGGCGCTGCCGAGCGTGATCTTCGGCTGGGGAAGCTGCTCCAGATCGTCGGTCAGCACGTGGATGTAGGTGAAGGGGGATTCGGTGTATTCGGCCGGGTCCCGGGGGCAGGCCTTGACCGCCACGACATACTCTTTCTGCCGTTCCAGACTGTTGAATTCCAGCCGGCAGCCGGTTGTCGAGGTTTCGCTCCCGCCGTCGAACGTGTAGACGTAGGACCCTGCGTCGTCGACGGCTTCCCAGCGGAGGGTGAATCCGGTGGTCGTCAGGTCGCTGACGATGATCTGCGGCTGTGCGACGGGTTGCAGGCCGGAGCCGGTCTCCGCCGCGTCGTCGTCCGACGAGCAGGCGCACAGTCCCGCGAGGGCCGCCGCCGCGAATGCCGCGTATTTATAAAAGGTTTTCATAGGTTTGATTCTCTTTTGCGTTAGTGAATGTGTCATTCGACGGTTACCTCGATCGGTTTGCGAATGGCCGCGCCGTCCGAGACGATGATCGTCGTCCGGCCTTTCTTGAGGCCGGTGAGCTTCATCACTCCGCCCCGAAGTTCGATCTTCACGAGGTCGGGAACGGAAACGGTGTACCCCAGGACATTGGTGGCGGTGAAGTGGTTGCTCAGGTCGATGCTGACGGTGTCGCCCACGCCGACCCGCTGCGCCGGGATGCCGTCGATCTTGGCGATGTTCCGCAGCAGCTTGTAGGTGTCGAGGCTGCCGATGCCCATGTTGCCCAGATACTGCTGGTATTTGCCGGTGCAGTAGCGGTCGACGGACTGGGTGCTGCTCAACAGCGCCTGCCGGAGCATTTCGCCCGTAAGGCCCTTGCGTTTTTCAGCACCGTAGTAATAGCTGACGGCCAGCGCGCAGGCTCCCGACACGTGGGGGCAGGCCATCGAGGTCCCCTGGCTGCCTTCGTAGCCCGAAGAGCCGTCGGCGGCCACGCTCGTGCTGTAAACGCCGCCGTAGGCGTTGCTCAGCATCTGGTCGCCGCCCGGGGCCGAGATCTGGACCCATGTGCCGTAGTTGGTGTAGTAGGCCGGGGCGCCCGTGAACGCGGTTGCGCCCACGCTGATCGCGTTGGCGTCGGCGGCGGGATAGCAGACCTCGCTCGAAGCGTCGTTGCCCGCGGCGAAGAGGACGATGCCGCCGGCCATCGGGCCTGTCTGGTTGCCGTTTTCGTCCAGTCCCGCATATTTGTTGAAGTACTCCATGGCACGCGAGAGCGCCGAGTAGGAACCGCGTGTCCAGTCGGTCACGGAGATGGTTCCGGCGGTGTATCCCCAGCTGTTCTGGCAGATCACGGCGCCGTTGTCGGCGGCGTACTTGATGGCGCGGATCTGTCCGGCCAGTCCGGCGCCCGACGATCCGGACTCCGACTTGCCGAGAATCTCGCACGACATGATCTTCACGCCGTCGCCCCTGCCCGAGCCGCCTGCGATGCCGCAGACGCCCACGCCGTTGTTGTTCACGGCGGCGATCGTGCCGGCGACGTGCGTGCCGTGCATCAGTTCGGCCGAGAAATCCAGTTCGCCGGTCTCTTTGGTGAAGTTGTAGCCGTAAATGTCATCCACATAGCCGTTGCCGTCGTCGTCGACGCCCGGCGTGCCGTTCAGTTCGGCCTCGTTGACCCACATGTTGGCGGCCAGGTCTTCGTGGTCGTACTTGACGCCCTGGTCCACGACGGCGACGATCACGTCGGGATTGCCCGTCGAGAGCTGCCAGGCGGCGTATACGTTGGCGTCGGCGCCCAGCTGGCTCGTCTGCGCGAAGATGTTTCCCGTGTTGTTGTAGTGCCATTGCATCTGCTGCGAGCGTTCGCTCTCGTTGAACGGGAAGGGGACGTTGCGCACCTCGTCTGCGATGGCGCGGGTGACGCTCTGCGCCCCGGCGGCGGGAGATGCCGCGCGGCGGTGGTCCGAAGTTTCGGCGGCCAGCGAGTATTCGATGATTTCGATGTCCTTGCACGAAGAGAGCAGGCTGGCCATCTCGCTCGTCGGGACCGACGGGTCGTATTTGGCGTAATACCAGAGGTGCAGGCCTTCCCTGCGGGTGCGTTCTTCGAAACGCCCGCCGTCCGGGAAGAGCCGTTCGAAACGTACGGTGTTCACCGTGTTGAGGATGCGGTCGATCTCGTCGATGCCGCTGCCTTTCGAAACGCCCTGCGCGCGGCTCTTTTCCACGATGCCGGAGGCCTCGGTCTTCAGTTTGAGGATGATCTCGCCGCCGATGGCCGCCGGGGAGGCGTTGACGATGACGGGACCCGCGGTCTCTTCGCCGCCGCTCTGCGTGTCGTCCTTGGCGCACGATGCCGCCGCGAGGACGGTTGCCGCCAGGAGAAGCGATTTGAATGGATATTTCATAGACGATCAGTTTTTAGTGTTATTCCCGGATGCAGCGTATCTGTGCGGAACAGTCGTGCTCGCCGAGCCTGTAATTGCACCAGTTGGGGTTGAAGTTCACGAAGTAGGCCGATGACTTCGTCGCATCGGGAGTCGCCTGGGCGGTCCAGTAGAATGCCATGCCGCCCGTGTAGTTGCAGATGCTCACCGAGATGTAGTCCGTGTAGTAGATGTTGCCGGCCATCGGGTAGTAGTCGCCGGTGTTTTTCCAGCGGCGCCCGCAGTCTTCGTAGGCGTTCCAGTCCCATTTGACGCTGACGCCGGTTTCGTCGTAATCCGCCGCGGCGCCGCCGTTGGTGATCGAGTTGTTTCCAGCGGGAATGCCCCAGAGATCGGGTCCCGGGACCTTGTAGCCCGGAGGGCAGGGGTCGAAAATGGTCTTCTCGGGACCCCACAGCCCCGGATGCGTGGCCTTCGGGTCTGTTCCCGTGCAGTACCAGTCGGCGTGGCCGTTGTACGGCGATTGCAGGTAGGTCATCGGGTTCAGGATCGAATTGGGAATGTTGGCCGGCGGCGTGGCGAGCACGGCGGCCTGCGCGTTGTAGACCCATGTTCCCGTTCCGTCGCCGATCGCGGTGTTCGGTTCGTTGTAGGCCGGGACGTTGTTGCCGTCGGTATTCGCGTGGTAGGGCGATCGCGAAGGCGTGAAGGGGTCCTTGCGGCCCCACTCGTAGAACATGCCTCGGTTGCCCACGTCCATCGGGGTGTTGTTCAGCGCTCCGAGGTTGCGGTCCATGATCACGGCGGCGACTTTGCCTTCCGAGTCGATGTGGTCGTGCGCCGTGATTTCGTCGTTGCAGACCCAGATGTGCCAGCTCCAGACGATGTTGCCCTTGATGTCCTTCACGGCGATCACGGCGTTGCCCTCCGAACGCCCCGTCGAGAAGGTCACGTAGCCGCCCCGGTAGATCGGCGCGCCGTCGATGATTTCGCGCGACATGGTCTTGTCGCCGTCGTGGCGCGATTCCCAGAGCAGTTCGGCGAAGGCGCCGTCCTCGATGGCGAGTCCGTAGTTGGCGATGTAGTCGCTGACTCCGTCGCCGCCGCCGTTGCCCTTGACCGATGCGTCGAATTTGTAGACGCCGCCGGTCCGGGCGATGTAGCAGTTGGCCGTGCCTTCGGCGCTCAGGTTGACGCTCCGTTCGGCGCGCTGTACGAGTGCGACCTCCTGCGAAACGGTCTCCCCGTTCTTCTCGGCGCTGACCGTGAGTTTGCCCGTCAGGGTTTCGGCTCCGGCGTTGATCAGGGTCTCGACCAGCAGGGCGTTGCCGTCCTGCCGGGCGACGGTGAACCAGTCGCCTTCGGCGGCGTAGTCCCAGCCGTCGGCGTTCGTCGCCACGGTGATCACGGCGTTGCCTCCGTCGGCGTCGAAGATCACTTTTTGGCTCGACACCTCCACGTAGGCCTTGCTTTCGCCCTCCTCCGGCCATATCCGGGTGGTTTCGGTGCAGGCTGCCAGCAGTGCGGCCGACAGCACTGCGATGCTGCATATTATCGTATTTTTCATGTTCGGGATCGTTTTGTGTTCGTCTATTCCTTCCACGTGGTGGGGATCTTGTCGTAGTCCGAGAGTTTCGTACATCCCGCGAAACTGCTCTTGGCGGCGGTGATCGCGGTGAGTCCCGAGGCGGCGGCATTCTCCGCCGTGCGGTCGTACAGGTGGTATTTCACGCCGTCGACGACCGTGTAGGGCGATTCGCCTTCGAGCGACGCGCAGCCCTGGAAGGTCGAAGTCAGCGTCTTGAGCTTCACGGCTTCGTCGAACAGGCTCACCGGAACGCTCCTGAGCGTCCCGCAATCGCGGAAGAGATTCGCGACGCTGGTCAGTTTGACGGGGCTGACCAGCATGTTCTTGCCGACCTCTTCGAGTGACGTACAACCGTCGAAGACCGAATTGAACATGGTGGCCGAAGCGCAGTTGAACACCTCCGACCCGACGCGGACCAGTCCCGTGCAGTCGGCGAACAGGCTGGTGTAGGTTGAAATCTGCGTGGTTTTCAGCAGCCCGTCGGGGATCTCCCGGAGTGAGGTACAGTTGAGGAATGCCTTCTGGAAATTGAGCGACGTGCCGTTCAGTCCCGTGAAGGCGTCCGGCGCGATGCTTTCGATTCCCGAGCAGCCGGAGAACATCTCCGTCAGGGTCTTCGTCTTGGTGTTGGCTTCGAACAGGCGCGAGGGAACCGTCGTGAGGCGGGTGCAGTTCAGGAAGCACTGGGCCACGGTGGTCGCGTTGACGTTCTTGGCGAAGAGCCCTGCCGGAATCGTCTCCAGGGCGGAGCATTCGGAGAACGTGTTGTTGAAGGCCGTCGCCCCGGTCAGTCCGTCGAAGATTCCGGCGGGCACGCTCTTCAGTGCCGTGGCCCCTGCGAAGAGGCGGTCGCATTTGGCCGAGGCCGTGCTCTTCCCGAAGAGGAGGCCGACCGATTCGAGGGCCGTGCAGTTCTCCAGGGCGTTGGAATAGGTCGTCACTTTCGGGTTGCCGGCGAACAGTCCGTCGGGCAGCGTCGTCAGTGCGGCGCAGTTCTGGAACACCTTGCCGAAGGTCGTGACGGAGGGATTGCGGCTGAACAGACCGGCGGGAACCGTTTTCAGTCCCGACGCCGCGAATACGCTGGTGGCGGTCGCCAGATTCGGCATCCCGGCGAAAATATCCTCCGGAACGCTTTCGAGCAGCGTGCAGTTTTCGAACAGGCTGCCGATGTTGGTGATCGCGGGTGCGCCGGCGAAAGCCTCCGCGGAAACGGTTTTCAGGTTGTCGCAGTCCTTGAACATCGAGGAGATATTCTTGCAGGCGGCGCAGCCGGAGATGATGTTGGCGCCGATCTCTTCAAGCCCCGTACAGCCTGCGAACAGGCCCGAGAACGAGGTGACTTTGGAAAGTCCGCCGAGGACGCCTTCGGGGATGCTTTTGAGCGAGGTGCAGCCTTTGAAGACATTGGTGAACGAGGTGACCGCCGTATTGGTGGCGAACAGCCCTGCGGGGAGCGTCGTGAGCGACGCGCAGCCGTTGAAGGCGTCGTTGAAGGCGGTGACCAGGGTAAAGCCGTCGAACAGCCCTGCGGGCACTTCGGTCAGCGAGGTGCAGTCCTTGAAGATGTTGTTGAAGGCGGTCTTCGTCACGGTCGTGAAGGCTCCGCTGCTTTTGAACAGCTCGGCCGGGACGCTTTGCAGTTCGCTGCATCCGGTGAAACAGCTCATAAAGGTCGTCACCTTGTCGCAGCCTGCGAACAGGTCGGCGGGAACGCTCTGGATGGCCGTTTTGCTGAATGCGCTCTGGAAATTGGTGACCTTGTGGTTGTTGGCGAACAAGCCGGCCGGGACGGATTTCAGGCTTGTTCCCGAGAAGAGCATGCGGAACGAGTCGACCTCGGGGTTGTTGGCGAACAGGCCGGCCGGGACGGATTCGAACGACTCGGTGTTGGCGAACAGCGAGTTGAAGGTCGTCACCTTCTTGTTGTTGGCGAAGAGTTTTTCGGGAACCGTCTTCAGTTTGCCGTTCGAGAAGATGATCGAACAGTCGGTCAGCTCCGTGTTGCGAGAGAAGAAATCCTCGTCGATCTGGGTGATCGCCGTGCCGGAGAAGAGCGAACCTACCGAGGTGATCTTCGTGCAGTTGTAAAGCAGGTCGGCGGGCACTTCGGTGACCATGTTGCAGTTCTGGAAGCAGTAGGCGAAGGTTTCCGCCTCGGTTGCATGGTCGAACAGCCCGTCGGGAACGGCTTCGAGGACGCGGCAGTCGGCAAATGCATAGTGGAAGGTGGTGACCTTGGCGAAGGCTTCGGTGTTGTCGGAGGGAATCCGTTTCAGCTCGCGGCAGTTCTGGAATGCGCGCGCCATCGAGGTCAGCCCCGTGCGGCCCCAGTTGTAAACCTCCCTGAACTGTTCGCCCAGTCCGTAGTCGGGGATGTCGTAGGAGTTGAGCGACGTCACGCTGCCCTTGACCGAGACGATGTAGTAGCCCGGGTCGGTGTAGGTGTGCGAGGGGTAGGCGGAGGTGACGTTCTCCTCGATGCTGCCGTCGCCCCAGTCGATGGTGGCGTCGATGGCCTTGTCGAACGGCAGATAGGTCTTCAGGCTCGACGAGGTGATGTCGATTCCGAGGATGAAGGCGTCGAGGTCCAGACCGGTCTGGGAGACGGTGACGACCTGTTCGGTCTGGTTCTGTTTGCCGTCGCCGGCCGATACGGTGATGGTTGCGGTGCGGGACGATCCGCTCGAATTGGTCTCTGCGGTGATTGTAAGTCCCTGCTCGGTTTTCGTGGCGGAGAGCCAGTCGGAATTTTCGGAAAGCGTGTACTCCCAGTCGTAGTTGGATCTGATTCCCAACTCTTTTTTGTCGGATTCGGTGGGAGTGGGCGAGAGGGGAATGGTTTTTAGCGAAACGTTGACGTAGACGGCGCGGTCCTGCGTGACGCGGATCGTTTCAGAGACGGGATTACCCCCCCCCTCGCCGGCAATCAGCACGAAGGTCGTTTCGCGGTCCTCGATCTCCTCGTTGGGGTCGAGCGTCATCGTGACTTTGTCGCCCTGCTGTTCGAGAAGCAGCCACGGGCAGTCTTTGGTTTCGAAGATCCAGTCTTCGTCGGTCGACTGCACTTCGAATTCGGCGGTCAGTTCGCCGACGGCGGGAATCTGGAAGTTGTTTTTCGATGCGGCGATTTCGAGCGTGCCGTACGCGTTCTGCGTGGCGGAGATGGTCGCGGTCTTGTCGCCGGCGGTAATGGTGATCGTAGCCTGCTGCTGCTCCTCGACCTTGTTGCCCTCGCAGTTCAGGACGAGCTGGTCGGCGACGTCGTCTTTCTCGATGGTCAGCCAGCCGGCGTTGACGGCGTCGTATTTCCACGTCGTGTTGGTCTGGATGTCCACGACGACCTCTCCGCCCAGGCTCTTGAAGCCGATCGAGGCGTTGCGTTCGTCTTCAGCGGCGAACCATGTGTTTTTCGACGAGATGCCCAGTTCGGCCGCAATGCCGGACGGTTCGTCGCCCGGGACGGGATTGGTGTAGGTGATCGTCTCTTCGGAGCACCCCATCATGCCGAGCAGTAAAGCTGTCAGTGCATATAATTTTTTCATGTGTGCTGCGGTTTAATGTTTCGATACGGGAAAGGTGCTGCCCGAGGGTGCGATGCCGTCGGCGGCCCGGGTGACGGAGGTCGGGGCCGTGCCGGTGTCGGCCGGAATGTCCCAGTCCACGAGATACATCGTGCCGGTGGCGTAGTAGAGGTCGCCGAACGACAGCCACTGCTGCTCCTGGTATCCGATGATGCCCAGCGTGGTGTACGGCGATTCGAAACCGTTCAGGAGGATCGCCTTGCGGGTTTCGTCCGCGTCGTCGTTGTAGCCCTCTCCCAGTCTGCCGGTCAGCATGCCGTTGTGGAAACCTCCGCCCTGCATGTTGATCGAGTACAGGTAGTGGAAGCGGGAGACCGTCGGGGAGATCTCGCGGGTGTAGCAGAGCCTGCCCAGTTCGATCGACATGGTTTGGGTGTTTTTGTCGTAGGTGGCTTCCACGACCGTGCCCGTCAGGAACAGGTTCTTGATGTAGAAACTCTTGCGGTACTCTTTCTCTTCGACGGTGCAGAACGTACCCGTGCCGCTCACGCCGATCGGTTCACGGCCGTAATACCAGTTTTCCGCATGAAGTCCGTAATATCCCAGCATTTGGTAGTAGGGGTTTTCCTCGCGTGAGATTTGCGAAACGGTCACTTTGCAGGATTCCGTAGCGGAGCCTTTGGTCGCCCGGACGGTGAGCGTCGCATTGCGGTGGGCGTCGGGATTGCGCGGGGCGCCGACGCGTACCGTTCCGCTGACCGGGTCGCTTTCGACCGAAACCCAGTCGGCGTCGCTCGTGACGCTCCACTGGCCGTTGGAGACCACGGTGAAGAGAACGCTCTCACCTTCGGAATCCAGCGAAATTTCCTCCGA
The DNA here is from genome assembly GCF_001915285.1 of Alistipes sp. 56_sp_Nov_56_25. Taxonomy (NCBI): domain Bacteria; kingdom Pseudomonadati; phylum Bacteroidota; class Bacteroidia; order Bacteroidales; family Rikenellaceae; genus Alistipes; species Alistipes sp. 56_sp_Nov_56_25. The sequence continues at coordinate 117,745 of NZ_MNQF01000002.1, forward strand.
AGCGGTGGTGGACAGCAGGACCGTTTCCCACGAGAATGCCTGGTGAACGGCGATTTCCTGTTTGTCGCCGGCCGTTTCCACGGTGATTTTCGAGTTGCGGACATTGTCGGTCGTATTGCTTGCCGCGGAGATGGTCAGCAGGCCCTCTTCGGAGGCCAGCGTCACCCAATCGTCCGGACAGCTCACCTTCCAGTCGGAGGGCGTGGCTACCGCGACGGTGGTCGTTCCGCCTTTCTGGGCGAACGCGACACTACTTCGCGAGAGGACGATCACATCCGCGACCTCCTCTTTGTTCTTGTCGTCGCAGCCGCTTGAGGCGCAGAGGACGAGAACCGTCAATAGCGTAAAGCATCTTCTCATAAAAATTGGATTAGGAATAAAAAATGAATGGGTACGGTATCCCGTTTCCGGAGAACCGTATTTGCTGAAAATTGCATCGTGTGAAATTTTTGGACTTGTTTATTTGCGGCACAATATACGAAAATTTGCCCGAATGCTTTCTGGAAATCCTGAAAATATTGTCGTAAAAGTCTTTTCTTATTGTTTGTTTTTCGGTGTTATGCGTGTGTATAAGGTTGATTTTTAACGATTTTGAAGAATGACAGCCGTTTTGCGGCTGCAACTGTTTTGTTTGTCGGATATTGTCATCGCAGGGATATTTCCGGTCCGGTGAAAAAGAAGTGTATTTGTTATATATTGACCATTTGGGGCGTAAGCTGTTGAATGATAATTGATAATGTCCGTCCCGGCGGCGGTTCCCGCGATTTTCCGTCCGCGACGTCCCGATATTGACCGCTTTTTGTTACTTTTGCAAAAAGAAAAAAATGAAACTCGTCGAACTGTTAGCTCCTGCCAAAGATTACGCTGCGGCCGCGGCCGCCGTGGACTACGGCGCCGATGCGGTCTATATCGGCGGCGCGCGGTTCGGCGCGCGGCAGGCCGCGGGGAACTCCGCGGAGGAGATCGCCCGGGTCGTGGAGTATGCCCACCGCTTCGGAGTGCGGGTCCACGCCACGCTCAACACGCTCGTGTGGGACGACGAACTGGAGGCCGCCGAACGGCAGGCCCGCAGCCTGATCGACGCGGGCGTCGATGCGCTGATCGTGCAGGACATGGCTCTGCGGCGGATGGACCTTCCGGTGGAGCTGCACGCCTCGACGCAGGTTTCGAACCGCACGCCCGAGGGGGCGCGGTTCTTGGGCGAGGCGGGGTTTGCGCGGGTGATTCTCGAACGCAACCTCACGCTGGAGGAGATCCGGGCCATCTGCGCCGCCACCGCGGCCGAGGTCGAATGCTTCGTCCACGGGGCGGTCTGCGTGGGGTACAGCGGCCGCTGTTTCCTCTCGCGGTCGATGTCCGCGCGCAGCGGCAATCGCGGGGCGTGCAGCCAGCCCTGCCGCCTGACGTGGGACCTCACCGACGGAAAGGGCCGGACCTGGATTGCCGGGAAGCATCTGCTGTCGGTGCGCGACATGAATCTTTCGCAACGCATTGGCGATCTGCTGGATGCGGGCGTCACTTCATTCAAGATAGAAGGTCGGCTCAAGGATCTCGCTTATATCCGGAACGTTGTGGCCCACTACCGCCGGGCGGTGGACGAGGCGCTGGCCCTGCGGCCGGGGCTGGTGCGGTCGTCCGTCGGCGAGAGCGTCCCGGATTTCACGCCCGATCCGTCGAAGAGTTTTACACGCGGGGAGTCCGACTATTTTCTGGACGGAAAGCGCGCCGGAGTGGCGTCGTTCGACACCCCGAAGGCGGTCGGCGAACGGGTGGGCCGCGTGGCGGGCGTTTCGGGCGGCACGTTCACGCTCGACGGTGCGCACGATCTTGCGCCGGGCGACGGCATCTGTTTCCTGACGCCGCGCGGCGTGACCGGGACCAACGTCAACGCCGTGGAGGGTCGCCGCATCACGCCCAATCGCATGGAGGGGATCACGCCCGGGGCGGAGGTCCGCCGCAATTTCGACCGCCGTTTCACGCTGGCCGTGGAGCGCAGCCGCACGCGGCGGGTGATTCCGGCGAAGGCCGCGGCGGAGGCGACGGCCGAAGGGCTGAAACTTACTTATACGGATTGCGAGGGCGTTGCGGCCTCGGCCGTGCGGGCCGTGCGGCTCGACCCGGCGAAGAATCCCGACGCCAATGCCGCCGCACTGCGTGCGCAGGCGATGAAGTCGGGCGACACGATCTTCGCGGTCCGCGAAGCCGAAGTGCGGGGCGCGGAGTGGTTCGTGCCGGCGTCGCTGGCTGCGGAACTGCGCCGCGAAGCGTTGGCGGCACTTGCCGGAGCGCGCCGCGAACGGCGGCCGGAACACCGCATTCTGCCCGAGAATCCCGCCGCGAAATACCCGTCGGAACGGCTTGCGGCCGAGGAGAACGTCACCAACCGGCTGGCCGAGGCGTTCTACCGCGACCACGGGGTGCGGCAGATCGAACGGGGGCTGGACCTCGCGTCGACGACCGCCGGGCATGTGGTCTTGCGTTCGGCCTACTGTATCCGCCGCGAGATCGGCGAATGCCTTCGGGAGCATCCGCGGCTGCGCGGCGACCTGTTTCTGGAACACGGCGCCTACCGTTACCGGCTGGCGTTCGACTGCGAGGCCTGCGAAATGTCGCTGGTCGATCCGCTTGAAAAGCGGGAGCCGGAAGGTGTGTAACTATTTATAAAATAATGTATGCAGGAACAGCTGACGCCCGATTTCGGGGATTATGAACTCCTCGACACGGGGGATTTCGAGAAACTGGAACGCTTCGGGCGTTATGTGACGCGCCGTCCCGAGCCGCAGGCCATCTGGAGGCGCTCGCTCGCCGAAGAGGAGTGGCGGCGCATGGCCGACGCTTCGTTTCGGCGCGATGCGCGCAGCGACGAGCGGGGCGAATGGCGTCTCGCGCCCGGAATGCCCGACCGCTGGGTGGTGGAGTATGCCTATAAGCGGATGCGGCTGCGCATGCGGCTGGGGCTTACGTCGTTCAAGCATGTGGGCATCTTCCCCGAGCAGGCCGCCAACTGGAATTTCATCTACGACAACTGCCGGGCTTTGGCCGGAGACGGACCTACTGATGGCGAGCGTGTTGCGGCTGTCGGTTCGGGCGTTGCGCGAGGTGGCGCCCCCAAGGTGCTGAACCTCTTCGCCTATACGGGCGGGGCGACGCTCGCGGCGCGGGCCGCCGGGGCCGAGGTGACGCACGTCGATTCGGTCAGGCAGGTGGTGACCTGGTCGCGCGAGAACATGGAGTTGAGCGGCCTGGAGGGCGTGCGGTGGATCGTCGAGGATGCGCTGAAATTCGTCCGGCGCGAAGTGCGCCGCGGGAGCCTTTACCGCGGGATCATCCTCGATCCCCCGGCTTACGGGCGCGGGGCCGGCGGCGAGCGGTGGATTCTGGAGGACAACATCGGCGAGATGCTGGAGTGCTGCGCGCAGCTGCTCGAACCCCGGGGGGCGTTTCTGGTGCTGAACCTCTACTCGATGGGCCTCTCGTCGACGCTGGCACGCACGGCTGTGAGGCAGGCGTTCGGCGCGCCGCGCGAGGAGCAGTGGGGCGAGCTGTGTTTCACCGACCGGGCCGGCAAGCAGCTGCCGTTGGGAACCTATTACCGGTTTACGCGGTAGGGTTTGCGGGGGGGGGCGCGGGGGATGCGCTGTGTTTTTGGCAGCCGTCCTCAAGTCGGAATCCCGTGTCGCGTTCCGCGGCGCAGGCGTAAGACGCCGGTTCTATGAATACGAGCGCAGAACGGCAGTTGCAGACTGCGAAATTGCAGCGGCCGAAAAGGGCATAAGAAATCGGTTTCAACTTGCCGGGGCAAGTTGGCAGGGCGCAGCTCCGCCCTGCGGAGGCCCGCCGGTTTTAGGAGCTCCCGGAGGCTTCGTTCCTTTTTCCTTTCGGTTCTGCGCCCGTGAGTTTAGACGGATTCTATCAACCTTAAAACACGTGATATGAGTATTCTTGCAGTGATATTCGGAATTTTGAGCGGCTGTTTCCTCGCCGTGCTGGTGGGCATCATCGGCAGCCACCGCCGTATCGGCTTCGGCTGGGCGTTTCTGATAAGCCTGATCTTCACGCCGCTCGTCGGGCTGATCGTCGCCCTGCTGACCGATCCGCTGCCCGGCGGAGGGCAGCGATGGGGTTGTGTCGGAACCGTCGTCGCCATTCTGGGGCTGTTGTTCTTCGCCGCGTTCCTGCTGCTGGCGCTGACGGGCGGGGCCATGCTGCTGGCTCTGTGAAACCCGGAACGGAGATGTCCATACCCCTGCATCAGACCGCCCGGCGCTTCGATTCCGGGATATTCCTTAAAGAAGGCTCTTCCACTTCGGAGGAAGAACCGGTCGGGTATGCCCACCGGGATGACTACGGCGATTGAGCACTCCTCGTCAGCGTGATCTTTACACCGCCGGTAGGACTGATCGCGGTGCTTTTGACCGATCCGCGGACACTTGATCTACTGGTAGCGTTTTTCCAGCTCGGCAATCATTGTTTCGAGCTTTTCTTCATTCGTCTCGAAGTAGCGTGAGTCGAAAGCCCTCGGAATCATACCGAGCCAGTTCCGCACCTTTTTGCTGGCGAGCATTTTGCCGAATACCTTGTCGATATTCGTATCCGCAGACCACAAGGTTTCCCCCATCTGTTCGGGCAGGATGGCTTTCATGCGCTGGTCGTAGTAGATATTCATCGAGTTGTCGAATGCCCCGAGTTCGTTGTAGCAGCGCAGAAGGTCGATGACGATCTGTTTGTCGGCGATGTCGGACGCGATGCCCGTCGTCTTGAACATCTCCAGCGCGTCGGTTAGGAAGCGGTAGGGTTTTCCCATGCTGCCGGTGATCCGCCGGGTATAGTAAGCTACCGTGTCGGCGGGAAGACCGTCGAGCGAGAAATCATGCTCCTTCAGGCGGTATGCGACCCGTTTCTCGTCGTTGTACATCCATTTGTAATCCTGTATAACTTGCAGGTTGTCGCGTAGTTCGAGCGCAACGAGCTGCATGGCCTGCCGCACCTCCCTCTGTTTTGCCGAGTCGGCGATTTTGGCCGTCAGCCACAGCGTCAGCAGCACGCCGCCCGTAACGATCGAGAATTGGCGGACATAGTCGCCGATATTCCACTTTTTAAACCGGTTTTTTAAGGATTTCTTCATGGTGTGTCGGATTAGAATACGTAATAAATCAAGATTCCCGCCCCGGCCGAGAGGACGATCAGCAGGATGGGGTTGACCTTGCGCCACGAACCCACGAAAACACCGCCGAAGAGCGCCCAGCTCCAGGCGTCGATGAAGTTCCGGTCGTCGGGGTTGTCGCCGTGGGGGAAAATCAGCAGCAGAGCCGCGGCGGCGATCATGCCGATCACCACGGGCCGCATGCCCCGCATGGCCCCTTCGACCAGCCGGTTCCCTTTGAGTTTCATAAAAAAACGCGCCACGAGGATCATCAGCGTCAGCGACGGCAGGCAGACGGCGAAAGTGGCGATCGCCGAACCCAGGATGCCGCACCAGGTGTGTCCGGTCTGGACGCCGACGCTGTAACCCACGTAGGTCGCCGAGTTGATGGCGATGGGTCCGGGCGTGATCTGCGACACGGCGACGATGTCGGCGAATTCGGCGGCGGTCATCCACTGGTGCTGCACGACCACTTCGTTTTGGATCAGCGACAGCATGGCGTAGCCGCCGCCGAATCCGAAGAATCCGATCTTGAGGTAGGATATGAAGAGTTGCCAGAGGATCATAGCTGCGCTAATTAAGAATTAAAAATTAAAAGTTGGGAGTCGGCATGTCCCGCAGGCGGTCTCTGCCCTCGCTCAACCGCAAAACTCACCTTTCACCTTTCACCTTTTTTGCCATTGTCAACTCCCAGGCGATGCCCAGCGCGGCGGCCGCGGCGAGTATCCAGATCGGCGACCAGTCGAGCCACCAGATGGCCAGGGCCGAGGCGGCGATGACGACCAGCATCGTCCAGTGCATGCCGCGGGAGAGCGTGAGCACCGGGCCGATGATCAGCGCCACGACCGCCGGGCGCATGCCCTTGAAGGCCGCGTCGACGACGGGGTTCTGGCGGATGCCGGCGAAGAAGATGGCGATTGCAAGGATGATGACGAACGACGGCGTCACCGTGCCCAGCAGGGCCGCCGCCGCGCCGCGCAGTCCGCGGACCTTGTAGCCTACGAATACCGCGGTGTTGACGGCGATCGGGCCGGGGATCGACTGCGCGAGGGTCAGCAGGTCCAAAAACTCCTTCTGCTCGATCCACTTGCGTTTGGTGATCAGCTCGCGTTCGATCAGAGGCAGCATGGCGTAACCGCCTCCGAAGGTGAACATCCCGATTTTCAGGAACGAGACGAATATGGTTGTCAGCCGTTGCATCGTCATTGGCGGGTTTTGCGGCCCAGCAGGTTCATCATCCCGTCGATGTAGGTCATCGGGTGGGTCGGTGCGCCGGGCAGCCAGAGGTCCGGGGTGTGGGTGCCGAAGAACGTGCGGTCGACGGCGCGGCTGTCGGCGAAAAGTCCGCCCGAGCAGGCCTCCGAACCGCAGGCGACGAGGATTTTGGGTTCCGCGACGGCGTCGTAGCAGATTTCCAGCGCCTCGGCCATGTTGGCCGTGACGGGGCCGGAGACTACCACGCCGTCGGCATGGCGCGGCGAGGCCGTGAAGCCGATGCCGAAGCGGCCGAGGTCGAAATTGACGTTGCCCGTGGCCCCCAGCTCCATTTCGACCGACGCGTCGCCCCCGGCCGAGACTTCGCGCAGCTGCAATGCGCGGGAGAAGCAGCGGCGGATTTCGGGACGCACCTTTCCGGCGTCGAACGCTATGCGGGGGTCGCCCGGACGGACGACAAGTCCTTCGCGCGTGGGCGAGCCGATGCGGTAGTCGTTGGTGAAACGGACGTTGCGGGGCGCGATGCGCGCGCATTCGCCGCAGAAGAGGCAGCGGCCCAGGTCGAGCGCAAGGGGCGCGGCCGTGAAGGCTCCCGTGGGGCAGACGGCCGCGGCGTGCTCGGCGTCGTCGGCGTCCCGGGTCTCGGTCAGGCAGGGACGGCCCCGGAATTCGGGGGTCAGCTCCACGGCGTCGAGGTCGGGGATCGCCTGCCGTCCGTGGCTGTGCAGTACGCGTATTTTTGGGAGGATCATTTTTGAATAAATAATTGAACAAAATTAACGAAAAGCCTCGTGACGGCCAATTCTTTTCCGGGCATTAAGTCCCCGCCGGGGCGGGGTGGAGTTGGGTCCGGTTTGTAAACGCGGCGGTACGCAGCGAACGGAGTGTATGAGGGTTGCCAAACGGTGCGATTACAGATCATGGCCGCAGTACGAGAGGTTGAAACTCTTGTTGCAGATCGGGAAGTCGGAGATGCCTTCGCCGCGCACGGCGAGCGCCAGTGCCAGCCAGTTGTGGAGGCTCGGGTCCTTGATGCGGACGGCGGCGATGCGGCCCTCGGCGTCGGTCAGGAGAACGTGGCAGGTCTCGCCGCGCCATCCCTCGACCAGTCCGAACGCGAGCGACGAGGGGGCCAGCGGCGCCGCATAGTCCGGGCGCGGGTGTCCGGCGTTCCCGCATTCCTGTCCGTGGAGGTCGAGCAGGCGGTCGATGTATCCGGCCGATTGCAGCACCTCGCGGCAGCGCACCATCAGCCGGGCCATCACGTCGCCATGCGTTTTGACGATGCTTTCGTGGCGCAACGCCCCGGCGAAGACGCCCCAGGGGTGCGACGTGCGGATGTCGCGGGCCAGACCGCTCGCGCGGGCCGCCTGACCCACGCCGCCGATGCGCTGCATCTCGTCGCGCGGGACGATGCCGCACTGTTCGAAGCGGGCCAGCAGCGAGGGCGACGACTTGATGTCGCGGCGCACCTGGTCGTAGCGGCGGGCGATTTCGCGCACGTTCGCACGGATCATCGCCGCCTTTTCGGCCGTCAGCGGGTGGTCGGTGCCGAGGGGCCGGATCAGCCCCTTGCCGAAGCGGTTGCCGCACCACGCCTGCGTGGTGTTGATGGTCATGGTGCGCAGGGCCTCCGAAGCCACCTGCCCCAGCTGGTAGCCCACGTCCATGCAGAGGGCGCCCGTGTCGGCGATCTGCATGGCCATGCGTTCGAGTTCGAGGGCCGCGGCGCGTTCGCACTCCAGCGCGGCCGGGACTTCGCGGCGGGCGAGTTTCTCGACGGCCCGGGCGAAGGCCGTGGCGTGCGCCACGGCGCTGTCTCCGGCGACGGACTCCGCAAGGCACATCTGCCGCAGGCGGTTCGCGGTCGTTTCGAAGGCCGTCTCGACGTCCCGGTGCTGGTAGCCCAGCGCGATTTCGAGGTGCAGGACCTGCTCGCCGTTGCAGATGAAGCGGAAGGCCCCCGGTTCGATGACGCCTGCGTGGATCGGCCCGACGTTGACCTCGTGCAGCGAGCGTCCCTCCATCGTGTAGAAGGGGTAGTTCTCGATCGAACTGCGGCGGTCGTAACGCCCGGCGGGGAACCGCAGCGGCTTGGGCCACGGCATGCCGTCGAAACGGATGCCGTAGCGTTCCGAGATGTCGCGCTCGAAGGGGTGCATCTGCGGGTGCAGGGCTGTGAGCGAGGGGAGCGCCGTCTCGTCGTAGTAGTCCGTGGCGTGCGAAGTGATCAGCACGCGGCGCTCGGCGTCGTCGAGCAGCAGCAGGAAGAAACGCATGCGGTCGCCCGACGGGAGGGCGAAATAGTGGGCCGCATGGTAGCGTGCGTCGGAGAGTTTTACGCGAAGGTCCTCGTAGAAGGCGGCGTAGGAGACTTCGGGGATGTCGTTCAGCGCGACGGAGGCGCCGGTATTGTCGGTTACGTAGTAATTCATAGCGATGCGATTCGGTCGATCAGTTCCCGGAAAAATGCGGGCTGCCAAAGCCCCAGCCCGATGGCGGCGGCGAGCAGCGACAGCGCCGACCACGACAGTGCGCGGTCGGTCGCCGAGGGGTGCAGTTCGTCCTGCCGGGGCTGGTAGCAGAGGCGCAGCAGGCGCGAGCAGAAGAAGTAGATGACCAGGCACAGCAGCAACATGATGCCCGTGACGAGCCACCAGCGGCCGTCGGCGATGGTTTGCTTGAGGATCATCAGCTCGGAGAGGAACAGCGGCGAGGGCGGGAAGGCCACCAGCACGACCATCCCCGTGAGCAGTCCCACGGCCCCCACGCGGTTGATGTGGATGTAGTCGCCGATGCGGTTGATGCGGTAGTTGCCGTAGACCTGCCGCACGACGGCGATCTGGAGGAACAGGCTGCTCTTGATGAGCGTATGGCAGACGACGTGGAACACGGCGGCCCAGACCCCGATGCCCCCGATGCCCAGCCCGATGGCCGCGATGCCCATGTTCTCGACCGTGGAGTAGGAGAGGAAGCGTTTGTAGTTGTTGGTGCGGCGCAGGAACAGCGCGCCGACCACCAGCGACAGCACGCCGACGAGCAGCAGCACGGATTTCACCCATGGGAAGACTTCGGTCGCGGCGAGCAGTTTGTAGACCCGCAGCAACGCCAGGAACCCGGCGTTGACCAGTCCCGTGGAGATCAGCGCCGAGGCCGGGGCCGGGGCGGCGAAGTTGGCGTCGACGCCCACGGTGTAGAGCGGGAACAGCTCGGCCTTGCAGCTGTAACCGCAGAGGATCAGCAGAAAGGCCGTCTTCAGGTAGAGGGCGCTGCCGCCCGGGGCCGCGGCGGCGACGGTGGCGTAGTCGAGCGACTCGCAGTCGGTGGCGGCGGCCAGCAGCAGGATGCCCAGGTAGGCCATGGCGATGCCCGTCGAGCAGACGAAGACGTATTTCCACGCCGCTTCCAGCGCCTGCGCCGTGCGGCGGTGGTAGACGATGCCCGCCGAGCAGAGCGTGGTGGCTTCGAGGAAGATCCACGTCACGGCGAGGTTCGAGGCGAAATAGGCTCCCGCGATGGCTGTGGTCAGGAGCATCAGCAGGCCCGCGTAGGTACGGGTCTGGCGCAGGTCGCAGTCGTGGAGGCTGGCCTTCGAGTGGAAAAAGGCGAAGGCGGAGACGATGCAGAGCAGGCAGTAGAAGAGCGTGCCCGCGGCGTCGAAGGCGAACCACACGGCCGAGGTCTCGCCGTAAAGCCCTCCGGCGACGATCCGAACGGCGAAGGCCGCCTGCACGGCGTAGAAGGCCGCGCCCGTGAGGCGCAGCAGGCTCCGGCGGCGGACCGTGAAGGCCGCTGCCGCGATGAGGACGCTGAAAATGAGGTAGCAGATCATGGCGTCAGTCCTTTACGTTGGTGAGTGAATCGGCGTCGTCGGCATGGAGCTTGCCGTCGATTTTGGTGAAGAAGATGCCCAGCATCAGCACCGAGATGAGGATGTCGAGCAGGATGGCGAAGTTGATCAGCAGCGGCATCTCGACGCCGATAGCCGTCGAAAAGAGGAACACGCCGTTTTCGATGACCAGAAAGCCGACCATGTGGGAGAAGATCCGGCGGCGCATGACGATCAGGATCAGTCCGCTCAGCAGCGAGTAGAAGGCCACGCCGAAGAACACCAGGTCGATGGTCGTGTCGGCGATGTAATAGGTGACCGAGGCGCTCACGGCCAGCGCCACGAGCGACAGCAGCAGCGAGCCGGACTGCGTGGAGCCGGAGCGCGAGACGCGGTTGATCTTCGTGCGGCGGATGACGGCGAAAAGCAGTCCCGGGACGAGGATGCCCTTGAAAAGCAGGGTTTCGAGGCAGATGAAGGCCAGTTCGGCGGGGTTGATGGCGTGCAGCCGCACCAGGGCGACGGCGAACAGCAGCCACCCCTGAAGGCCGATCAGCGAGGCGAAATTGCGGAAACGCTCGGTGATCGCCAGATAGACGAGCGTCACGACGTAGAGGATGATCAGCGGAAGTATCATTGCAGACCGATGTTAAGTTGCAGCAGGTAGCCCGTGAAGAACACGAGGACGGCCAGCGCCGCGACGGTGAGGATGAAGGTGGTGTTGCGGGCGAGTTTGTTGCGGGCCTGGGTCGATTCGACGATGCCCACCGAAAGCCCCGTGACGAGCACCGCGAGCGGGGCCGCCGCCCACCAGCGGGGGCAGCAGGTCGCGGCGACGGCGTCGGCGGCGAGCACCGACAGCGCGGCGGTCTTGAGCCATCCGGCCATCTTGATATAGGCCAGGTCGACGCCGCAGTAGTCGAGGCACATCACTTCGTGGATCATCGTCAGTTCGAGGTGCGTGCGGGGGTCGTCGACCGGGACGCGCCCGGCCTCGGTGAAGACGATCTTCACGAGCACGTAGGCCGCCAGCAGCAGCACCACGACCAGCTGCACGCCGTTCACGGCGTCGCCCGAGAAGATCGCGTCGAAAGAGGTGTAGCCCGACAGCAGGGCCAGCGTGCCGAAGACGAGCATCAGCGCCGGTTCGACCAGCGCGCCGTACAGGGCTTCGCGGCTGGCGCCCATGCCCTCGAACGAGCTTCCGGTGTCCATCGCCGCGAGGATGAGGGCCACGCGGCCCAGAGCCAGGAGGTAGGCGAAGGCGATCAGGTCGCCTTCGAACGACAGCGCGGACGGCAGGTCGCCCACGGGGACGAACAGCGCGGCGACGAGGGCCGTGCCGAGCGTGACGGACGGGGCCGCGCGGAACACGGCGGTCGTCGTGGGGGAGTAGACGGCGCCCTTGCGCAGCAGCAGGCGCACGTCGTAAAGGTGCTGGGCGAAGCGGATGCCCTTGCGGCCCGCGAGCAGCGCGCGGGTGCGGTTGATCAGTCCCGGAATCGCCAGGGCCGCCAACAGAAGAAGGAGTGTGTTGAGTGCTGCCATCTTAAATCGCGTTAAATACCGACAACAGGAACACCAGCCCCAGGAAAGCCAGTGCGAAAAGGATGTAATGGTTGATCTTGCCCGTGCGCAGGCGCATCACGCGCTGGTTGATCACGCGCAGCAGTTCGACCCACCAGGCGGCGAACAGCCGGCCGATGCGGTCGCGGTGGCCGATGTCGAACGAGTGGGCAGCGGGGAAGATTTCGCCTTTGCCCACGGGGGAGCCTTGGCCGCTGTTCTGGGTCAGCGACGTGGCGATGGATTGAAGCCCTTCGGAGAAGGATTCGCCCGTGTACTGCATCCGGACGTTCGGCGCCGTGAAGCCGCAGCCCCATGTAGGACCCTTGGCGACGGTGCGCGTGCGCAGCGTCCGGCGGCGGAGCCACAGCAGCAGGCACACCACGGCGATCAGAATCCAGGCCGTGCGTCCCGCGGCGGCGAGCGGCGGCGAGAGCAGCCAGTCGGCGGCGTCGGCCGGGGTGCGGAGGAAGAAGCCCGCGGCTCGGGTCGCGGCCGAGACGGCCGCCCGGGGGAACAGCCCTACGAAAAGGATGCCTGCGAGCGGCAGGGCCATCGCCGCGATGCGGAAGGTGTCGGCCTCGGACGACTCGGCGACCTCGTGGGTGCGGGGCGAGCCGAGGAAGACCGTGCCGTAGAGTTTGGTGAAGGCCAGGACGACGAGTCCGCCGATCAGCGCCAGCGCGGCCAGTCCGGCGGCGGACGCCAGTACGTTGCTGCCCGAAGCGATGCCGTCGAGCATCCCGAGGTAGATCAGCAGTTCGGAGACGAAGCCGTTGAGGGGCGGCAGGGCGCAGATGGCCGCCGTGCCCGTGAGGAAGAGGATCGCCGTGAGCGGCATGTGCTTCGCAAGCCCGCCCAGCGCGTCGAGCGACGTGGTATGGGTCTGCGAGAGGATGTTGCCCGCGCCGAAAAAGAGCAGGCTCTTGAACAGCGAGTGGTTGAGCGTGTGCAGCAGGGCGCCCGTGACGCCGCACAGCGCGACGAGCTGGTTGCCCGAGGATTTGCCCAGCGCGGCGACGCCGAGTCCGATGAGGATGACGCCGACGTTCTCGATCGAGGAGTAGGCCAGCAGGCGTTTCACGTCGTTCTGCATGGCTGCGAGGATCACGCCCCACAGGCCCGTGACGACGCCCGCCGCGAGCAGGATCACTCCGGCGGTGTGCAGGAGGGGCTGTTCGCCCAGCGCGGCCGTCACGCGCAGGATGCCGTAGACGCCCGTCTTGATCATCACGCCCGACATCAGGGCCGAGACGTGCGACGGGGCTGCGGGGTGCGCCTCCGGAAGCCAGACGTGCATCGGGAAAAGTCCAGCCTTCATGCCGAAGCCCGCCAGGAACACCAGCAGCAGCGGCAGTCCCGGCTGCGTGCGGAAGTAGTCGCCCAGCGCGCCGAACGTGGCGGCGCCGCAGGCCGCGTCGAGCCGTACGAAGCCGATGACGAGCAGCACGAAGCCGATGTGCATCATAATCAGGTAGGAGAGCGCCGCGCGCCGGACTTCGCGCCGCTGGGCGTCGAAGAGGATCAGCAGGAACGACGCCACGGTCATCAGTTCCCAGAAAAAGAGGAACGAGAAGCCGCCGTCCGAAAGGACCACGCCCAGCATGGCGTAGAACATCGCCACCAGCGCCGTGTAGTGCAGCGAGATGTGGGCCGGGGATTTCTCGGCAAGGCAGTGGGCCAGATAGCCCCGCGAGTAGAGCACGGCGGCGACGGCGCCGACCGAGATGATCACGACGAACAGCGCCGAAAGCCCGTCCATCGAGCCGGTGTCGCCGCCGAAAAGCGTGCCGGGGATCGACCACACGGGGCCGCTGTCCGCTCCGGCCAGCACGCCGACGGCGCGCGCCGAGCACCACAGGGCGCCGGCGGCCGTGAGGGCCAGCGCAGTCCAGACCTTGCGCCGCAGCGGCGTGGCGAAAATGGCCGCCGCCACCGCCGTCAGGGCGATTAGCAGGTAGAGAAAAAGCATATTTCAGAAATTTATCGTATTCTTAACCGTTGACCACCGATGCCATGACCACCGCCGCGAGGGCCGCGGTCTCGGTGCGCAGACGCTGTCGTCCGAGGGTGATCTCTTCGAAACCGTTGGCCAGCGCGAAGGCGATTTCGCCGGGCGAGAAGTCGCCTTCGGGACCGATGAAGACCGTGGCCGTCTCGCCCGGACGGAGCGCGCGGGCCAGGTAGGCCTTCCCGGCGGGCGACTGCGCCGGGGCGCAGTGGGCGATGAACTTCCGCCCCTCGGGGGCCGACAGCACCGCTTCGCGGAAGGGGGTGAGCGGATGCAGCACGGGGCGGTAGGCCTTGAGCGACTGTTTCAGCGCCGCGGTGACGACCTTCTCGCCCCGCTCGGGCTTGAAGACCCGGCGTTCGCTGTGTTCCGTTTCCAGCGGCACGACGGCCGTGACGCCCACCTCGGTGGCTTTTTCCAAAAACCACTCGAAACGCTCCGAATTCTTGGTCGGCGCGACGGCCATCGTCAGCGCGTAAGGCAGTTTTTCGAACCCGGTTTCGGCGCTGACGACCCGCACGGTGCAGCGCCGGGGATTGTCGTCGGTGATTTCGCAGCAAAATAAATTGCCCCGTCCGTCAGTTATATGGATGCGCCCGCCGCACTGGAGCCGCAGTACGCGGATGCAGTGTTTCGACTCCTCCTCGTTCAGCGTATGAAGCGGGGGGACGATGTCCGGCGCGTAGAAAAGTTGCATGATTGGAGACCTATTATTTATTCTATTTACAGATTTTTCCCTAACTTTGTCGAATAATGCGCGACAAAGTTACTAAAATAACACGATCGATGAAACGTATCACCGCTTTATTAACACTTTTTCTGGCTATGACATTCATATCCTGCAAGTCCGGGAAAACCGTGGGTGAAAATCCTTTTTTCGCCGAATGGGAGACTCCATACGGCGTGCCGCCCTTCGACAAGATCGAACCGGAGCACTTCCTGCCCGCGATCGAACGCGGCATGTCGCTGCACGAGGCCGAGATCGACGCCATCACGTCGAACAACGACGCGCCGACGTTCGAGAACGTCATCCTCGCCTACGACGCTTCGGGGAAGATGCTTTCGCAGGTCGAGCTGATCTTCGGGATGCTCTGCGCCGCGGAGAACACCTCCGAAATGCAGGCGCTGGAGGAGCAGATTATGCCCCGGATGGCGGCGCACGCCGACAAGATCCGTCTCAACGGGAAACTTTTCGAACGGATCAAAGCCGTCTACGACCGTCGTGCCGCGCTGGGACTCGACGCCGAGCAGAGCCGTCTGCTGGAGAAGACCTACCGCAGTTTCGTGCGCGCCGGAGCGCTGCTCGACGCCGAGCGGAAGGCGCGTCTGAAGGCGATCAACGAGGAGCTGTCGCTCACGGCCGTGAAGTTCGGGCAGAACCTCCTCGCCGAGAACAACAACTATGCGCTGGAACTCGCCTCGTCCGATCTGGACGGCATTCCGGCCACGGCCCGCGATCTGGCCCGCGAAAAGGCCGAGGCGATGGGCCGGAAGGGCAAATACGTCTTTACGCTGCACAAGCCCAGCCTGATCCCGTTTCTGACCTACTCGTCGAAACGCGAACTGCGCGAGCAGATCTACAAGGCCTACCTCAACCGCTGCAACAACGGCGACGAGTATGACAACAAACAGCTGATCAACGATTTCATCCGCCTGCGCACGGAGAAGGCCCACCTGCTGGGCTATCCCTCGTATGCCGCCTACGTCGTGGACGACGAGATGGCCGGAACGACCGACGCCGTGTACGGCCTGCTGGAGGAGATCTGGACCCCGGCGCTCGAAAGCGCCAAGGGCGAGCTGGCCGAGATGGAGGAGCTGTTCCGGAAGGATTTCCCCGAGGGAGAGTTCGCGTCGTGGGACTGGTGGTATTACGCCGAGAAGGTCCGCAAGCAGAAATATGCCCTCGACGAGGAGATGCTGCGGCCCTATTTCTCGCTGGAGAACGTGCAGGGAGGCATCTTCTTCCTCGCCAACCGGCTCTACGGCATCACGTTCCGCCCGATCGTCGTGCCGCTGTACCACCCCGAGGCGGTCGCTTACGAGGTGCTCGACGTCGACCAGTCGCATCTGGGCGTGCTCTATTTCGACTACTTCCCGCGCGACGGAAAGAGCCAGGGCGCGTGGTGCGGCAACTATGTGGAGCAGACCTACGAGGACGGGAAGCGCGTGGCGCCCGTGGTGTCGGTCGTCTGCAACTTCACGCGCCCGGCGGGGGGCAATCCCGCGCTGCTGACCCTCGACGAGACCGAGACGCTGTTCCACGAGTTCGGGCATGCGCTCCACTTCCTGTTCCACGACGTGAAGTACCGCGGACTCGCGGAGGTCGAGGGCGATTTCGTGGAGCTGCCCTCGCAGCTGATGGAGAACTGGGCGTTCGATCCCGAGGTGCTCAAGCAGTATGCCGTGCATTACCGTTCGAACGAGGTGATTCCGAAATACCTCGTCGACAAACTGCGCCGCAGCGAACTTTTCAACCAGGGTTTCATGGCCACCGAGCTGATCGCCGCGTCGCTTTCGGACATGGACATCCACTCGATCACCGAATACGAGCCGTTCGACCCGATGGCCTTCGAGCGCAAGGCCCTGACCGAAAAACGCGGGCTGATCCCGCAGATCGAGCCGCGCTACCGTTACCCCTATTTCTCGCACATCTTCGACGGCGGCTACTCTGCGGGCTACTATTTCTATACGTGGGCCGAGGTGCTCGACAAGGACGCCTTCGAGGCCTTCCGCGAGAGCGGCGACCTCTTTAACAAGAAGATCGCCGGCGATTTCCGCCGCAAGATCCTCGCCCGCGGCGGCTCGGAGGACGGCATGACCATGTACCGCGATTTCCGCGGCAAGGACCCCGACAAGCGGGCGATGCTTCGCGGCCGGGGGCTTCTGAATGAACCCGAACCGTCCGGCGAGGACGCCGCTCCCGCCGCCGAAACGGCATCCGCCGCCCGGGAAAACTGAAACTCGAACCCATCGGAAAAGAAACCGCTAATTTGATATGATAATGAAAAAAGTACTGTTTATTATGGCCGTTTCCGCTATGGCGGCAGGCTGCGCCGACAATTCGATCCCCAAAGCGCAGCTGCCCGAACTCGATCTGTCGAATCCCCTGCTGGCCGCATGGGATACGCCCCATGAGACCCCGCCGTTCTCCGAGATAAAACTCGCGGACTACGAACCGGCGTTCGATGCCGCGATCGCCTGCTCGCGCGCCGAGATCGACGCGATCGTGAACAACCCCAAGAAACCCACCTTTGGCAATACGATCGTGGCGCTGGAGCGTCAGGGCGAGCTGCTCAATCGCATCGCGGGGCTTTTCTTCAACCTGCTCGAAGCCGACACGTCGGACGAAATGCAGCAGATCGCACAGCGCGTGCAGCCCAAGCTGACCGAACTGTCGAACGACATCTCGCTCAATCCCGAGCTGTTCGCCCGGGTGAAACAGGTTTACGAGCATCCGGGACGTCTTCGCAAAGAGGACAGGAAACTGCTCGAGGACACCTATCAGAGTTTCGCTCGCAGCGGCGCGGCCCTTTCCGACGCCGACAAGGAGCTTTACCGCAAGTACACCTCCGAACTCTCGGGGCTGACGCTCCGGTTCGGGCAGAACGCGCTGGCCGCGACCAACGCATTCACGCTCAACATCACCGATCCGAAGGTGGTGGCCGAGCTGCCCGCATTCGTCCGCGAAGGCATGGCCGCCGAGGCCAAGGCCCGCGGCGAGAAGGGCTGGACCGTGACGCTGCAACATCCCAGCTACCTGCCGTTTATGACCTATTCCTCGAACCGCGAACTGAAGGAGAAACTCTGGAAAGCCAGCAATTCGAGGGCGCTGGGCGGCGAGTTCGACAACACGGAGATCGTGAAGAAAATCGCCAATACGCGTCTGAAGATCGCCAACCTGCTGGGCTACAAGTGCTATGCCGATTACGTGCTCGAACGCCGCATGGCCGAGAATACGAAAACGGTCAACGACTTCCTCGCGGAACTGCTGGCCGCGACCAAGTCCTATGCCGACGCCGACTACCGCACGGTGAGCGACTACGCCGCTACGCTCGGTTTCAAGGGACAGCTGATGCCTTGGGACTGGTCCTATTACACCGAGAAATACAAGGATGAGAAATATGCCCTGAACGACGAGCTGGTGAAACCCTACCTGAAACTCGAAAACGTGAAGAAGGGCGTCTTCATGCTGGCCAACAAGCTCTACGGGCTGAATTTCACGCCCGACGACAAGATCGAGGTGTACCATCCCGACGTGACGGCCTACGACGTGACGGACGCCGACGGACGCTTCATGGCAGTCCTCTATCTCGACTTCTTCCCCCGCGAGTCGAAGCGTTCGGGGGCGTGGATGACCGAGTTCCGCGGCACGAAGATCGAGGACGGCAAGGAGATCCGTCCGCTGGTGTCGCTGGTGATGAACTTCACCAAGCCCACCGAAACGGCTCCGTCGCTGCTGACGTTCGACGAGCTGGAGACCTTCCTCCACGAATTCGGACACGCCCTGCACGGCATGCTGGGCGAGGGCAAGTACGAGTCGCAGACCGGCACGAACGTCTACCGCGACTTCGTGGAACTGCCCTCGCAGCTGATGGAGAACTGGGCGACCGAGAAGGAGTTCCTCGACCTGTGGGCCGTGCACTACGAGACCGGCGAGCCGATGCCCGCCGAGATCGTCGACCGCATCGTCGCCGCACAGAACTATCTGGCGGCTTACGCCAACGTGCGCCAGCTGTCGTTCGGTATGACCGACATGGCATGGCATACGCTCACCGAGCCGTTCGAGGGCGACGTGGAGCAGTTCGAAGCCGTCTCGATGGCCCCGACGCAGGTGCTGCCCGTCGTTTCCGGAACGGCGATGGCTCCGGCTTTCGGCCACATCTTCTCGGGCGGTTACGCCGCCGGATACTACGGTTACAAGTGGGCCGAGGTGCTCGAGGCCGACGCTTTCTCGCTCTTCAAGGAGAAGGGCATCTTCAACCGCGAGGCGGCTTCGTCGTTCCGCGAGAACGTCCTCTCGAAGGGCGGCACGGAGCACCCGATGGAACTCTACGTGCGTTTCCGCGGCCACAAGCCCGAAACCCGCGCCCTCATCGAAAAGATGGGTCTGGGAAAATAAGCGATCCGTTCACCGATTCCGGAGGAGGGCCTGCACAGGCCCTCCTCTTTTCGTATCCCGGGGACCGGAACGGCAGGCTGCGGTTCCGGGTCGGGCATTCGGATCTTCGGCGCCGCGGGCGACGACGCGTCTGTCCACCCCCCCCCGCCGGGCGCGATTCTGTTTTGCAACCGTCCGGTTTTTTCGTATCTTTGCGACTTGGGAAGAGAATTTTTTTGTTGACTACATCTATGCTTGAAAAATCGAATGCCGCATTGATCGAGGCGATCCATGCGCATACGCCGCAGCATTCGAATCCGGCTTCGCTGCTGATGGACATGCTGAACATAGGCCGCGAGGCCGCTTACAGGAGGCTGCGCGGCGAGGTGCCGTTCACCTTCGGCGAAGCCAGCGCGCTGTGCGCGCGGATGCACTTCTCGCTCGACCGGGTGGTGGGGCTGGCGGCTACGGACAAGTTGTCGTTCCAGCTCAAGTTCAAGGAGTTCACCGCGCTGCTCGAAACCTATAACGAGATTCTGGAACGCGACATCGCCTTTATGCGCGAGGTGGCGTCAGACCCCACGACCGAATTTGCCACGGCGACCAATTCGCTGCCGGCGGAGTTCTACGGCAAATACGACAACCTGAACCGGTTCAAGCTCTTCAAATGGCTTTACCAGCACGAAGTGGGCAACCCCGCCGTGAGGACCTTCGAGGAGCTGAAGCTCCCCGCGGAATTGCGGCGCAACTGCCGGGAGTATGTCCGGTGGGTGCAGTCGGTCGCGACGACCTACCTGATCTTCGACGACAGCAATTTCAAGCACTGGCTCAACGCCCTGCGCGCCTACCGGGAGATGCACCTGATTTCGCAGGAGAGCGTTCGCGTGCTCCGGGACGAACTCTTCGCCATGCTCGACGAGATGGAGACGGTGGCGGTCAAGGGGGAGTTCGAGAACGGCAACAAGATCTTCCTCTATCTTTCGGACATCGACCTCGAGTCGTCGTACAGCTATGTCACGACCAGCAGACACCAGGCCGTGAACATCGGAATGTTCTCGCTGAACGGACTGCGGACGCCCGATCCGCTGATGTACGAATATGTGAAGAAATGGATCAAGACCCAGAGCCGGTTTTCGACGCTCATATCCGGCAGCGGAGAGCTGCGGCGCATCCACTATTTCAAGCGTCAGCGCGAGATCGTCGCCCAGCTGGGCTGACGCCCCGTTCCCGATGCGGAGTCTCTCCGGCGGGCACGAAAGGAAAGGGGAGGGTTTCACAACCCTCCCCTCGAAGCCTCCGGATGTGCGGAACATAGTTGCGTCACTGTCAAGCAATCCTTCCAACTTCTGTGGGCGTCACTACATGCAAACTGAATTCTTCATAGCCCCTTTCGGAACTGGTACAAACGTACGCCATTTCAGCGGGCGAACCAAGACGAAAATCGAAACAATCCGAAATGCGATGTTCTAATTTCGTGTATCGAACGGATTATCGCCGCTCCGGTTTCGATAATCGGTTATTCCGGGAGGCGGCGTTTCGATTATCGAAACGAAAGGCCTCCGGCGTCTGGAATCCGAAACGCCGCTTCCGCCCGCCGCAGAAATGAAAAAACGACTAAATTTTGCACGGGCCGCGACGAAGTAGTAAAAAATTACTACTTTTACCCCGTCCCCGTTCATACCGGCTATTTCCCATGGAAAACGAAAGAACACTGCTCGAAAAACTTGCCCGCGGCGACCGCGCGTCGTTCGACGCCCTCTACATGAGGTATGCGGCGAAGACCGAGGAGTTTCTGTGCCGCATGCTCAAGAACCGGGCAGAGGCCGAGGACATCACCCACGACCTGTTCCTGAAAATCTGGCAGAACCGCAGCACGATGGCCGGCGTCACGGCCTTCGGCTCCTACCTGTTCCGCATGGCCCGCAATGCCGTATACGACCGTTTTGACAGCCGCACGGTGCGGACCAACTTCGCCCGGCAGACCAATCTGCTGCCCGAATACGAACTTCCGGACGTGGACAACCGCGATCTGCTGCTGCTGATTCAGCTGGCGGTGGAGAAGATGCCCGGGCAGCGGCAGCGCATCTTCCGCATGAGCCGTGAGGAGGGCATCGCCAACGACGAAATCGCCCGGCGTCTTGGCATCTCCACGCGCACCGTCGAAAATCAGATTTCGAGGGCCTTGTCCGAACTGCGCAAACTCGTCACGCTGATCCTGTTTTTCTTCTAAAAACTTTTTTCACCTTTCGGGCGTGCGTAACGGCCGCGTGAACCGTCTTATTGGTGAAACGGGAAAGATCGTTATGTCTGTAAATCGAATAAAAACCATTATCGAAACCTTCCTCGG
Organism: Alistipes sp. 56_sp_Nov_56_25; assembly: GCF_001915285.1. NCBI lineage: Bacteria > Pseudomonadati > Bacteroidota > Bacteroidia > Bacteroidales > Rikenellaceae > Alistipes > Alistipes sp. 56_sp_Nov_56_25. Next base: position 138,954 of record NZ_MNQF01000002.1, read on the forward strand.
CAGCGACATGCCCGGGGAGGTGCAGCAGCGCTTCGCGGAGTGGCTGCGCGACCCCGCCTCGCGCGATGAAAAGGAGCGGGCGCTGGAAAACTACTGGAACGGACTCCGGGCCGAAGAGCCGGGAGGCCGTGAACGCAAACTCGAACGGCTCCACGAGGCGATGCGCCGCGGCGAGCGGTTCCGCGTCCGCCGCATCTGGCGCAACGTCGCAGCCGCGGCCGCCGTCGTGCTGCTGGCCGCCGGAACGAACTACGTCGTGGTGAAGGATTACCTGCGCACGAAGATCGAAACCAACATCGTCACCTCGGCCCACGACAAGGGCGAGTACGTACTGCCCGACGGTACGCATATCTGGCTCAACGCCGGGAGCGTGCTCCGGTACTACGGCGACCTGACGGGGCGCCGCAGGGTGGTGGAACTCGACGGCGAAGGCTTCTTCAAGGTCCGGCACGATGCCGACCGTCCGTTCATCCTGCAGATGGAGGATATGAACATCGAGGTGCTCGGCACGGAGTTCGACGTGATCAACTACGCCGAGTTCGCGACCACGGAGGCCATTCTCTGCAACGGCAGCATCCGCGCCTACGGCGGCCGTTTGCCGGCGCCCGTGACGCTGAAACCCGGCGACAGGCTGGTGTTCGACAGGAAGGAGGGGCGCGCCTCGCGCTCGCGGGTCTCGACGCGCAACTACTCGCAGTGGATGGGCGGCTCGTTGTCGTTCGACGACACCTCGCTGGCCGACATTCTCACCAACCTCGAACGCTGGTACGCCGTCGAGATCGACGCTCCCGAGGCGTGGACCCGGCAGGTGCGCATGTCGTTCAAGCTGATCCGCAACGAAAGTATCGAGGAGATTCTGAAAGCCATGTCGCTCGTCGTGGAGATGGACTACGTCTGCGCAGGGCGGCGCATAACGATCATTCCCAAACAACCGAAAAATTCCTAAAAATTACGCGCCTATGTAAAAAGGACCCGGACTTTCCCGCTTTCACTTCCGGAACGCAGAATCCGTTCCGGCCGTTTCGACCATTACCTAAATTACAAACCCATGCGTAAACTTATCCAAGCTAAAATCCTTGGTGCAGCCCTGCTATTGCTTTTTCTGACCACGGGAGGACGGGCGCAAACTCCCCCCCCCCACGGTTAGCATTGCCAAGGAAAACGTCTCTGTCGAACAGGTTTTGAAAGAGATAGAGCGACTGACCAATTACACGTTTTTCTACAATAACGGCGACTTCGACCTCAAGCGGATCGTGTCCGTCGCGGCCGTGCGCAAGCCCGTGTCCGAGGTGGTGCGGCAGATGCTGCCCGACTGCTCGTGCCGTTTCGAGAACCGGAGGATCATCCTCGTCAAGGACGCCGCGCCCCAGCGCCAGACGGTGAAGGGCGTCGTCAAGGACGAGAAGGGTGCGCCCGTGATCGGCGCCACGGTCCTCGTGACCGATGCCGGGCAGACCCGGGGCATATCGACCGACATGAACGGCAGCTTCACGCTCACCCTCCCGGCGCTTACGGCCGAAGCCATGCTCGAAGTGTCGTTCATCGGCTTCGACACCTACAAATCGGCGGTCGGAAGCCGCACGTTCTTCGACGTGGTGCTGACCTACGCCCAGCAGAGCATCGACGAGGTGGTCGTGGTGGGATACGGCGTGCAGAAGAAGGCCAACCTCACGGGAGCCGTGGCCACCGTGTCGCAGAAGGAGCTGAAAGACCGTCCCGTGTCGAACGTGGGCCGCGCCTTGCAGGGCGTGATCCCCAACCTCAACGTGACGCTCTCGTCGGGACAGCCCGGAGCCGGAGCGACCTACAACATCCGCGGTACGACCTCGCCCAACGGCGGCAGCCCCCTGGTGCTGATCGACGGCGTCGAGACCTATCCCGACCGCATCAACTCGAACGACATCGAGTCGATCACGGTCCTGAAGGACGCTTCGTCCGCCGCCATCTACGGCGCACGCGGAGCCTTCGGCGTCATCCTGATCACCACCAAGAGCGGCAAGTACAACGAGAAGGCCGAAGTGTCGTACAACGGCTATTTCTCCGTCTCCAGCCCCACGACCTCGACCGACTACGAGACGCGCGGATACTACTCGGCCAAGATCGCCGACTTCTTTATGATGGCCACGCAGAACACCCCCTACACCTCCTACACCGAGGCCGACTACAAGGCTCTCTGGGAGCGGCGCAACGACAAGACCGAGAACCCGGCGCGTCCGTGGGTCGTCACCGACAGGCGCAACGGCCGTCAGCAGTACGTCTATCTGGCCAACTTCGACTGGTACAACTACCTCTACGACGACAGCCGCCCGACGTGGGACCACAACATCAACATCAAGGGCGGAACCAAGGCGCTCTCCTACATGGTCAGCGGACGCTATTACCAGCAGAAGGGCGTCAACCGCATCGAGCCGGACATGTTCAAGTCCTACAACTTCCGCGTGAAGCTCCAGGCCGAGATCAAACCCTGGCTGACCATCGCCAGCAACACCAAGTTCTTCCAGTCGAACTACAAGTATTACGGTTACGAGGACGAGTATAACAACTTCCGCAAACCCACGCTGCACGCCCTGGCGTCGTTCGTGCCGGTGAATCCCGACGGTACGGCCGTGTCGCACACCTCGATGACCCAGTCGTCGACCCACTACCTGATGGACGGTTACAGCGCCATGATGCAGAAGGGCAAGAGCTTCGGCAACAAGAAGACGCAGGAGATCACCACGACGTTCGAAGCCACGTTCAAACTGCACAAAAACTTCAACATAAAGGCCGACTTCAGCTATACGCAGGGATACCTCCACAACGACTACCGCAGCGTCAATGTCCAGTATTCGCAGTATCCGGGCGAGGTGATGACCGAACCCGAAGGAAGCTTCCCCAACAAGTACAAGGAGGTCGTCTGGGACCAGAACTACTATGTGGCCGACGTCTACGGAACCTACAACAAGACCTTCAGCGAGAAGCACAACCTGACGCTGATCGCCGGTTACAACTACGAGGCCAAGTATTACCGCGACCTCACGGCGGCCAACGACGGACTGCTGTCCGAGGACCTCTCGGACTTCAACCTCGCCAAGGGCACGACCAACTTCACGCTCAACGGAGGCCGCAACGAATACGCCATCATGGGCTGGTTCTACCGCGCGGCTTACGATTACAAGGGCAAGTACCTGGCCGAAGTCAACGGACGCTACGACGGTACGTCGCGTTTCCCGCGCGGCAAGCGTTACGGCTTCTTCCCCTCGTTCTCGGCGGCATACCGCATCAGCGAGGAGGCGTTCTTCGAACCGCTGCGCAAGACGGTCGACAACCTCAAGATCCGACTTTCGTACGGTTCGCTCGGCAACCAGCAGATCGGTTACTACGACTTCATCCAGACCATCACGACCAAGGGCTCGATGGGCGACTATTCGTTCGACGGTACGATTCTCGGCCAGCACGCCACGGTGAGCGATCCCGTGTCGGGCAACCAGACCTGGGAGAAGGTCATCTCGAAGAACCTCGGCGCGGATCTCAACATGTTCAGCAATCGTCTCTCGCTGACGGCCGATTTCTACATCCGCGACACGAAGGGCATCCTGGGCAAGGGCAAGTCGCTGCCCTCGATCTACGGCGCCAACGAACCGCAGGTCAACTCGAACAACCTCCGTACGAAAGGTTACGAACTGGTGCTGGGCTGGCGCGACTCGTTCAAACTCGCCGGAAGCACCTTCAGCTACGGCATCACGGGGACGTTCTCGGACTACACGGCCGAGTACACCAAGTGCGACAACCCCTCGGGGCTGATCGGAGGCCCTTATGTGGGCAAGAAGTACGGCGAAATCTGGGGCTATAAGGTCGACGGGCTGTTCCGCAACGACGAGGAGGCCGCCGAGTACGCTTCGCGCGTGGACCTTTCGAAGGTCGCCGCAGGATATTATTCCGCGACGGGAGCCTATGGAAAGGGCGTTCGCGGAGGCGACATCAAGTACCTCGACCTGGACGGAAGCGGTATCGTCGACGGCGGCAAGGGAACGCTGGAAGACCCGGGAGACCGCCGCGTGATCGGCAACTCGTCGCCCCGCTACCAGTACGGACTCACGCTCAACCTTTCGTGGTACGGATTCGACCTCTCGGTGTTCATGCAGGGCATCGGCCGGCTCGACTGGTATCCCGGCGCGGACAACCTGCGCTTCTGGGGGCCGTACAGCCGTCCCTATGCGACCTTCATTCCGAAGAATTTTATGAGTCAGGTGTGGAGCGAGAGCAATCCCGACGCCTATCTCCCGCGCGCCCGCGCCTATACGTCGCTCAACTCGACGCAGGGCACGGCCTACTATACCAACGACCGTTACCTGCAAAATCTGGCCTACTGCCGGCTGAAAAACCTCACCCTCGGCTACACGATTCCCAAGCGGCTGACCTCGAAGGTCGGCATCAAGGAGTGCCGTGTCTACTTCAGCGGCGAGAACCTCGCCACGTGGAGCGCCCTGAAAAACGATTTCCTCGATCCCGAGCAGGCTGCCGCCGATTCGGACAAGAAGTCGAACGTCTATCCCTGGTGCAGGACCTATTCCGTGGGTCTGAACTTAACCTTCTAAAGCGATTGCCGTTATGAAAAAATACATTCTTTATATACTGACCGGTGTGGCGGCGTGCGGACTTTGCAGCTGCGAGGACGCGCTCGACCGCTACCCGAAGGACCGGCTCACTCCCGATAACTTCTTCCACACGGAGGAGGAGTGTCAGCTCTACACCAACGATTTCTACACGATGTTCCCCTCCGCCGGGACCATCTACGGCGAGACGGCCGACATCATCGCCAAGACCACGCTCACGAGCGAGGTGCTGGGCAACCGCACCGTGCCCGCGACGGCTGGCTCCTGGAAGTGGGAGAAGCTGCGCGACATCAATTTCTTCCTCCAATACTCCTCCAACTGTGCCGACGAGCACGTGCGGCTCGAGTACGAGGGCGTGGCGCGCTTCTTCCGGGCGTGGTTCTACTTCGAGAAGGTGAAGCATTACGGCGACGTGCCCTGGGTCGACCGTCCGATCGACGCCGGCGACCCGCTGCTCTTCGAAAAGGGCCGCGATCCGCGCGAGATGGTGATGCAGAAGGTGATCGAAGACCTCGATTTCGCCGTTACCAACCTGCCCGTCGAAAGGTCGGTCTACCGCGTGACGCGCTGGGCGGCGCTGGCGCTCAAGAGCCGCGTCTGCCTGTTCGAGGGAACCTTCCGCAAGTATCACGGGCTGAAGGACTGGGAAAGCTATCTTACGGCCTGTGCGACGGCGTCGAAGCGCTTCACCGACGAGAGCGGATACTCGGTCTACACGACGGGAACGACGCCGTATCTCAACCTTTTCTCGTCGCTCAAGGCCCTCGACACCGAAATCGTGCTCGCCCGGGCCTACAACACGGCTATCGGTCTGAAGCACGACGTCAACGGCTACCTCACGAGCATCACGATGGGACGCCCCGGCCTGCTGAAGAACATCGCCAACATGTATCTGATGAAGGACGGCACGCCCTTCACCTCGCAGCCCGGCTGGGAGACGATGCAGCTCCCCGAGGAGAGCAAAAACCGGGACGGCCGCTTCGCACAGACGGTCCGCACGCCCGGGTACAAGCGCATCGACGACACGGCGCTGTCGGCCCCGAACCTTGCGGCGACGATGACCGGATACCAGCTGGTGAAGTACCTCCAGTCGGCCAAGTACGATTCGTACAACGCTTCGACGAACGACCTGCCGCTGCTGCGCGCCGCCGAGGTGATGCTCAACTACGCCGAGGCCAAGGCCGAGCTGGGAACCCTCACGCAGGAAGACATCGACCTTGCGATCAAGCCGCTGCGCGACCGTGTGGGCGTCGCCAACCTCTCGCTCACGAAGGCCAACGCCTCGCCCGACCCCTATCTGGCTTCGCCGGAGACCGGCTATGCCAATGTGACGGGCGACAACAAGGGCGTGATCCTCGAAATCCGCCGCGAACGCACCGTCGAACTGCTGATGGAGAACCTCCGCTACTGGGACATCATGCGCTGGAAGGAGGGCAAGCGTTTCGAAAAACCCTTCACGGGGCTGTATTTCCCCGGCACGGGGTCCTACGACCTGAACAACGACGGCGTGGACGACGTCTGCATCTGGTCCGGCTCGAAGCCCGCGACCTCGGCCCCGGCGGTCTACGAGCTGAACAAGGAGATCTTCTTGAGCGGGGGCGACAGCGGCTACATCATTATCCATACGGATTACGCCCGTTCGTGGAACGAGGAGCGCGACTACCTCTATCCCGTGCCCACCGACGACCGGGTGCTGACCCAGGGCGCCATTACGCAGAACCCCGGCTGGAACGACGGCCTGAATTTCTAACCTGAAAAAAAGAATGATTATGAAAATCAAGCGATTCATACTGCTCGCCTTCTCCGGCTGCTGCCTGGCGCTGTCCGGGGCGGCCTGCTCCGGGCTGGAGGGCGACAACTCCGACTTCGATTTCGGGGACATGACCTCCGACGCACCCGACAATCCCTACGACGGACAGGGTTACGACCGCCTGCCCAACTCGGTGCGGCTGGCGACCTACAACACCCACCGCTGCGAGGGATGGACCCAGAACTCCGGGACCGACCGCGCGAACTACAACAACACGGCCAAGGTCATCTCGCTGATGGACCCCGACGTGATCGCGTTGCAGGAACTGGACAAGAACACCACGTGGCATCAGACCGACCAGTTGCAGGAACTGGCCGACCGCACGGGGATGCGGCCCTACTACTGCAAGACGATCAGCTACCGCGGCGGCGACTACGGCATCGGCATCCTCTGCAAGACGGCGCCTAAAAACACCTATGCGGGCGATCTGCCGGGAACCGAGGCGCGGAAGTTCTTCCTCGCGGAGTTCGACGGCTACATCTTCATCGCCACGCACTTCTGCCACCAGAGCGATGAGAACCGCCAGCGGTCGTTCGAGATCATAACCGAGTATATCGCCGCCAACTACGCCGCCTATACCAAGCCGATCTACCTGGCGGGGGACCTCAACACGTCGAAGCTTCCGGCAGCGGCGCTCGAATCGTGGAAGATCATCAGCACCTCGGCCAATACCTTCGTGAACACCTCTTCGCCGTCGCGCATCGACTATGTGCTCGTCTACACGGGCAATTCGCCGTCGTACGAGGTGCTGCGCACCGCCGTGCCCTCGTACGAGGAGATCAACGTGATGACGGTCTCCGACCACCTTCCCGTACTGGTAGACCTCAAAAAGTAAGCGATTATGAAAAACAGACTCTTGAATAGCTTTTTCCGGGCGGCGGCGGCCTTCGCGCTGCTGCTCGCGGCCGGAGCGTGCAAGGACGACGTGGCGCTGCCGATGCAGCGGGTAGCGCTGAACACGCACGCGATTCTCGCGCCGTCGTTCGCCACGACGCTCTCGTTCGACGTCGAGGCCAACTGCGACTGGACGATCTCCGTCGCGGGCGACGACACCTCGTGGGCCGAACTCTCGCAGACCGAGGCCACGGGCATGGCGACCGTGGCGGTGTCCATTGCCGAAAACAATACTTCCGGCTCCCGTGCGCTGACGATACGCGTTGCGGCCAAACGGAATGCCGCGGTCGTGGAGGAGTTGTCCTTCGTGCAGGCTTCGGCGACGGCCGAGGGGTATCTCTCGATCCCCGATCTGCGGAAACTGGCCGCCGACGGCGACTACTCCGTGACGCAGGACGTGAAGATGCGCGGAATCGTGGTGTCGAGCGTCCAGGACAATAACTATTACGACAACTGCATCGCGCTCCAGAGCGCCCTGAAAGCCAACTGCGGCATTACGCTCCGCACCGACGAGGTGCTCTACCGCAAGCCGGGCGAGGAGCTGGAGATCGACCTGAAGGGGGCGGTCGTCGGGGTGAATCCCGAAACCGGCGTGATGGAGGTGAAACCCGCCGCGGACGACAAGGTGAGCCGCACGGAGACGACGCAGGTGAAGATCGAAGCCTTGAAGATCACCTACGAGGAGCTTCGGTCGGGAGCCTACGAGTCGATGTATGCAGGCATTTATTCCCAGGTCTACGTGCCGGAAGGCGGTTCGCTGAACGGTATAACGCTCAAGGACGATCTGTCGATGCAGGACCCCGACAACAACCGTTTCCGGCTGGTGGCTTCGCAGGCTTCCTCGTTTGGCATTGATCCTGCGCCGACGGGTAGCGGAGTGCTCAAGGGAATCGTTGTGCCGCAGGACGGCGCCTATGCGATCCGCCCCTGCACGGCCGGGGACAAGGAACTCACCGGGCTGCGCTTCGGCGCCCAGGTTGGAATCAGGCTGCCCTATGTCTTCTCGTTCTACGCCGCCTCGCAGGCCAACAAGGATTGCAAGTACGTGACGGTGACCGATGGCACGTTCGACAAATTGGGGGCAGACTTCAAGGTCGAGGACAAGGATGTCACCAAATGCGTCGTGCTGACGGCAAAGGTGGCCCCGACGTCGAACAGCAGCCATTTCCGGCTGACGCACTGGGCCGATGAGGCCGCGCATGACAACATTCCGGCCAAGTCGATGGTTTACGGTCAGGACTCCTATTTCCTGCTGACCGTGCCTTTGGCCGAGGATATGCCTGCATCGTTCCGCATCTCATTCGGTATGTCGGGAACGGGCGGCGCTCCGAAGAACTGGGCGGTGGCCTATTCGACCGACGGCACGGAGTACGTCACTCCCTCCGACGGCTCGACAGCCATCTCGATTCCCGGGGCGATTGCGAGCAGCGGCTATTTCTATTATTTTACGGTGACCCTGACGCCGCAGTTGCGGCTGATGAAGGGCCAGACGCTGCTACTGAAACTTTATCCGACAGACAACGTCAGTTGCAACGGCGGTACGGCTGGATACAATTCGGATTCGCGCCTGCATTCGTGCGTCGCGATTGAGGCCGTGCCGAAATTCAGTACACCGAAACCGGTCGGAGCGGTTTATTTCGAGCCTTTCGACGGGTTGACCGAAGGGTTGGACTACCTCTACGGCGATAAGTTGGCTGCCATGCTGAACTATTGCGGCAGCGACATCTCGGAATGGGACGCCGTGCTGAAAAACGGACTTTCGGGCACCAACGTTCATCAGCGTCCGGGTTATGCCCAGATCGGTTATGTCGAGTCGCAGGCCGTGAAGCGGGCAGAGTATGAGAATAAGGCGGGGGCACTGCTCACGCCGGCGCTGAACGCAACGGGCGATCTGAACCTCTCTTTCCGCGCGATGGCCTACAAGACCTGTTCGGATCGCCCCAAGGGTAAGGCGACCGAACCCAAGGACAAGAAGGGCGATCTGACGGAGATCGTCGTCGAGGTGATCGGCGGCGGAACGATCGACGGCGCGACGAAGAAGGTCGTGTCGGGACTGGCGACCGATGCGTTCAACACCTATTCGCTGACGATCGACGGCGCGACGGCCTCCACGGCCCTGCGCTTTACGAGCGAACCCGCTTCGGGCGAGTTCTCGCGCTGGTTCATCGACGATATCTGTGTGACGAAGTAGGGGTTGCCCGATGATTGAAAAGCGTCCCGGAGCATTCGCTCCGGGACGCTTCGTTACAGGCCGGATTGCGTCCGGTCAGTTCTCCGCCTTGGTGGTGACGGTGAAGAGCTGGCGGCCGTATTCGTCGGTGGCGGTTATCCGGATCTCGGCGGACGGCGTTACGGGCGTGTATTCGAGCATGTGGTCGGTGCGGTATTTGTCGAGGAAGCTGAACGAGGAGATGTCGTTGCCGCAGGCGTCGTGGACCGTGACGTAATAGTCGTCGTACTCCCGGACCGCCTTCAGCTGCGAGGCGGGAACCGCGGCTCCGTTTTCGCGGCATTCGAATTTCCACGTCGGATGCCAGTCCCAGACGTTGAGGCGCACGACCGGCCTGCCTTCGGCGTTTTTCAGCCCCGAGTTGTAGACCCGGCAGTATTGCTCGTCGCTGTCGCTGAAATTCACGCTCCGCCGCTCCGTGATCGTTCCGCCGCTGAAATCGTAACGGGTGAATGTCGCCGGGGCGCCGTCGTGGCAGAGCGGGAAATACCACCATGCGCCGCATACGCACGGGTGCGTGTACTCGGTCACGCTCATGTCGCTGCGCGGTACGGTGACCGTTTCGGCGATGTGGTTGTGGCCCGACCAGATCGTGACGGGCAGCTGCTTGTCCTTGTAGATGTCGAGCAATTCGTCGGCGTTGTCCATCGGGTTGGGCGATGAGGCCCCCGGGTTGCGGCGGAAGGCCGGGCAATGCCACGCGATCACGATGCGCTCGACGTCCGACGGCATGTAGTCGGCGTCCTTCTGCGCCCAGTCCATCTGACGCCGGTTGAGGCGGACGGCGAACGACCGGTCGCCGCCGGTGTTGACATACTGCGTATTGTCGAACACGACGTAGTGCACCTTGCCGATGTTGACGGCGTAGTATGTCGGCCCGAGCGCGGAGATATAGGCCAGTTCGGCCGCCGAATCGTCGTCGCCGGCGATGTTCTGCACGGCCATGTCGTGGTCGTGGTTGCCGATGGCGTGGAAGGTCTGGATCGGCATGCCCCCGCGTTCGCAGACGTTGACGAAATTGGCCAGCGTCGCCTTGTTGGCGTTGGTCCAGTGCGACTCCTGCGTCATGTCGCCCAGATTCATGCCGTAGACCGGCACGCCTGCGGGCAGGGCTTTGACGTAGTCGCGCAGCGTCTTGAGGTAGGTGCGGCGGAACGTCGTGGAGTCCAGTTCGCCCTTCGGGGGACAGATCGACGGCGTGGCCGACGATGTGGTCTTGATCATCGCCCGGTTGCGGATATGCATGTCGGCCGACACGATCATAATGTGGCGGTCGTTGTTCACCTTTTTCAGCGTGAAGTCGTGCCGCTGCACCTGCTCCACGCTCGTGGGAGCGGTGACCCTGCGGTAGAAGCGGGGGATGAACCCGCGCGTGGATTCGACCTCGTAACCCGACGGGACGGTCAGGTAGACCAGTTTCGACTTGTCGGACGACGTGCGCAGCCCGTAGGCCCCCTGTTTGTTCGTGCGCGTCATGTTCACGCCGTCGGTCACGACGACGCCCTGCACGGCGGCGCCGGCGCACGTCACGACCCCGCGCACGGTGGCTTTCGGGTCGATCTTCGACCAGTCGACGCCGTCGTCGGGCGAAGGGGGCGGATCGACGGGTTTTTCCTGTTCTCCGGGATCGTCGCCCGAACCCGAACAGCATATGCCGCCGGCGGATATTGCGAACAGGGCGGCCAATAAAAGCAACAGTTTTTTCATGGTTGCGGTTTTTGCGGTTTGCGGCATGGGACGGCTTTCGGGAAAAGCGGGGAAAGGAAGGTCGTCCTCTCCCCGCTTCGACCGTTCGTTACACGCCGCTATTTGTTATAGCGGATGGCGAAATATTCGAGGCTGCTGGCGTGTTCCGCGGCCAGGGCAGCGCCGCTGGCGCTCTGGTTCAGGCGCGCGTTGGCGTAGTCGGAGCCGTCGCTGCAGAGGTCGCTCGTCGGGCGAAGCCGGATGTAGACGTTTTCGTGGCCGAGAATCTCCTGGGGAAGCTCGAAGTCGATGCTTTTGTAGGCCACGCACGACGAATAGAGCGTGTTCGCCCAGACGGAAACGTCGGGGATGGTGTATTCGCCGATCAGATTCCACTGCGAGTCGTCCTTTGCGGCCTGCGAATCGGTCAGCGACCATTCGGCACACCAGAAACGGGGCGAGAAGAAGCTCTGCTGCGTGTTCATAACGGAAATCTGCATCGAGATATGCGATGTCGTGATGCCTTCGGTCGAGAAGTTGATCAGCCAGGCGTAGGGGCGGTCGGTGTCGTCGTCCCACCAGAAGTGGTTGGCGAAGGCGGTGTAGCAGGAACCGTATACATTCCCCTTGCCGCGCATACCCGTGCTGCCGTTGTAGTTGATTTGCGTGGAATTCGTCGCAATCTCATTGTTGCCCGGCCAGCCACCCGTGCCGTTTGCCGCGTTTTTATCCTTGGCATAGGGACCGCACCACTCCAGCGTTCCGTCGGGATTGCGGCTCACCAGATCGTCCATCAGCGGATTCCAGCTCTCCTTCGCGGGGTCGATCACTACGCCGATGCCGTTCTTGTTGCCGAAGTTGGCTCCGAAGATATAGGAGGCATTGTTGCCGACGGGACCCAGGTATTCGTAGGTTCCGCCGCCCCACATGTGCTGCTGGAAGGTGGCCTGCAGGTACTCTTTGCTGGCGGAGCCGGTGTACTTCTCCTGATAGGTGTGCGTCAGGTAGCCGTTCGTTCCGTAGGTGGGTTTCTGGACCTTGTTCTCTTTGTCGGGATTCCAGTAGCGGTACTCCGTCAGCAGGGCCGAGAAACCGTCTTCGACACTGTTCTGCATGTTGTCCCAGATGTCACCCTTGGTCTGGTGGCGGATCTGGTAGCGGCCGATGAAGCCGAGCGTCGGATCGTCGTCCATTTCGGCCGGGTCGGCTCCGTCGCGCCATTCGAAACGCGAGAAACGCTCGTGGACGATGACGCCCGAAATCTTGCCCGAGCCGTAGGGCAGGCGCGTGCCGTCGCTGCGGTAGGCGCAGTTGGTGTTGGTAAGCATGTACATGTCGTCGCCGTTGATGTCGCGCACGAGCAGCGGGTATTTGCTGATGCGGCTTGCGCCCGTGCCGATCGCATAGCCCTCGTTGATGGGCGTGATCGCGCCTTTGCGTACGGGGAACTCGACGTCCTTCAGGGTGACGTAGGTGTAGATGTCGTCGTCGGTGAGCTGGCTCATCCACTTCTCCTTCACGGGAACGTCCGATGCCGAACCCGCAATGCGCGAAATGACCATCGCCTTGGTGACGTTGCGCAGTTCATAGCGGTCGGGGGTCTCGACCAGGTAGCCCGAGGCGCCCTGAATGAGGATCTGCACGTGGTCGTACTGTTCGAAGACGTTGTCTTCGGCCGTGGCGGTCTGGACGGCGATGCCGTATTTGCCGTCGTAGGTTTCGAGGTAGACGGTCCGGTCCGATATGCTGTAATCAATCTTTGCGGTCGTGCTTTGCGTGTTCTCGCCCGCATTGTGGCTCTTGGTGTTGCTCACCACGATGCCTTCGAGGATGACGTAGTCTTCGACCTTCTTGTTCATGGCATACGTTTGGCGGAACTCCTCGAATGTGATCTGACGTCCGAGGGTCTCCTTCGCCGTGCGCTGCAGGAGGTTGAATTCGACGGAGACGGTCTCCTCCCAGCCGTCGGTGAAGGAGAGCGACACGGCAGCCGAACGCGGGATTTCATCTGCGGCGTTCGCCTCGGTCGTGATGGACAGACTGCGCTTTTCGCTCTCGGAATCCACGATTTCGAGACTCTCGATCCAATCGGCGTTGTCGGCCTTGGCATATTCGATGTCGACCGTGATCTCCGAGAAGGGAATGTTGGTCTCGATCGGCGAGATGTTCTCGCCGCCGGCTCCGGCGACGATGACGGACGAGTTGGCGAACTCGATCTTGGCGTCCACGAGCGCCTTCTGCTTGACGTAGACCGTGTCGCGGCGCGCGTCCACGTCGGAGCAGAGCACGAAGCCCGCTTTGCGTTTGAAGCCTTCGTTGAATTCGCATTCGGCGGTGATGGCGCCCTTTCCGTCCTCCGTCTCACCGCAGGTCAGGCTGATCCAGTCGGCCTGGTTGATACGCTCGATATGGAAGGCGCTGTTGGCGTAGATGTCGATGTCGAACGTATTCGCATCGGCTTCGACGACGAACTCCTTCTTCAGCGCGCCCAGTTTGACCAGGGCCAGATCGTCGGCGTCGTCGACGCTGCAGGCCGCCGAGGCTGCGCATACGGCCGCAATGCCTAAAAATTTAAATATCGATTTACGACAGTTCATATTCTATACGTTTTATTCGTTGTTGTTTGTTCCGGCCGTGCGCGGCGGACGGTGCATCCGCCGCGCGACCGCAATTCGTTTAGTTGTAGCGTACCGTTATCGTTCCGATACGGGCCTGGCTGTTACCGGCCGCAACGGACGGCGTCAGCGTTCCCTTCTCGATGCCCAGCGCCGTCAGGTAGTTCGAAGACGTGGCTTTGGGGTCGATGTCGGTAACCTTGTCGGCCACCTGCAAGCGCAGAACCACTTTCTCCCGGCCGAAGCAGTCGGCGGGCAGTTTGCGCAGGTGCTCGGTGAAGCCCGGGGTCGAATCCTGCGACGTGGTCGACCACCACGTGATCGAACGCTTCTTGATGATCGGGCTGTCGGGAACGGCCTGGAACGTCGCTCCGCCGTCGACCGAATAGAGCAGGTTCCAGTGCGCCGGGCCGGAGAGGGTCGTGTTGCTCATCGAGCCGTGGCCCCAGACGATGCCGAAGACCATGTTCGAACCACTGATTCCCTGCGTGGAGAACGAGATGTCGAAGTATTTGCCCTTGTCGGCGTCGAAATCCCACCATTGCTGGGTGAACGTGATGCCGCCGTTTGCCACCAGACCTTTCTGTTCTTTGGTACTGCCTCCATTGCCCGAGCAGACGACGTTGTTGAAGTCCGCTGCGGCACCCTGCGTGGCGCCGTATTTATTGATCTCGCCTTCGCCGATCTCCGGTATGAGGTCGGTCTTGCGGTCGTTCCAGTTCCACTCGACGACGGTTTTCGAGAACGGTTCGTCGGTCAGCGCGATCTCCTCGGCGGTCATGGCGCGCAGCTGGTAGCGGCCCAGGTCGCCGAAGCGGATCGGGGCGACGTCGTCAGCCACGACGATGCCGCGGAACGTGCCCGAACCCTGCGGTACGACGGAGTTGAAATCCAGGTCGCGGCCCGAGCTGAAACGCCGCCAGGGAGCGGCCGTATTGGTCAGCATGTAGATGGTCCGGCCCGTGTTGTCGTAGCACATCAGCGGGGCCACGTCCCAGCGCGGGGCGGTAGCCGTGCCGATCGGGTTGATGTTGTCCTTGAACGAATAGCCGTCGGTGCAGTTGGTGTAGGCGCCGTCCTTGCACATGATTTCGAGGTTGGTGACCGACACCAGCGTGAAGATGTCGTCGTCGGTGAGTTCGCCGATCGTCTTCGTCTTGACCGGAATCTTGAACTCGTCGGGCGTCGAGGTTTCGAGGATGTTGGCCGCGGTAAGTCCCGTGATGGTGTAGCACTCGGGGGAGTTCTTCTTTTCGAGCGTGGCCCCGTTCAGGGAGAGGCGCACCTTCGAGAAGCGGGCCGGCGTGTTGTCTTCGGAGGAGGCGAATTTCAGGCAGAAGCCCCACTTGCCGTCGAGGCTCTCGATATAGGCCGTCCGGTCGTTTTCGCCGCGGTCGAAGAAGAACTGTTTGGTCTGGGGGCTCGAAACGACGTTCTTGCTGTCGGGGTCGCTGACGATGTAGCCTTCGATATACTGCTGGAGCGTGATCTCGCCCGGAGTCAGGGCGCGCACCGCGGCGAAATCGGCAGCGGTCGGGTAGGGCTTCTGGGTGATTTTGCACGAGGCCGAAACGGAGTTGCCGTGTTCGTCGGTGAAGTTGAGCCGGATCGTGGCGGTGCGCGGCTCCGAACCCTCGTTTTTGGCCAGCGAGAACGTCAGGCCGTCGTCGGTGATCGCGGGCTTCAGAATCCACTCGGCGCCCTCCGCGACGGGAACGTCGTACGCCACGTCGTAACCGATCTGGTCGGAGTAGGGCACGAGGTTGTTGGTCGTGGCCGGAACCGCGCAATCCTGGGCGTAACCTTCGTACGTTTCGGCATTGCTGTCCAGCTTGAGCGCCGGCAGGGCGATGCCCTGCGTGACGGTGAGCACCGATTTGGTGATCTCGCCCTTGGCGTCTTCGATGAAGAGGGTCAGATCGGCGATGCGCGCGAATCCGGAGTCGTTGTCCGTGACCTCGAACGTGATTCCCTTGTAGGTGGCCGAGACGTTGGAGATCCACGGTTCGACGGGCTGCGCCTGCGGTTCGTCGCCGCCTTCGCCTTCGCCGCCCTCTTCGCCCTCTTCGGCGCGGGTCAGGACGGTGACGGGATCGTTGGGCAGACCGTCGTTGTCGTAATAGGTGACGCTGGCTTCCAGATCGTCGATGCAGTAGCGCAGGTTGGTGCTGATCGGCGTGAAGATCTGCGACCGGGACTTCAGCAGTGTAACCGCCGGTTTCGAGAACGAGAGCGAAGCGTCGGTGATGGCTCCGGCCTGCGAGAACATCACCGTATCGGTCAGGGAACCTTTCTCGAACACGACGCCGATCTTTCTCGAAATGCCGTAGTTGGCCGAATAGGTGAATACGATTTCGTTATTGCCGTATCCCTGGAGTTTGTTGAGGGAGGCCCACTTCACGGGACGCGTGAAGCGCGCCGTCCAGTCGCCGTTCGAGTAGACCAGCACGTGCGTCGAGCCGGCATCCTTGGTCAGGGAAAGTTCGCGCGCCGAGACCGCCAGAGGCAGGTCCAGCTCGAAATCCTCCTGGCAGCCGGTCAGGGCCGTCGTCAGGGCCGTCAGGGCGATCAGTACGCCGGCGACCGATCTTTTCTGTTTATTGAATATTGTTTTCATTCGTCTGAAAGTTTCGGATTATTACAAGCCGTAAGCCTTGTATTCGTTGTTGTCGAGGTTGTTCTTCGAGTAGGTGACCTCCGTGTCGGGAATGGGGTAGTAGCGGTGGCACGGTTTGATCCGGCTGTTAGCCGTGTTGAGTTGCAGATAGGCGTAGTCGCTGTTGTCCGTTACGGCTTCGTACCAGATACCCCAGCGGACCAGGTCGTACTTGCGCTGGAATTCGCCGAAAAGCTCGCGGGCGCGCTCGTTGCGGATCTCCTCCTCGAGGCGCGCGGGGGTGCGGAAGGTGTACTTGGACAGATTGGCGCGCGTGCGGGTCATGTCGAGGTATTCGACCGCCTTTTCGTAGTTTTCCTTATAGAAATAGCACTCGGCCATCATCAGCAGCGCGTCGGCATAGCGGAAGACCTTGTAGTTGTTGCCGTCGGCCGAGGACTGCATGTTCGGACACCAGAACTTCGGTCCGCACCACGGGCGGGTGTTGGTGCTGTTGAACGTCTTGTCCTCGTATCCCCATGCCATGTTGTACTTGGCGCGGATGTCCTTGCCCATTTTGGACTGGAGACCCTGGCTGAAATAGACGTTCGGACGCATCGCCGACCAGACGGTCGCCTGGTCGCCCAGTTCGGGAATCTCCACGCCGTCGTAGATCGCCGAATTGGCCGCACGCGGGTAGGGCTGGCAGATGCAGGCCACGTTGGACGTGTAGGTAAGGGCGCCCTGGGTGTAGGTGTGCTGAATTTCCATGATCGACTCCGGGGTGTTCTTGTTCCGGAACAGGATATTCTCGGCGTAGTCGTACTGCGACAGCGGACCGTAAATCGTTTCGATCTGCTCCAGCGCGTCCAGCGCCACGTCCCACTGCTTGTTCCACATGGCCATCTTGGCGATGAGCATGTAGGCGCAGGAGGCTCCCAGACGATTGGCTTCGTTGTCGTAGGTGCGGGTTTGGGCGGCGAGGGGAGCTATCGACTGAAGGTCTTCGATGACCTTGTTGCGGGTCTCGTTGGCGTCCATGCGCGGCAGCACCTGAATCCGGCTCAAAACCTCGTTGTCCGTAACGTCGTCGAAATAGAACGGAACGTTGCCGAAGAAGCAGGTCAGCGTCCAGTAGAAGAACGCCCGCAGGGTTTTCGCCTCGCAAAGCAGCTGGTGGTACTGCTCCTCGCTGATCACCTCGTTTTTATAGGCGCGCTCGATGCCGTTGACGGCGAAGTTGCAGCGCTGTACGCCGAGGTAGCCGTTGCGCCAGACCGTCGAACCCATGCGCGGCACGGCGGGCGAGATGTCCAGGCTGGCGTCGAGCGTTCCCGACGGGCAGTAGGCGATGTCGGTGACACACTCGGTGGCGATCATGTAGGTATAGGTGTAGATCGACTTGATCGGAATGTAGCATCCGTTTACGACCGACTGGCATTCCGAAAATTTGCGGAAGAAGTCGTCGGGATTCGAGATGCCCGATGTGTCTTCGTCCAGCGTGCATGCCTGGAACGAAAGCATGGCCATGGCCGCGGCCGTGTAGAATATATGTTTGAGTTTCATCGTCTTAATTCTGTTAGGTTAGTATCTCAACTGAAGGCTGAATATGATGGTGCGGGGCTTGGGATAGGCGCCCAGGTCCATACGGCGCAGCGTCGACGAGGTTCCCTCGCTGGAAACGTCGGGGTCGAATCCGTTGTACTTTTTCCACAGAAAGAGGTTTTCGCCCGATACGCTCAGGGTGAGGTCTTTCATCCACGAGCATTTTTTCTTGAGGTCGAACGTGTACGACAGCGTGACGTTCTTCAGCCGGAGGTACGAAGCGTCGTGGATCATAAAGTCGCTCGGAAGCGCGGCGTCGCTTTTCGCTCCGGCCCGCGGAATGTCGGAATTCGGGTTCCGGACGGGATGCCAGGCGTTCAGCATGTAGCGGTACTGGTTAGCGAACTGCGAACCGGCCATGTAGATTTCCGAATAGTTGTAGATCTTGCCGCCGAGCGAGTAGGCGAAGTAGACGCCCAGCTTGAAACCGTGGATGTAGAACGTGTTCTGCAAACCTCCGTACAGATAGGGGTCGGCGTTGCCCTGGTAGATCAGGTCTTCGCGCGAGAGCACGCCGTCGTGGTTGGTGTCGTAGTAGCGCGGGCCTCCGTCGGTGTTGGCCGGGCTGACGTAGGTTTTCGTCACCGCGTTTTCCTCGCGTTCCTCGGCGCTCTTCCACGTGCCGCCGTATTTGAATCCCCAGAGCGAGTTGAGCGGGTAGCCCTTGACGTAGCCGTACATCATGTAGGGGTTGTTGCCCGGCGAGTTGTAGGCCGAAATGAAGTCCTCGGAACCGATGTCGTCGACCTTCTGTTCGTTGTGCGACAGGGTGAGCGTCGTCGACCAGTGGAACTTCGGGCGGACGATGTTGTGGCTCTCGACCGACAGCTCGATACCCTTGTTCGAGGTCGAGCCGATGTTGGTCCAGCGTGACGTGTAACCGGTTTGGGCCGCAACGGCCAGCGACATCAGCAGGTCGGTCGTTTTGGATTTGTAGGCTTCGGCCGTGATGTTCAGGCGGCCTTTGAACATCGACCAGTCGATCGCCACGTTGTAGGCCGTGGTCTTCTCCCACGTGAGGTCCGGGGAGTCCAGGCGGCTGCGGTAGAACGCCACGGGCTGCGATCCGTCGAACAGATAGCCGCCCGTCGTCGAGGAGAGGGTGGCGAGCGAACGGTAGGTGCTGATCGCGTCGTTACCCGTCAGACCGGCGCTCAGGCGCAGCGACAGGTCGTCGATCCAGTTGCAGTCCTTCAGGAAATTCTCGTTCGAAATGTTCCACTTGAGGGCGGCCGACGGGAAGAACGCCCACTTGTTGTTGGCCGCGAAGTTCGAGGCTCCGTCGTAACGTCCCGTCACGGTCAGGTAATAGCGCGACTTCCAGTTGTAGTTCAGACGCGCGTAGACCGACGTTTTGGTTTTCTTCGAGTAGGAAGTGCCCGCCGAATAGGTCTCTTTGTCCTGCACGGCGTTCATGTTGTTCCACAGGATGGCGTCGTCCATGTAGCCTTTGCCGCTCAGGTTGAAATCGTGCGAGGCGAAACTGTAAGCCGAGAAACCGCCGAGAACGTCGAACGAATGGCCGTTCTTCTCGAACTTGTAGCCGGCCGTGGTCTCCCACGAGAACGAGTGCTCGTCCCACTCGGCGCGGTAGGCCTCGCCGCCTTCGTTCTCGCCTTTCAGGGGAAGGGTTCCCGGATAGTAACGGTAGGTATGCCGCTGGTAGAGATAGTAGGAGAAGGTGCTGTTGATCGTGAAGTTCTTCACCGGCTCCAGTTTCAGCGTGAAGGCGTGGTTGTTCGAGTGGCGTTCGAGGTAATAGGTGTTCAGGTCGATCAGCGCACGCTGCGTGTTGATCTTCTGCCCGTTGTAATACAGCGGGTTATACGTGTCGTTCGGCTTGAGCAGCGGTGACAGATACTGGGCGCTGCTGTACCAGGCCGTTCCGCCGATGGAGGATTTGTTCTGGTCGTTGTGACGCCAGGTGTACGAACCCGTATAGCCGACTTTCATCCATTTGAACAACTGGCGTTCGAGGTTGATACGTCCCGTGAAACGCTGCTGGCCGCTGTCCTGGATGATACCTTCGGTGTCGTTGTAGGAGAACGAAGCGTAATACGACGATTTGTCGCTGGTTCCCGACAGCGAGAGGGCGTAGTTGGAATAGAGGGCCGTGCGGGTGATCTCGTTGATCCAGTTCGTCCCTTCGCCCAGCGAGAGCGGGTCGGAATAGACCGAACCGGAGAGGGGCGTGTCCTTGCCTACGTCGGGGTGGTTGGCGTCGCTGCCGAAATAGGCGTAGTCGTTGCGGTACTGCGCGAATTCCGACGCGTTCATAATGTCGAGCTGACGGGGCAGTTGGGAGAAGCCCATGTCGGTCTTGAAGGTGATGTTGACCTTGCCCTTGGAGCCGAGACCCCGTTTGGTGGTGATGAGGATGACGCCGTTTGCGCCGCGCGAACCGTAGATCGCCGTCGAGGAGGCGTCCTTGAGGACGGATATGCCTGCGATGTCGTCGGAGTTGATGTCGTTCAGGTCGTGGATGGCGTCCATCACGCCGTCGACGACGATCAGCGGCTCGTTCGACGCGTTGATCGAGCGCGTGCCGCGGATGCGGATGGTGGTCGTGGCGCCCGGCTCACCGGTGGTCGACATGAAGTCGGCTCCGGCGATACGTCCCTGAAGGGCGTTGTCGACCGAAAGAACCGGTACGTCCTTGATGTCGTTCATCTTGACCGTCGCGACCGAGCCGGTCAGGTCCTTTTTGGCGACCTGCCCGTAACCGATGACCACGATTTCGTCGATGTCGGTGGAGGAGTCCTTCTCCATCCTGACGGTGAAGTTCGTCCGCGAACCCACGTTCAGGGTCTCGGTCTTGTAACCCAGGTACGAAATCTGGAGGCTGTCCGAAGACTTGGCCTTGATGGTGAATTTGCCTTTGGCATCGGTGACTGCGCCCTGCGTGCCTTTGACGACCACGACCGTGGCGCCGATCAGCGGGTTGCCGTCCGGGTCGAGGACGGTTCCGCTGACAGTCTGGGCCTTTTGTTGAGCCGTTGCCGGCGCCGTGTGCGCCGCGAGCAGTATCAGTACCGCCACCAGCGACATCACTCGGACGGATGCTCTTATTGAGTGAAGAATTTTATTCATTTTAGGCTTTTTTTTGTTGAAACGACTTGTTCCTCTTTTTTACTCTTGTTCCTCCTCGTCGAAAGGCGCTCCCAGGATGATGTCCTTACCGCTGCCGTTGTTTTCGGCAAAGTAGTCCTCTTCGACCTTCTGCAGACGGCGGATGTAGAAATTGTCGAGGTAAATGCGGTTGTTGACGGCGGAGTTCTGCGTGAGGGAGCCGCAGATGATGCGGACCCGCGTGTTGGCCGTAATCGGGTTGGCTTTCGTGCCGGCGACGAAGACGAGGAAATCGTGACCCTCCCACATGTCTTCGGGGAACTCCTCGCTCGAAATGTCGTAATAGCCGGCTTCGAGGTCGATCGTGGTCTTTTCGGATTGGGCGAAATCACGGATGACGCCCCCGCCGAGCACCTCGACCGTGATCTTGTTGTCGTCCCGGGCGCCGGTCATGTAATCGGTGAAGGCCACGGCGCGGAACGAAACCATCAGCAGCGAGTCGCTGCGGAGCGTGTTGGTGTAGGGCGAAATCAGGTCGGCTCCGTGGCCCTTGTCGTCGCCCAGTTTCAGGTAGCCGTTCTTGCCGTAGCAGTGGGCGACCTCCTCCCCTTCGATCGTCGTGGACGTGAACCCGAGGTTTTTCTGGGCCGTGGTCCAGTTGTCGATCGGGGTTTCGCCGTCGGTGAAGCGCGGGTCGGTCTTGCCGTACTTCAGGGTCGCGAAATCATTGCTCACGCGGGCCGTGGAGCCTTGGTGGATGGGGATTATCCGGTTGTAGTTCAGTTCGCCGTCGGAGGCTGCCAGAATCAGCATGCCCGTGCGCCGCGTGTAGTAGCTCGACGTCGTGCTGCGCCGGTTGGCCTTCAGGGTTATCACGCGAAGCCCCGTCTGGGGATCTGTCGAAGAGTAATCCACCACCTTGGCCCACGGCGTCGCTGCGTCGTCTTCCCACGTCGCGACAAAGTCGATATTGGCGTCCACGTAGAGTTTGGCGAGACCGCCTTTCACGCCGACGATGCCGGCGTCGATAGGCTCTTTTGCGATCGGGTCCGCGTAGACCTTGATCGATTCGTTACGATCGGAGTTCGAATGCGTTTCACACGACGTGATGCCGATTGTCGCCGCGATTAATGCGGCTCCGGCCAATCCGCGTGAAAAACGGACGAAACCCTTCGTCAGGAATGTTTTTCTCATAATTGGTAAAAAGGTTAAGATTGGGTTTTATTTATTTGGGGTCGGTTGATCGACGGGAGGTCTACTGTTTCAGCTCGAAGTCCGCCAGGATCGGGCGGTGGTCCGACGGGTCGTAGAAGTTGGACACGTAGGGGCTTTGGGTCGCCGTGGTCCACTTGTCCATGACGGTCAGTGCGTTCACTATGCGGGCGTACATCGAGGGCGACGCATACATGTAGTCGATACGGGCGTTGCCGTAAGTCGACGATATGAAGCTTCCCGGGTAGCGTTCGGCGATGATGTCCTTGAGGTCGGTATGGTCCAGAATGTGGTTGTGGACCAGCAGCCGGGTGTCGTTCTCGGGATAGCCGTAGTACCAGTTGTCGGCGCGCGACCGCGAGTTGAAGTCGCCCATCATCAGCCAATCCTGACAGGAAGCGTACGCGGGATTGTTGACGGTCTGCGCGCAGATGTACTTGATCTCGAATTCGCGGTACTTGTCGCCCTCCTTGTTGGCGGCGCTCGCCGCCTGATCGGCCGAGCCGACTCCGAATCCATAGGCCTGCGGCCACGTGTGGAGCGTCACGATGTTTATCGTCCGGCCCTTCACGGTAACCCGCTGAATGGCGGCGCCGTGGGACACGGGCTTGCCCGCCTGGTCCGAATCGGTTATTTTCAGCAGCGTCTCGATCGGATATTTCGACGTGATGGTCTGCGGATAGTTGTCGCGCCAGCCGCCGACGGCCGTGTAGGCGTGGCCGTAACGGGCCGCCAGTGCCGCCCAGCCGTCGGGCAGGAACCGGGCGGAGGAGGCTTGCGCCGAATTCGTATTGTCCTTGTAGATGGTGGCCGATTCGCACCATACGCAGATGTCGGGATCGTATTTCTTCACCCACGCGACGAAGTTGTTGTAATTGTTCGCCTGGTCGGACCACATGCCGTTCTGGATGTTCCAGTAGAGCACGCGCAGGTTGTCGGAGCCGCGGCCCATCTCGCCGAGCGCGCGGACCTCGATATTGTCCACGTAGAAGCCGTGCACGCCGCTGCTCACGTCGTTGCCGGCCCAGTAGAGCATCGTGCCGTCGGTCGCGTTGTTTACGACGACCTCCACGTTGTGCCACTTCTTGACGGCCGCTTCGCTCGACGGGAGCGTTACGTGGCTCTTTTCGACGATGTATCTCCCCGAGGCGCTCGTGTAGCCCGAATTGTCGGCCGTCAGGGCGATGCTCTTGCCGTCGACGGAGGCCGACGCGATCATGCCGCCGTTCACCACCTGGAACAGCAGGAGATCCGTCGATCCGTACTGGTAGCAGAAATCGAACGAAACCTTCACGGAACGTATGCCGTCGATGGATTTCAGGGCTGCGGTCTGGAAAATGCCCCGCCCTGTGTTACCTGTGCCGCAAGCCAGATAGCCCTGGTATTCCTGGCAGCGGAACATATAGGTATAGTCGGCGATATTGCGGCTCGCGACGTACGAATCGGACATCAGGTGGGACGTGCCGACCGTTTTGCCGCTGATCTCGTCCCACGTGTTCGACTGGATGAACGCCGAGCCGGGGTTGTTGTAGGCGACCTTCTCGAAGGAGTTCGCATAGCCGTCGCGTCCGGTTCCCGTACCGGGGGTGACGGCTTCGGCCGTCGGAGCGTATCCCGTCGACTCCTGGCCGCCCATGATGTTGCCGCCCCAGACGAAATTGTCGAAACTCTCGTAAAACACCAGGTCGGCGTCGGGGGCGTATTTCAGCGTTACGGACGTGGCCTTCCCCGCCGTCAGCTGCGCAGTCGTCAGCGTGTGCTCCATGGCGCGGTGCTCCGAATCGGAAATGGTGATTTTCAGGCCCGACGGATAGTCGCCCGGAGCCAGCATCACGTAGAAATGTTTCGGCGTGCCGCTCTCCAGCGAGACGCATTTGCCGTTGTCGGTGCAGTTCAGCACGGCGAAACCGACACCGCCGGTGATTGAGAGGTAGCCGCGCGAGGGCAGGAAATTCGCATAGCCTGCCAGGGGGCTTTCTGCGAGGTTCTCGACCTTCACCGAGGCGATTTTGGCCGACCCGGTCAGGGCCAGGTCCAGCACGGCGAAGGCGTCGTCGAACACCAGCTTGTTGCCGTTCTCCTTGGTGTAGGAGCCGTACATGGGATACGATTGCAGCGATGCCGCCGTGGCGGCCCAGAACTGCGAGTAGGGCAGTTTCACGTCGGCATAGGCCGAAGAGCCGTACCAGCCGGAGGAGCCTGAATTGGTCAGGATGGCGTTGTAGGTCCCGGAGCTCGAAGCGCTCGCCTCGACGTAGTAGCGGCCGTTTTCATCGCTTTCGACGGCATAGGATTTTCCGTTGACCGAGACGAGCGATTTGCTCCATGCCCGTTCGCCGGTTCCCATGGCCTTGCGGACGGAATTTTCCGCCTCGCGGAGATAGAAACGGACTTTGCCGTTCACTACCTGTATGTCCTCGTATTCATCGCCGCCGCCCGGATTGTCGGGTCCGTCGGGATCGTCGACATGTTTGTCTCCGCTGCTGCACGCCATGCAGAGACACCCCGCCAGCAACAGCGCCGGCTTCAGGATGAAGTTCAGGGATTCTCGTAGATTTAAGGTCATAGTTTCGTGTTTTATGGTTGGGTGAAAAGTTGTCGGCTGCCGGTCGGACACAATGAAAAACGCGTGCATATTGCCATATACGGCAATATGCACGCGTCAATCGCGGGCGGTGACGGTTTACTTAACTCCGGGTATTCGGCGCGGCGAGGGGGGGGGAGGGAAATTTACAAGTCCCCTGCGGCGCGAGCAGGCTCGTGCCGTAACCGGACGGTGGTGATCGAACAATCGGCGGTAAAGTAAATTCACGGCTCTAATTTTGATCGTTTTTTTATCGGAAATGAGTTTCGAAAAGATTCATTTCCGAAAGCAAATGTAACCAAAATATTGTTATCGGGCAAATAGGATGCATAAAAAATAATCGTTTTTTTAACATTTTTGCTGCTTTTCGTGTTTCGATTTGGGGAGAGGGCCGTTCGGCGTGGCTTTTCGTTTGAAAGGAATGTCCGGAGGGGAACCGCGGATTCTGCGGCCCGTTCGGAACGGGGAGAAGCGCGCCGGCAAGAGACGGAAAAGCCCCGCATTCGGGGAATGCAGGGCTTCGTTGAGCTACCAGGATTCGAACCTGGAATAACAGGACCAGAATCTGTTGTGTTACCGTTACACCATAGCTCAATAGATTTTGGTGATGCAAAAGTAGAACTTTATTTTGCAAATGCAAAGAAAAATCCGGAAAAAATTTCATACATTTGTTTCAATCTACGCAGAAAAAACCGCTTGAAACTTAAAATTTACACAAAATCAGAAAATTATGGGAATTAAATTTCGGCTTATCGCCATGAACTTCCTTCAGTATGCGATCTGGGGTTCGTGGCTTATCTCGCTGGGCGCCTACCTGGGAGGCGGACTCGACTTCTCGGGATTGCAGATCGGCAGCTTCTTCGCGACGATGGGAATCGCCTCGCTGTTCATGCCCGCCGTGATGGGGATTATCGCCGACCGCTGGATTCCGGCGCAGAAACTGCTGGGCATCTGCCATTTCATCAGCGGCGCGTTTCTCATCGCCGCGGCCTCGCAGACGGCTTACGCCCCGCTGTACAGCTGCATGCTGTTGAGCGTGATGTTCTACATGCCGACCATCGCCTTGTCGAACTCCGTGGCCTACAATGCCCTCGATCTGGCCCGGCTCGATACCGTGAAGCATTTCCCGCCCATCCGCGTATGGGGAACCGTGGGATTCATCGCCGCCATGTGGTTCGTCGACCTGACGCACATCGGGGGCGTGCAGATCAAGCTCACCGAGTGGCAGCTCTACGTTTCGGCCCTGCTGTCGTTCGTACTGGCGGCCTACTCGTTCTCGCTGCCGGGGTGTCCCGTCGAGCGCAGCGCGCAGAAGCAGTCGTGGGTCGATACGCTGGGCCTGCGGGCCTTCGCGCTCTTCAAGGAGAAGCGGATGGCCATTTTCTTCGTCTTCTCGATGCTGCTGGGCGCCGCTTTGCAGATCACCAACGCCTTCGGCGACAGCTACATTCAGAATTTCGGCTCGATGCCGCAGTATGCCGATTCGGCCATCGTGAAGCACTCGGTGATCCTGCTCTCGCTGTCGCAGATGTCCGAAACGCTCTGCATTCTGCTGATTCCTTTCTTCCTCCGGCGTTTCGGCATTAAGAAAGTGATGCTGATTTCGATGCTGGCCTGGGTGCTGCGCTTCGGGTTCTTCGGCATCGGCGATCCGGGATCGGGTGCGGCGTTCCTCGTGCTTTCGATGATCGTCTACGGCGTGGCGTTCGACTTCTTCAACATCTCCGGCTCGCTCTTCGTCGAAAAGGAGACCAGCCGCGAGATCCGCTCCTCGGCGCAGGGCGTCTTTATGATTATGACCAACGGTTTCGGCGCCTTCTTCGGCTCGTATGCCGCGGGCGCCGTCGTGGACGCATACGGGTGGCCCGATTCTTGGTTCATCTTCGCAGGGTACGCGCTCGTGGTGGCCGTGGTTTTCGCCGTGGTTTTCAAATACAGGCACAACCCTGCCGAAATGGAGGGCGTGAAACATTGATGACTGACGGTCCGGCGGCGGGGAGAACCTTGCCGCCGGATTTTTTTTATCCGCGCAGGAACATTTCGACGTGGGGAGCGCCCGCTTCGGGGTATTCGCCGGCGGACAGTGCGCCGGAAGGGCGGATGATGACCGGATGCATGGCGGGCGTTTTATTTTATAGAGGTGCCGTTACGACATTAAAGATACGAAAATTATGGATACGATCGGTGTGAATGATGCGAGCTGCATCCGCTGCGGCCGCTGCGTGAAGGTGTGCCCTTCGCAGATTTTCGTGCAGGAAAAAGCCGGGGGCGACGTGACGCTGCATAAACCCGAAAACTGCATCCTTTGCGGACATTGCGTGGCCGCCTGCCCCACGGGGGCGGTGAACCATGCGGAGTTTCCGGCCGAGCGGGTGCATGCGGTGGATTACGGCGCGATGCCCACGCCCGAGCAGGTGGAACTGCTGCTGGCCGTGCGGCGGTCGAACCGCGCACTTTCGGCGCGCCCCGTGCCGCAGGAACTGCTGGACCGCATCGTTGCGGCGGCGGACCGCGCCCCGACGGCGAGCAATGCCCGCCAGCTGGGGTATACGCTGGTGACCGACGCGGCGCAGCTGCGCGCTGTCACGGAATATACGCTCGGGATTTTCGGCACACTCGAAAAGCGGCTGCTGCATCCGCTCGTGCGGCCGTGGCTGAGCCGCCTCGTGCCGGGCGTTTATCGCTATGTGCCGGTGTTCAAACGCCTGCGGCGCGAATATGCCGAGGGCCGCGACCGCGTGCTGCGGGGCGCGACGGCGGTGCTGTTCATCCATGTGCCCAGGGAAAGCCGGTTCGGTGCGGAGGACGGGAACCTGGCGTATGAAAACGCTTCACTGATGGCCGAGGCGCTGGGCGTGAGCCAGATATACATGGGGTTCGTGCTGACGGCCGTCCGGCAGGACAGGAAGGCGAAGCTGGCCGCGATGCTGGGACTGGGCGACCGCCGCATCTGCGCGGTGATGGCCCTCGGGATGCCGCAGTTCCGCTATCCCAATTACATCGACCGCGCGCCGGCGCCGGTGACGCGGAAATAGCTGTTTCGGCGTTTTGCCGTTACAGATGGAAAGTCCTGTATGTATAAGCGGGTATGCGTCAATACATATTGTCGTACATCGACTGCGATTTGTCGTATTTCAGGTCGGAGAGCGATGCGGCCTTGACGCCGATGTTGAAACTCCACGAACGGTGGTAGCCGAACGGAATCCACGAAAAGGACATCTGCCAGCAGTGGAGGTCGCGCGTGATCGAGACCGACGAGGTGGTCAGTTTGTTGGCCTTGATGTCGTAGCCGCCCTGGAAGGTGATGCCCGTCTTGGGGGTGACGTTCAGCGAACCGTTGAAGCCGATGGTTTGGGTGACGTTCTTCCGGTAGCCCGTCGTGCCGTTGTTGGTGTACGAGATCGAGTAGTTGACCGCGTAGTTGAATCCGAAGTTCCACGGCAGCGAGAAGTCGTAGTAGCTTTGCGCCATGTACTGTCTTCGCAGCACGGGGTCCATCTGCCCGTAAGGATCGTAGAACGGGTTCTGGTACTCCGGAGGTATTGACGTGATGTCGTTGATGGCCGTTTCGCTCCGGTCGTTGCGCGATTTGAACGTATAGCCGAACGACCAGCCCGTCGAGACGACGCGGCCCGGGAAGAAGAGCTTGTTGTAACGCTTGCCCTCGGGCGAGACGCGGTAGGGGTCGAGCGTCAGCGAGAGGTTGATGCCGAAATTGTTGAACAGCGTCGTACGGAACGAGACCGGGATGTTCGAAAGTCCCATCGAATCGGCCAGGAAGTTGTACGAACCGCTGATGCGCAGTTCGTCGATCAGCTTGATCTTCTTCACGCCCGAGGTGTCGCGTTTCGAGAGGACCTTCATTTCGAGGTTCTGCGACAGCGAGAAGTTCATCGACATCGAACGGCCCGACGAGGGGACGCCGTAGGCGTTGACGGCATAGGGCGAATAGGTCGTGAAGCGGCCCGTGGAGTCGGTCTGGCGGGTCTTGTAATAGCCGTATTTGGGGTCGCTGAAGTCCGGGGCGTAGGAGAAGCCGATCGAGGGGGTCAGCGTGTGGCGGATCGCCTGGATCTTGCGGTCGCGGCTCTTCTTCGTGAAGTCGTACATGCCGTAGACCGTCGTGGAGGCCGAAACGCTGAAGTTGTAGTTGTAGAGGCGGTAGAAACCGTAGTTCGTCGGCAGCGTGTCGGTCTGGTTGGTGACGGGGTTCCACTCGAACTCGACCTTCTTGAAATACCACTTCTCGTTGTAGTTGACCGACGGCGAGAGGTTGATGTAGTTTAACAGGTTGAACGACGCCGAAATCGGAATCGAGTGCTCGATGCCGTTCTTCATGTTTTCAAGCGTCTCCTTGGAGAAGACCTCCGATTCGGTGGTGGTCACCGAGTTGGTCATCTTACCCGTGTACTGCATCGAGATCTTCTCGTACCAGCGGTCCTTGCCCTGCTTCTCCTTGCGTTTGAAGGGGTAGAAGCGCGAGACGTTGAAGACCATCGTGGGGAGCGTGATGGAGATGGTCTTGTTCTGCGAGTTCTGCGAGATGGCCATGTTCGCCGACAGCGAGAAGGGCGTTCCGGCCCAGTTCTTCGAGTAGGAGACCGTCGAGTTGGTCTGTGTCGAGAGGATGTCGTTGAGGTTCGTGGCTGAATAGCGGCTGTAACCGCTCGTGGCGAAGTTCACCGAGGCCGAGAAGGTCGAACCCGGGTTGGCCTTGGGGTCCTGCGAGTGGGTCCACTGGATGCGGAAGTTGCTCTGCTTGATGTAGTCGTCCTCGCCCTTTTCGCCCGTCTTGACATTCGAATACTGCATGTTGAAACTGCCGCTGTACTTGTAGCGCTTGATGTAGCGCGAGGCGGCCGAAGCCTCCCACGATCCCAGCGTGTAGAATCCGCCGCGCACCGCCAGGTCGGCGTATTCGCCCAGGGTGAAGTAATAGCCCAGGTCGCGCAGGAAGAAACCTTTGGAGTACTCCTCGCCGTAGGTGGGCATCAGCAGGCCAGACTTGGGACCCATGTTGATCGGGAAGAAACCCTCGGGGATGCCGAGGAAGTAGATCGGCACGTCTTCCATCACCAGGTAGGCCGGGCCGGTGATCACCTTCTTGCCGGGTATGACCTTCGCCTTGGTCATCGCCAGGTAGAAGTGGGGGTGGTCCGTATGGTCGCAGGTGGTGTACTTGCCGTGCTCGATGTTGATCGTGTTGTCGGGCATCTTCTTCACGCTGCCGCCCACCAGCCAGCCGTCGCCCTGCTGCGTGGCCACGCCCTTGATCTTCGCCTTCTTCGAGTCGAGGTTGTAGGTGATCGTGTCCATCTGGTAGGTGGCCGACCCTTCGGTGAATTCGGGTTTGGTGACAATATCCTTGCCGTCGAGCGTGTCGGGCTTGCCGTAGGCGTAGACCATCTTCGAATCCATGTCGATGCGCATGTAGTCGGCCTTGAGGTTGCTGTTCTGGTAGGTGACGTCGCCCTTGTTATAGATGTAGACCAGCTTGTTGCGCACGTCGTAGACCAGCGAGTCGGTGTTCTTGCCCGTGATCGGGTCGTCGAGGAACGCCCCTGCGGGCCGCGGCGTCTTCACCGAATCGCGGCGGAGCGTGTCGGCGGCGAGCGAGTCGGGCCGTGCCGCGCCCGGAGAATCGGCCTTCTGCGCCACGAGCGAGTCGACCTGCGCCGAAAAGAGCGAATCCTTCTCCTCCTGCGGCAGTGCGTTGAACGCTTCGCGCCGCCGGGCCTCTTCGCGCGCCTGCCTGCGGGCCTCGCGCCGCGAGGGGGTGACAAAAGGCGGACGTGCGCTCGTGTCGGGACGTATCGCGTCGGCGCGGAACGGAACCGGGACGGTGTCCCCGGGGGCGGGATTGCGGGTCGTGCGGGGCGCTCCGCCGCCCAGTACGATCTGGGCAAACAGCAGAATCACCGTCGCCGACAAGAGATATTTTACCCTAATTTTATCCAAAATCCCAAAAATTTTCCATACCTTTGCCGACAAGTCGGCAAAAACGCCCGGATCGAGGTCCTGTGCCCCTCCCGCCGCGTTTTCGGCCCGACAAAGATAGGTAAAAATTTATAGAAAGCTCACACTTGGTACCATTAAATATGCGCACACGACTTTTGCTGCTATTCGCCTTCGCGGCTGCAACTGTTCTTATGAACGTTGCGTCTGCGGGGAATATTGCGCACGGCGTCGAAGTCGTGGTCATCGACGCCGGGCACGGGGGAAAATTCCCCGGCGCGCACTACGGCGGGGTCTATGAAAAGGACCTCACGCTGAAGGTGGCGCTCAAACTCGGAAAGCTCGTCGAGGAGGGGATGCCGGGCGTGAAGGTGGTCTACACCCGCACGGCGGACAGGACTCTGGGGGCGGACCTGGCGGCCGACCTGCAGGCGCGGGCCGACATTGCCAACAAGGCCGGGGGCGACCTCTTCATCTCGATCCACGCCAACGCCGCACCCCGGGCGACGGGCGTGCGGGGCGTCGAGACGCTGATCATGGGCGAGAGTTCGAAGGAGCAGCGCTACAACGAGAACGCCCTGTTCGAAAACAACCGCGAGGATCTGATCGACATGTCCGACGAACGGACGGCGGCCATCGTGCGGGCTTACATTCAGAATCTCCAGTTCACCTACGGCGAATACAGCATGGCTTTCGCCCGCTGCATTCAGAACAGCTACCTCAAGGCGGGCCGCCATTCGCGCGGCATAAAGCCGCAGCTGCTGCGGGTGCTCTATGCGACGGACATGCCGGGCGTGCTGACCGAGATCGGGTTCATGTCCAACCAGCAGGAACTGGCCTACATGAAGTCCGATAAGGGGCAGAACGAGATCGCCCGGTCGCTCTACCAGGCGATCCGCAACTATTCGGTCTATGTGCTCGGGACCCGGATGGCCGAGGAGGAGCAGGCCGCTGCCGCGAAACCGGCCGCTGAACAGCCTGCGGAAAAGTCAGCCGGAAAGGCCGCGGAAAAGAGCGTTGAAAAGCCTGCGGCAAAGTCCGCTGAAAAGACCGCAGCGGCGCAGCCCGCGGAGGGAAAGGCCGCGACGGCAGCTCCGGTCAGAACCCCGGAGAGACCGGCCGTACAGCCCCTGCGCTATACGATTCAGGTGATGGCTTCGGCGTCGTCCGTGCCCCTCGCCTCGGCGCAGTTCCGCGCCTACCGCGGCAAGGTGAAGGAGTATGCGGCCGAGGGACGGTTCCCCTATAAATACGGTGTGGGCGAGTACGGCACCCGTGAAGCCGCACAGCGGAAGCTGGCCGAGGTGCGCAAGGTATTCCCCGGGGCCTTCGTGGTCGCGTGCCGGGGTACGCAAATTGTAAAATAAAAGTACAGATATGAAAAGGGAAGTTAAAATCGGAATTTTCGGCGTGACGATGATCATTGCCGCGTGGGCCGGAATCCGGTTTTTGAAAGGATTCGACATTTTCAGCCGCAATTCGGTCTATTACGCCGCCTACGACCAGATCAACGGCGTGCAGGCGGCGTCGCCGATTATGATGAAAGGCGTCAAGATCGGTACGGTGACGGGCATTTCGTTCGATCCGCAGCGCAGCGACAACGTCGTGTTGCAGTTCACCATCAAACGTCAGTATCACATTCCGACCGACTCCGAGGCCAAGATTTACAGCAACGGGCTGATGGGCGGAAAGGCCATCGAAATCAACTACGGCACGGCGCGCACCTATCTCCAGAAGGGCGACACGCTGCGCTCGGTGCGCGAACGCGACCTGATGGACGTGGCCGGGTCGGAGCTGGATTTCTTCAAGCAGAAGGTGTCGCAGGTGACGGGCGACCTCTCGCGCACGCTGACCAACCTCAATCGCCTGATGGAGGCCAACGCGCAGAATATTTCCGGGACGTTGAGCCACCTGAACGCCATTACGGGCGACATGGCCGGCCTGCTCGACGCCGAGAAGCGCAACCTGAAAGCCGCCGTCGACGACCTTACGGAGTTCTCCGCGATGCTGGGCAGGAACACCCCGCGTGTGGACAGCATCGTCGGCAACCTGAACCGGATAACCGGGGAACTGGCCGACGCCGGGTTCGCCCGCAGGCTTACGGACGCTGTGGACGAGGTGAACGGTCTGCTGGCAAAGGTCGAGGCGGGCGAGGGGACCGTCGGCAAACTGATGAACGATCCTGCGCTCTACGATTCGCTGACCGAGGCCAGCGCTAATCTCGCCTCGCTGCTGGCCAACCTCGAGCAGTATCCCGGCCGCTACGTGCATTTCTCGCTTTTCGGGCGCAGTCCCGAGAAGATGCAGGAGAAGGCCGAGCGCAAAGCCGCCAAAGCTGCGGCCAGGGCCGAGCGGGACTCGGTGAAAAGAATTAAAAATTAAAAATTAAAAATGAAAAATTGACTGGCAGACAGGAGGTTCATTCAGCCCTCTCGGTGTGATAATATGGTCGTATAGGGCGTGGCGCGAAATTTTCCGACCGGCGCCCTTTCGATTTTTCATTCTTAATTTACCGTCATGATTTACCCTGCTACATTCGAGCAAAAGATAGGTTTCGACCGGCTCCGCGAGCAGGTCGCGGCACGTTGCACCATGCGCGCCGCCCGCGAGCGGCTCGCCGCGGAGGGCTTTTCGACCTCTGCGCGCGAGATCGAACGGCGGCTGGCGCTCGCCGACGAAATGCGCCTGCTGCTGGATATGGAGCATGATTTCCCCGGGGGCGAGTACCCCGACGTCGATTACATCGTCGCCAAACTGCGCGTCGAAGGTTCGTTCCTCGACGTGGAGGAGGTCGTGACCCTGCGCCGGGCGCTGGCCGCAATCGGCGGCATCGTCTCGTTCATCATCAGCCGCGAGGAGCGTTATCCGGCCCTCCATGCCCGCACGCGGGGCGTTGCGGCCTTTCCGGAGATCGTGCAGCGCATCGACGGCATTCTCGACCGCTTCGGCCAGGTGAAGGACAACGCCTCGCCCGCCCTGCAGGAGATCCGCCGCTCCATCCGCGAACGCGAAGGGCAGGCGGCCAAGCGGTTGCAGGCCGTGCTGTCTGCGGCCAAGGGGGCGGGCATCGTCGATGCCGACGCCCAGATCTCGATCCGCGACGGCAAGGCCGTGATCCCGGTTTCGGCGGGCAACAAACGCAAACTGAACGGCTTTATCCACGACGAATCGGCGACGGGCAAAACCTTCTACGTCGAACCGGTCGAGGTGGTGGAGATCAACAACGAACTGCGCGAACTGGAGTACGCCGAGCGGCGCGAGGTGGTGCGCATCCTCACGGAGTTTACCGAAGCGATCCGTCCCGACGCGGGGCTGATCGCCGATTCGGGCGACTACCTGGCCGAGATCGACATGCTGCGCGCCAAGGGCCGCTGGGCCTCGGAGAACGGGTGCGTGCGGCCGATCCTCTCGACGGACGACAGGCTGGTGCTGAAAAACGCCCGCCACCCGCTGTTGCAGCAGACGCTGCGGGCTGCGGGGCGCGAGATCGTGCCGCTGGATTTGCAGCTCGACCGTCGCAAGCGCATCCTCGTCATCTCGGGACCCAACGCCGGCGGCAAGTCGGTCTGCCTGAAAACCACGGGCATCGTGCAGTACATGTTCCAGTGCGGGTTTCCGGTTCCGGTCTCCGAGGTCTCGGAACTGCCGGTCTTCGAGAGCATTTTCATCGACATCGGCGACGAGCAGTCGATCGACAACGACCTGTCGACCTATTCGTCGCACCTGCTGAACATGAAGCACATGCTGGCGGGCGCTTCGGGCCGCACGCTGGTGCTGATCGACGAGTTCGGGTCGGGAACCGAGCCGGTCATCGGCGGGGCCATCGCCGAGGCGATCCTCGAGCGTCTGCTCGGCAGGGGGTGTTACGGCGTGATCACGACCCACTACGCCAATATCAAGTATTACGCCGCGTCGGTGGAGGGCATCGCCAACGGCGCGATGATGTTCGACGTGCAGAACATCCGGCCGCTGTTCCGGCTGGAAATGGGCAAGCCGGGCAGTTCGTTCGCCGTGGAGATCGCCCGCAAGATCGGGCTTCCGGAGGATATTATCCGTGCGGCGAGCGAGAAGGCCGGGTCGGATCACATCAATATCGAGAAACAGCTGCGCGAGATCGCCCGCGACAAGCATTACTGGGAGCAGAAGCGCGACCGCATCCGTCTGACGGACCGCAAGGTCGAGGAGTTGGAGCAGAACTATGCCGAGCAGCTGGCGAAGATCCGCGCCGAGCGGCAGGAGATTCTGAAAAAAGCCAAGCAGGAGGCCCGGCAGTTGATCGCCGACGCCAACAAACAGATAGAAAATACGATTAAAACCATCCGCGAGGCGCAGGCCGAGAAGGAGCTGACGCGGCTGGCGCGGCGCGAGCTGGACGACTTCCGCGAGGCGGTCGAGAAGGCCGACGAGGCCGGGAACGAAGCCGCCGTGGCCCGCGAGATCGAGCGTATCGAACGCCGCCGCCGACGGCGCGCCGAGCGCAGAGCGCAGCAGGGCGCGCAGCCGGCAGCCGGGGAGGCCGCTCCGCAGCCCGAAAAGCCGCGCGAAGTGGTCGCCGGGTCGAAAGTCCGCATGGCCGGGCAGGAGATGGTCGGCGTGGTGCAGTCGGTGAAGGGAAAGCGGGCGCAGGTGGCGTTCGGACAGATACTCACGACGGTGGACAAAGGGCTGCTGACGGTGGTTTCGAACAACGAATACCGCGAGGCGACACGCCCCGTTGCAGCCCGTACGGTACTCTCGGTGGACATCTCGTCGCGCAAACTCAACTTCAAGGATCACATCGACGTGCGCGGCATGCGGGCCGCCGATGCGTTGGACGAGGTGCGCAACTTCATCGACGACGCGCTGATGGTGGGTGTGGGCACGGTGTCGATTCTCCACGGCAAGGGCACGGGGGCTTTGAAGGAGGAGATTCGCCGCTACCTGCGCACGGTGCCGGAGATCGCCTCGGCGGTCGACGAACATGCCGACCGGGGCGGTGCGGGAATTACGATCGTGACCTTCGATCTGTCGTGATTTTGCAGTCTGCGACTGCTGCTGTTCTTTGTACCTTTTTGCGGAAAAAAGGCACAAAGATCCGGCGACTATGTTGCGGCTTGAGTCTTTTTGACGACCAGAAAGCGGCAAAGAGCTGTAAATATTTTCGTACTTTTGGAAATGAAAGTACAAAAGATAAACCATTGGGTATTTTATGAAATATCGTCTTTCGCAAATCGCCGCCGTCGTGGGCGGCAGGTTCTCCGGAACGGACTGCGAAGTGCAGTCGGTGGTGACCGACAGCCGCTCGCTGACGTGCGAGCTTGGCTCGGGACCGGTGTTCGTCGCCATGTGCGGCGCGAACCACGATTCGCATGCGTTCGTGGCGCAGATGTATGCGCGCGGCGTGCGGGCTTTTATGGTCGAACGGCCTCTCGAAGCCCTGCCGGAGTGCGGTTACGTGGTTGTTGAAAACGCCATTGCGGCCTTGCAGTGTCTGGCGGCCTATCACCGGGCGCAGTTCCGGGGAACGGTGGTGGGCATCACCGGTTCGAACGGCAAGACGGTCATCAAGGAGTGGATTGCCGAGGAACTGCCCGCGGGGATGAAGTGCTACCGTTCGCCCAAGAGCTACAATTCGCAGCTGGGCGTGCCGCTGTCGGTGCTGATGATCGAGGGCGACGAGCAGCTGGCGCTGATTGAGGCGGGGATTTCGAAACCCGGGGAGATGGCGCGGCTGGAGCGCATCATCCGTCCCGACGTGGTGGTTTTCACCTCGATCGGCGACGCGCACCAGGAGAATTTCCTCAATCTGGAGCAGAAATGCGACGAAAAGATGGTTCTGGCCCACCGTGCCGAGACCATCGTTTACCACAGTTATTACGAGCCGCTGGGCCGCATGATCGCCTCGCGCTTCGCGGGGCGGAAGCTCTGCGACGCGGCCTCCTGCCCCGAGGTCCCGGAGACGCTGATCGGCAACGAGGCGTCACGCCGCAACGCCCGGATCGTCGAGGCGTTCTGCGCGGCGATGGGCTATCCCGCGCCGTCGTTTACCGAAGCTCCCGAGGTCGCCATGCGTCTCGAAGTCAAGGACGGCATCAACGACTCGGTGCTGATCAACGACGCCTACAACCTCGATCTCAACTCGCTGGCCCTGGCGCTCGACTACCTGCACAACGTGGCGTTGTCGCGCCGCCGGACGCTCGTGCTGTCGGACATCGCGCAGAGCGGGCTGACCGACGACGAACTTTACGGCCGCGTGGCGGGAATGGTCGCGCGGGCAGGCATAGACACGCTCGTCGGCATCGGTCCCAAACTGAAGCGTTACGCCGCGCTGTTCGGCTGCGACAGGGAGTTTTACGCCTCGACCGACGAGTGCATCGCCCGCATCGGCCGCAGGGCCGTGGCCGGGCGTGCCGTCTTGTTGAAAGGCGCGCGGGAGTACCGTTTCGAGAAACTCGCGCATGCGCTGGCGCGCAAGAGCCACACGACGGTGCTGGAGGTCGATCTCGACGCCATGATCCACAACCTGAACTATTTCCGCTCGAAGCTCGACTTTCGGACCCGGCTCGTGGCGATGGTCAAGGCGGGTTCGTACGGCGCGGGGGATTTCGAGGTGGCGCAGATGCTCCAGCATCAGGGCGTCGACTACCTCGCCGTGGCGTTCGCCGACGAGGGC
The DNA here is from genome assembly GCF_001915285.1 of Alistipes sp. 56_sp_Nov_56_25. NCBI lineage: Bacteria > Pseudomonadati > Bacteroidota > Bacteroidia > Bacteroidales > Rikenellaceae > Alistipes > Alistipes sp. 56_sp_Nov_56_25. Next base: position 176,457 of record NZ_MNQF01000002.1, read on the forward strand.
GTGCTGTTGCGCGAGCGGGGGATCACGATGCCCGTCGTGGTGCTGAATGCCGACGCCGACAGTTTCGACCAGATGATCGCCAACCGCCTCGAACCCGAGATATACAGTTTCCGTTCGCTCGCCGATTTCGCCGATGCGGTGTCGCATGCGGGCGAAACCCGCTATCCGGTTCACATCAAGCTCGATACGGGCATGCACCGGCTGGGATTCATGGAGGGGGAGATCGGGCGGTTGTGCGAGGTGCTGCCGACATTGCCCGCCGTGAAGGTGGCGTCGGTCTTTTCGCACCTGAACTGCGCCGACATGCCCGAAGAGGATGCCTACACCCGGGAGCAGATCGCGCGCTACGACCGCATGAGCGCCGCCGTAGCCGCGTCGCTGCCCTATTCCGTCATCCGCCATACGGCCAATTCGGCGGCCATCGAGCGGTTCCCCGAGGCGCGGTTCGACATGTGCCGCCTCGGGCTGGGGCTTTACGGCTTCGGCTGGGAGCACAATGCGGGCCTGCGCCCGGTTTCGGCGCTCAAAACCCGCATCGTGCAGATCAAGCGTCTCGAAGCGGGCGACGCCGTGGGCTACGGGCGCGCCGGGAAATTGCTGCGGCCGACCGTGACGGCGACCGTGCCGATCGGTTACGCCGACGGGCTGGACCGCCATCTGGGCTGCGGACGCTGGTCGATGCGTGTGGCCGGGCGGCCTGCGCCGATCGTGGGCCGCGTCTGCATGGACAGCTGCATGATCGACATCACGGACATTCCGGGCGTCGGCGAGGGCGACGAAGTGACGGTCTTCTCCGCCGAGCCGGGCAACGACCTCGAAACGATGGCCCGGGTGCTCGACACGATACCTTACGAGATTATGACGTCGGTCTCGTCGCGTGTGAAACGAATCTACCTCAAGGAATAAGGCGCGGAGCGCAATTCATAATTCAGAATTCACAATTCAGAATTATGCCTGCGAACCTAATTAATTATGCATTATGAATTCTGAATTTGGAATTTTATACCTGATTCCCTGTCCGATTTCGGACGAAACGGCGCCGTGGGACGTGCTGCCTGCGGCCAACCGGGCCGTGATGGATGCGCTGGACTACTTCATCGTCGAGAACACCCGCACGGCGCGGCGTTTCCTGTCGAAAGCCGGCATCGCGCGGTCCATCGGCGAACTGGAATTCCGCGAACTGAACGAGCACACCGCGGCCGGCCGCGAAATCGAGGAGCTGATCGCGCCGCTGCTCGAAGGCCGCTCGGCGGGGGTGATCTCCGAGGCGGGCGTGCCGGGCGTGGCGGATCCCGGGGCGCCGGTCGTCGGGGCGTGCCACCGCCGCGGCATCCGCGTCGTGCCGCTCGTCGGCCCATCGTCGATCATTTTGGCGGTGATGGCCTCGGGACTCAACGGACAGTCGTTCGCTTTCAACGGCTACCTGCCCGTGAAGCCGCCCGAACGGACCCGGGCCATCCGTTTCTTCGAACGCCGTGCGCTGGCGGAGGGGCAGTCGCAGCTTTTCATCGAAGCTCCGTACCGCAACGTGAAGCTGATGGAGCAGTTGGTGCAGACGCTCGGAGACCAGACGCGCCTGACCGTCGCCGTGGACCTCACGGCTCCGGACGAGCGGATCGAGACCCATACGGCCGGGGAGTGGCGCCGCCGCCAGCTGCCCGAAATGAACAGGCGCCCGGCCATTTTCATCATCGGATAAGCGCAGCCTTGCCGTGAAGCGGCTTTTGGGCGGTAGCGCGCAGGCCGGTTCGATGTCCGGCATGCAGGCATTGTCCTTGAAGCCCGCCTCTTGGCCGGGTTGGTATGCAATTTGTTCGAATAAGGGGAGGAAAACTGAAAAATTACAAGATATGAAAAAAGAAAAAGTTTATAATGAGGCTGTTAGCGGCGACGAAGGGTTCACCCCCGGCGATGGTTATCCGTCGTGCGACGGGGAGCCTTGTGCCAATGTGTCAGATGAAACCGACGAGGCGACTGACACATTGGCAGACGGAGAACCCGCTGCCGAAGCCGACGCAGCCAAGGCGCTCGAAGAGGCCGTGGCCCAGTGGCAGGACAAGTACGTCCGCCTGCAAGCCGAGTTCGACAACTACCGCAAGCGCACGCTCAAGGAGAAGATGGACTTGGTGCAGACCGGGGGCCGCGACGTGCTGCTGGAGATGCTGCCTGTGCGCGACGACGTGCAGCGCGCCGTGGACGCCATGCAGAAGAGCGACGATCTGGAGGCGCTGCGGGCGGGCGTGACGCTCATTTCACAGAAATTTACCGAGGCGCTCCGCCGCAAGGGCGTGACCGAGATCGAGGTGCTGGACAAGGAGTTCGACGCCGATTTTTCGGAGGCCGTTGCCCGGTTCGCCGCCGGCGACGAGAAGAAGGGCAAGGTCATCGACGTCGTTCAGACGGGTTACATGCTGGGCGAGAAGGTGCTGCGCTTCGCAAAAGTAGTTGTAGGAGAGTAAGACCATGGCAGAAAAAAGGGATTACTACGAAGTGCTGGGCGTTGCGAAGAACGCTAACGCAGACGAAATAAAGAAGGCCTACCGCAAAGCGGCCATCCAGTTCCACCCCGACAAAAACCCCGGGGACAAGGAGGCCGAGGAGAAATTCAAGGAGGCCGCAGAGGCCTACGACGTGCTGTCGAACCCCGACAAGCGCGCCCGTTACGACCAGTTCGGCCATGCCGGAATGAGCGGCGCGGCAGGCGGCGGGGCCGGCGGCTTCGGCGGCTTCGGCGGCGGAGGGTTCTCGATGGAGGACATCTTCTCGCAGTTCGGCGACATTTTCGGCGGCCATTTCGGGGGCGGATTCCGCTCGTCGAACGGCGGCGGGGGACGGCGCGTGAACCGCGGCTCGGACATCCGCGTGCGGGTCCGTCTGACGCTGGCCGAGATCGCCAACGGAGTTACGAAGAAACTCAAGATCAACAAGACCGTCGCCTGCGACAAGTGCGGCGGCTCGGGAGCCAGGGACGCCAATTCCTATTCGACCTGTTCGACCTGCAACGGCACGGGCTATGTGACGCGGGTGGAGAACACCTTCTTCGGCCGGATGCAGACGCAGGGCGTGTGCCCCACGTGCGGCGGCACGGGCAAGGTGATCACCGCGTCGTGCGACAAGTGCAAGGGCGAAGGCACGCTGCGCGGGCAGGAGGTCGTGGAGATCAAGATCCCGGCCGGCGTGGGCGAGGGCATGGTCCTCACCGTCACGGGCAAGGGCAACGCCGCGCGTCAGGGCGGCGTGAACGGCGACCTGCAGGTGGTGATCGAGGAGGAGCGCAACCCCGAACTGGTGCGTGACGGCAACGATCTGATCCACAACCTGAACATCACCGTGACGACGGCCCTGTTGGGCGGTACGGTCGAGGTTCCGACGGTGGACGGGCGCGCCAAGATCAAGATCGCCCCGGGAACGCATGCCGGCAAGGTGCTGCGCCTGGGCGGCAAGGGACTGCCCGACGTGAACGGCTACGGTCGCGGCGACGAACTGGTGGTGGTGGACATCACCGTTCCGTCGAAACTCTCGGCCGAGGAGCGAAAACTCGTCGAGCAGTTGGCCGCGCAGCCCTCTTTCCAGAAGGTGGAGTCGGTCAAGAACCAGAATATTTTCGAACGGATGAAAAGCTTCTTCAGGTAATAATCCGGGATGAATTATTAATCGTTCGTACATTGATTCCGGCTTGTAATTGGCGGCGGAATGCCGCGTTTGCAAATCTGACCCACCCCTAAACCCCCGCCTGAGGCGGGGGCTTGTCGCAATGCAACCACAATAAAGAGAGTCATGCAATAAAATTGCGAAGATATTCGTATCTTTACAAAAAATAGAACGACCATGTTAGGCTTTACCCCTTTCAAACGGCACCCGAACAAATTCAATTACATCCCGCGTTATTACGACCCCGAGAAGGAGGCCCGTGAACAGCGCCGTGCCGAGTTGCGCGGCGAGCGCGCCGAGGATGCCGACCGCGAATACCAGCCCGGACAGTACATCCGCACCCAGCGCGAAGCCCGGGATGCGCGGCGTTCGAACGAGGAGGAGCGGGGGCGTATCCGTGTGCTGAAGATGGCCGTGGGGGCCGTGCTGGTGCTGCTTTTCATCTACCTGCTCTACCCGAAGCTGGCCGATGTGTTCCTGCGCGCGCGGACCGCACCCGCGACCGAAACGCAGCAGGTCGGGGAGGAGGAGTTCAATCCCTATGCGCCTATTAGGGTCGTTCCCAACGATTACGAGGAGTAAATGGCAGACAAGATCAGATTATTACCCGAGGTCGTTGCCAACCAGATCGCCGCGGGCGAGGTCGTCAACCGGCCCGCCTCGGTGGTGAAGGAGATGATGGAGAACGCCATCGACGCCGGGGCGACTTCGGTGAAGGTCAACTTCCGCGACGGCGGCAAGGACCTGATCCAAATCGTCGACGACGGCTGTGGCATGTCGCCCATCGACGCGCGCATGGCCTTCGACCGCCACGCCACGAGCAAGATCGGGGCCGTGGAGGATATTTACGCCCTGCACACGTTCGGATTCCGCGGCGAGGCTCTGGCTTCGATCGCCGCCGTGTCGCAGGTCGAACTGCGCACCCGGCAGGCCGGCGACGAGGTGGGTACGCAGACCGAGATCAACGGCGGGCAGTTCGCGGCGCAGAACCCGGTGATGTGTCCCGTGGGTTCGCAGTTCTTCGTGCGCAACCTTTTCTACAACGTCCCGGCGCGCCGCCGTTTTCTGGACAAGAGCACCACCTCGGCGTCGCAGATCAAGGCCGAGTTCCAGCGCATCGCGCTCTGTAACCCGCAGATCGCCTTCGAACTCTACGCCAACGACGCTCCGGTCTATACGTTGCAGGCCGGATCGCTGGCGGGACGCATCGTCGACGTGGTGGGGCGTCACATCAAGCAGAACCTGCTGGAGGTCGAGGCCGACACTTCGATCGCCTGCATCGAGGGATATATCGGCCGTCCGGCTGCCGCCAAGAAACGCAACACGGAGCAATACCTTTTTGTCAACGGGCGCTTTTTCAAGAGCACCTATCTGACGAGCGCCATTCTGAAAGCCTACGAGAAGCTGATTCCCGAGAGCTGCCAGCCCTCCTATTTCCTCTACCTGACGCTCGATCCCGGGCGTATCGACGTCAACGTGCACCCGCAGAAAACCGAGGTCAAGTTCGCCGACGAGGAGGCCGTGTGGCAGATCGTCAACGCCGCTGTGCGCGAGACGCTGGCCAAAACGGGCGCCGTGCCGCTGATGGATTTCGACCGGGACAGCCCGGTGGAGATTCCCGTTTTGCAGAAAGGAACCGTGTACAGCGAGCCGTTGGCCATGTCGAACAGCGACTACAACCCTTTCCGCGAGGAGTATATCGACCCTTCGGCGCCCGATCCCAACGAGGATTTCACGGGCTTCGACGTGCCGTACCGCGACGGCGGGGTCGTGTCGGACAACTCTGCCGCGGGATTCCGCACGGGCGGAGGCCGGAGCGCCGCGCCGTCGTTCCCGCAGGCCGCGGCGGGCGGATTCGCCCTGCCGGGTGCGGACGCCGGGGAGTTTGAGGAGTTCGAGTCGGGAGGCGGTTTCGAGATCACCCCTTCGGGCGGCGGATTCGACGACAGCGCCCTGGATTTCATCCCTTCGTCGGCCGCTCCCGAACAGCAGCGGTTCGACATGCCGCAGCGTCCGGAATTCACCGATGCGCTGCCGCTGCCGGGCGGATATGTCGCCGCTCTGCTGGGCGGCCGCTTCGTGGTGGTCGACGTGCGGCGCGCCCGCGAGCGGATTCTTTACGAGGATTACCTCCGGATGCTGGGCAACGGCTCGTCGGTGAGCCAGCAGCTGCTGTTCCCCGAACGGCTGGTCCTTTCGGGCGACGAATACGCCCTGCTGGAGGAGAATGCCGTGGAGTTCGCTGCCCTGGGCTTCGACATCGACTTCTGCGGCGAAGGGACCGTCGAAGTGAGGGGCACGCCCGCCGACATGCCCGCCGACGCCGTGGACCGGCTGCTGTTCGACCTGTTGCAGGCCTTTGCGACTCCGGTGTCGCTCTCCGATGTGCGGCGCGAGAAGATCGCCGGCGTGATGGCCCGCTCCGGCGCCAAGGGTGCGGGGCGGACCATGTCGCGCGAGGAGGCCGCGGCGCTGCTCGCACAGCTGGCCGACACGGGCAGTTTCAGTTTTTCGCCCTCGGGCAAGGCGATCACCGCCGAGATCACGCCGGAAGATTTGCGCGCCAAGTTGGGATAATCCGGCGGAAAAGAGTTACATTTGCAAAAATTAAAACGCATGAACCGCTATTTTCAGACCCCTCCGGTGGTCAAGAATTTGATAATCATCAATGTACTGGTTTACATGGCCACGGCGCTGCTGCCCGTCGGCGACACGATCATGCAGTATTGCGCCCTGTCGCTGGGAACGCCCTATTTCCATACCTACCAGTTCATCACCTACATGTTCCTGCATGCCAATTTCGAACATATCTTCTTCAACATGTTCGCATTGTGGATGTTCGGGCGTACGCTCGAATACGAACTCGGCTCGCAGCGTTTCCTGACCTTCTACATGGTCTGCGGCGTGGGTGCGGCGCTGATCCAGTACCTCACGGCGCTGGCGTTCGGCGAACTGCCGCTGCTGCTGGTCGGCGCGTCGGGCGCGGTGATGGGCCTGCTGCTGGCGTTCGGCGTGATGCATCCCAATGCGGTCATCATGCTGCTGATTCCGCCTATTCCGATGAAGGCCAAGTGGTTCGTCATCATCTATGCCGTCATCGAGCTGTTCCTCGGATGGAGGGGCGTGGGCAACGTGGCTCATTTCGCCCATGTGGGCGGCATGCTGTGGGGATTCCTGCTGCTGCATTGGTGGAAACGCCGGGGAACGATCCGTTTTTAGACGATGGCTCCCGATTACTATAACGGATACGGGGGAGGCCCTTCGGGGAAACGGCGCCGCAGTCTCGTCATGCGGCTCGTCGACCTGGCGCTGACGCTCGTGACGCTGGCCGTGGGCGCGACGATGGTTCTCACCTATTTCGTCCCCTATGTCGATCCGGGCAGCGTGTGGTTCTTTCCCGTGCTGGGGCTGGCCGCTCCGGTGGTCTATGTCGCGTCGGTCGTGCTGACGCTCTACTGGATCATCCGCTGGCGCTGGGTGTGCGCCGGGGCGATGCTGGTCGTCGTCGTGGCGGGGCTTTTCAAGGTCTCGCTCTTCTGGCGTCCTGAAATCCGCCGCAGCTATGCCACGGAGACGGCCTTCGACCGCGCTGCTGTCAAGGTTATGAGCTACAACGTGCGCAGTTTCTACGGCGAGGACGGCCGGAGCAGCGTCGACGACATCCTGCGCCTGATCGAGGAGCAGGCTCCGGACCTGATCTGCCTCCAGGAGTTCAATGCCCGCCTCGCGGAGCAGTCCGAGGAGTTTTCGCTGCTGGGCGAGAAGTACGAGATCGCGCACTTCGGACGCACGCAGGCCCCGGATTCGGTCTACGGCTCGACGCTGACCATCTTGAGCAAATACCGCATCCTGCGTTCGGACACCGTGCTGACGCCTTCGTCTTCGGTCTGGGCCGACGTGATTGTGGGCGAGGACACCGTGCGGGTTTTCAACAACCACCTGCGCTCGACGGCCATCAACGCTTCGGACAACCAGTTCATCACCAGCCATCAGTTTCTCTCGGACACAGCGCGCGAGACCAAAATCCGCAGTATCGTGACCCGTTTGCGCGAGAATAGCGTGCTTCGGGCCGCGCAGGTCGACAGCATCGCGCAGGTCGTGGGTGCGACGCGCACGCGGCGGATCGTCTGCGGCGATTTCAACGATACGCCCATGTCGTATGTCTACCGCACGATGGCGCGGGGGCTGCGCGACGCCTTCCGTGAGTGCGGGTCGGGCTATTCGCATACGTTCCGCGGTTTCTACAACACGCTGCGCATCGACTACGTGTTGAGCGGCGGTTTCGAACCGCTCTCCTACGAGGTGCTTCCGGTCGACTATTCGGACCACCATCCCGTCGTCGTGCGGCTTCGGAAAAGTTCCTGACGAATTACCCGGAAAACGGGATGCCCCGGCGGAAACACTCTTTCCGCCGGTTTTAATTTGCCGGCAGGTGTTGTCCGGAACGATTTTTTTGCTATCTTGTGGAAAAATTCAGCCAATCGTTCGCCATGATCCGATCCCTTCCGCTCGTAAGGAGAACGCTTCTCCTCTCCGTATGTGGGCTGTTCCTTTTCTCCGGCCGGCTTTTTGCCGGAAATCCGTTGCTGATGCCTTCCGAAGCCCCTTACGGGGCGCCCCGCTTCGACCGTATCCATGCCGCCGACATCATGCCCGCCATTGAGGAGGGCATCCGCGCCTACAAGGCCGGGATTGCGAAAATCAGGGCGCTGGACCCCGCGGAGGCGACTTTCGAAAACGTCGTCGTGCCGCTCGACCGTGCCGACAGCCTGCTGGACGTTCCGCGCGCGGTGCTGGGTTACCTGAAATCGAATTTCGGAGGCGACTCCATCATCCGGATCTCTCTGGAATCCGCGCAGCTGACCGGAGAGGCATACGACGCCGTGACGCTCGACACGGCGATCTTCCGCCTGGTGAAGGCCGTCTACGACCGGCGCGATGCGGCCGGGCTGGATTCGCTCCAGCTGCGGACGCTCGGCAAGGTCTACCGGAGCTACATCCGCGGCGGGGCGCTCTGCACGCCCGGGCAGAAGGAGCGGCTCAAGGAGCTGAACCGCGAGATTTCGCTCAAACGCATCCGCCACGGACAGAACATCACGCAGGCGACCCAGGAGTTCGTCCTGTACGTGCAGGACAGCAGCCTGCTCGACGGGCTTGCGGGGACGACCCGGCAGCGTTTCGCCCGCAATGCGGCCCGGCAGGGGCATCAGGGCGTCTGGGCCGTCGGGTTCACGAACGGCGACTATGCGTCGGTCATGGCTTCGGCCACGAACCGCGACCTGCGCAGGAGACTCTACGAGGCCTACACCTCGCGCTGCATGGACCGGAAGTACGACAACCGCCAGTTGTCGGTCGACATCGTCAACCTGCGTCTCGAACGGGCCCGGATGCTGGGATACGAGAACTATGCCGCCTACACGCAGGAGACGAACATGGCCGGGACGCCCGAAAAGGTCCGCGAACTGCTGCTGCCGCTCAAGGACGCTGCCGCGGGGAAGGGGCGTGCGGAGCGTGCCGAACTGGAGGCTTTCGCCGTGAAATACGAGCGGGATTCGGCCTTCCGGCTGGAACCGTGGGACGTGGCCTTCTATTCGGGCAAGCTGCGCAAGGCGAAATTCGGGTCCGAACTGGGGCGCATGCGCAACTACCTGTTTTTCGACAATGTGCTCAACGACGGCGTTTTCTATGTGGCCAACCGTCTTTTCGGAATCACGCTGACGCAGCGCACGGACATTCCCGTTTTCCACCCCGACGTGCTGACCTTCGAGGCGAAAGACGCCGAAGGCCGCCCCCTCGGACTGCTTTATCTGGATTGCTTCGTCCGCAAGGGCAAACGCGGCGGCGCGTGGTGCTCGCGCCTGCGCGGGTATTCGTGCGCCGGAGAGCGGGAGGTGCTGCCGCTGGTGACCATCAGCTGCAACTTCTCGCGTGCGGCCGAAGGCAGGCCGAAGCTGCTGTCGACCTCCGAGGTCAAGACCCTCTTCCACGAATTCGGACACGCTCTGGCGGGTTTCCTCTCGCGCGGGCCGTATCCGCAGGTGACGGGCAGCTTCCCGCGCGACATGGTCGAACTGCCCTCGCAGTTGAACGAGCATTGGGCCTGGGAGCCGGAGGTGATGAAACACTACGCCCGCGATTACGAGACGGGGCGTCCGATTCCCGATGCGCTGATCGCGAAGTTCAAGGAGTCGGAGAACTTCCTGAAGGGGCTTTACCTGACCGATTTCTATGCCACCGCGCTGCTCGACCTCGAATGGCACACCGTGCTGCGGCCGGTCGAAGGGTGCGACGTGGCGGCTTTCGAACGGGCCTTCCTGAAACGTTACGACTTCCCGGAGCATACCGCTTTACGCTTCCGGACGACCTATTACAACCACATCTTCGCCAGCAGTTACCCCGCGCAGTACTACTCCTACACGTGGTCGGCGGTGCTGGACACCGATGCCTTCGCGGCATTCACTGGCACGGGCGATATTTTCGATCCCGAAACCGCGCGCCGTTACCGCCGCCATATCCTGACCGAAGCGGGCTATGACGAGCCGATGGCGCAGTACGTGCGTTTCCGCGGCGCCGTGCCCGACGTGAAGCCCCTGATGCGCCGTTACGGGCTGGCGGAATAGCGGCCCGGCGGAACGGAACAGCCCCGGCCCGATGAGCCGGGGCTGTTCCGTTCGGTCACTCTCCGATCTTCTTGCGCGGGTGGACCATGTTTTCGGGTTGCAGCACCTTGTGCAACTCCTCTTCGCTCATCAGCTTATGCTCGAGTACGAGGTCGTAGATGCCCTTGCCGGTTTTGAGGGCCTCCTTGGCCAGCATGCTCGACGTTTCGTAGCCCAGATAGGGGTTGAGCGCAGTCACCAGCCCGATGCTGTTAAAGACCATCCGGCGGCAGACCTCCTCGTTGGCCGTGATGCCGGCGATGCACTTCTCGCGCAGCGTGTTCATGGCGTTGATCAGCATTTCGATGCTCTCGAACAGGCAGTGGACGATGATCGGCTCCATGACGTTCAGTTCGAGCTGTCCGGCTTCCGATGCGATCGTCACGGTGAGGTCGTTGCCGATCACGCGGAACGCTACCTGGTTGACGACTTCGGGGATCACGGGGTTGACCTTGCCCGGCATGATCGACGATCCCGGCTGGCGCGGCGGGAGGTTGATCTCGTTCAGCCCGCAGCGGGGACCCGACGAGAGCAGCCGCAGGTCGTTGCAGATTTTCGAGAGTTTCACCGCAAGGCGTTTCTGGGCCGAGGAGTTCATAATGAAGGCGCCCGTGTCGCTCGTGGCCTCGATCATGTTCGACGCCTCGACGAGCGGCAGTCCGGTGATCTCGCGCAGGTAACGGGTGCAAAGCCCGGCGTAGTCGGGGTCGGCGTTGATGCCCGTTCCGATGGCCGTGGCCCCCATGTTGATCTCGAAGAAAAGTTTCATGTTGGCCGTCAGCCGCTCGGTCTCCTCGGTGAGGTTGGCGGCGTAGGCTTCGAACTCCTGTCCGAGGGTCATCGGCACGGCGTCCTGAAGCTGCGTGCGGCCCATCTTGATGATGCCGGAGAACTCCTCGCCCTTGGCGTGGAACGCCGCGATGAGTTCGCGCAGCGAGGCCACCAGTTTCTCGATGCTGCGCACCAGTGCGATCCTCACGGCCGTGGGGTAGGCGTCGTTGGTCGACTGCGAGAGGTTGACGTGGTTGTTGGGGTGGCAGAACTGATATTCGCCCTTTTCATGGCCGAGGAGTTCGAGCGCCCGGTTGGCGATCACTTCGTTGGCGTTCATGTTGGTCGACGTGCCGGCGCCGCCCTGCACCATGTCGACGACGAACTGCTCCTCGAGTTTGCCGGCGCGCAGTTCCTCGCAGGCCCGGATGATCGCGTCGGCGATCGCCGGGTCGAGCAGTCCCAGGTCGCGGTTGGCCATCGCGGCGCCCTGCTTGACGTCGGCCAGGGCGCGGATCAGCTCCGGGAAGAAGTTGAGCCGCACGCGGCTGATGTGGAAATTCTCCACTGCGCGCATGGTCTGCACGCCGAAATAATACTCCGCCGGGATTTCCATTTCGCCCAGCAGATCGTGTTCACGACGGGTTTTGCCCGAAAGTCTGATTTCCGTAAAGTCCATGATCGGTATGTTTTTATTAAAGGTACGCAAAAGCGGGGTGGCGTCCAAGCCGAATCGGGCACGGTCCGGTAAGACGTTCCGACATCAAATATAATGCTTTTTCCGCCACTTTGTCAAAACAAAAAATCTTGTTAACTTTGTATTCGCTCCGCGGGGTCGCAGAATTCGGCGGCGGACGAACGCAGAACCGAAAAACAAATAAAGAATATGATTTTAGACTCTCTGAAAAACAGCGCGCTTTACTACGGCGTAAGCCCGCGCATGAAACAGGCTTTCGAACTGATCGCCTCGACCGACTGGACGACGATGGAACCGGGTATTCACGAACTCGACGGCAAGGACATCTACGTCAACGTCATGGAGCGCGAGCTGAAACAGAAGCCCGACGCCAAACTCGAAATCCACAACGAGTACATCGACATCCAGGTTCTCATCCGGGGCGAGGAGGAGTCCTTCGGCTGGAGCGAGCGCAGGGAGCTCAAGAAGCCGCTGGGCGAATTCAGCGTCGAGAATGACATCCAGCTCTTCGACGACGTGCCGCAGACCTATTACACGATGCGTCCGGGACAGTTTACGGTGCTTTTCCCCGAGGACGGGCACGCTCCGATGGTGGGCGAGGGCACGGTGCGCAAGATTATCGTCAAAGTGCGCAAATAAGCGCCGCAGGCGATACCGCTACGGGCCGGAGCATAGTCTCCGGCCTTTTTTCAGGCGGCGGCAAACGCTGTGTGCCGCGGGGCGATGCGCAGGCTGAGCCATGAGCAGAGGGCGCAGACGATGAAGACCGCACCTGTGGAGAGGAGCGTGTCGCCGATGCCGACCAGCGGCGACACGATGCCGCCGAACGAGAAGCAGATGGCGCCCAGCATGGCCGAGGCAGTTCCGGCGTATTCGCGGGCCGCTCCCATGGCCAGCGCCGTGGAGGAAGTGAAGGTGAGCCCCATGGCGAAGAGCAGGCCGAAAAGCAGTCCCTCGTAGACCCAGAACCCGCATCCGAGGCCTAGGGCCACGGCTTCGGCAGCGGCGAAGAGGAGCATGCCCATACATCCGGCTCGGGTGCTTCGTTCGGGGTTGCGGAAGCGGATCGAGAAAGCCGCGGCACTGCCGATGGCCACGGCGTTGACGGCGAAGCAGATGCTAAATTCGAACGCCGAAAATCCGTAGTGTCCCTGCATGATGAAGGGCGAGGAGGCGATGTAGGCGAACAGCACGCCCTGGGCGAAACCCATCTGCAGGACGTAGGCCACGTAGCGGCGGTTGCGGAGCACGGTGCCGAAACTGCGGAAAATGTCGCCCCAGGCTACGGCGCTGCGGCGTTCGGCCGGGAGCGACTCGCGGAGGCGGAAACAACCTGCGAGCAGGACGCATCCCAGCATCAGCAGGATGCAGAAGATGCCCTGCCAGCCGATAGAGTCGGTGAGGGTGCCGCCGATGATGGGGGCGACGACCGGAGCCACGCCGTTGACGGCGCCGATCAGCGCCAGCATCCGGGCCAGGTCGCGGCCTCCGAACCGGTCGGTGGCGACCGACCGCGAAATGACAATGCCGCCCGAACCGGCGATGCCCTGCAGGAAACGCGCAGTGACGAATTGGCGGATGTCCGAGGCGAAGATGCAGAGCAGGGTGGAGCCGATGAAGAGCCACATGGCCGTCAGCAGCGGCGTTCGGCGTCCGTATTTGTCGCTCAGGGGACCGAAGAGCAGCTGTCCGGCAGCCAGGCCGATCATGCTGGTGGTGAGTCCCATCTGCACCATCGACGAGGAGGTATGGAAGAAATCCGTCATGGCGGGCAGCGTCGGCAGGTACATATCCGTTACGAACGGACCGAATGCTGTCAGCAGGCCCAGCAGGACGAGCAGGTAAATTTTGCTGTTGTCTTTGTTCATAATACGCTGTTTTATCGTAGCAAAATTACTCTGAATTTTCGCCCTGCGAATCGCCTTTTGGGACGGGGTGTAGTTCAATTTCGGAACTGTCCGGACCGAAAAAATCCATGTATCAACCCACTTGGGAGAGGCTTTATTTGCCGATTCCGAAGTAGCGGAATCCGGCGGCTATGACTTCCGGTTTGTCGAAGATATTGCGGCCATCGACGATCGTCTCGCCGCGCATCGCCGTGTACAACTGGGCCCAGTCGGGCATGCGGAACTCTTTCCATTCGGTGATGAGTGCCACGGCGTCGGCTCCCTCCGCGGCCTCGTACATCGTCCGGGCATAGCGGATCGGCCGGCCGGCCATCCGCCGCTGCGATTCGGGCATGGCGACCGGGTCGTAAACACAGACCTTGGCGCCGGCATTCAGCAGGTGGTCGATCACCACCGTTGCCGGAGCTTCGCGCATGTCGTCGGTCTCGGGCTTGAAGGCCAGCCCCCAGATTGCGACGACCTTGCCCCGCAGGTCGCCCAACGCGGTCTGCAATTTCTCGAAAACAATCCCTTTCTGCTGCTCGTTGACCCGCTCGACGGCCTCGATGACCTGCATCGTGTAGCCGTGTTCCCGGGCCGTGTGGGCTAGCGCCTTCACGTCCTTCGGGAAGCATGAACCGCCGTAGCCGCAGCCGGGGTAGAGGAACTTGTTGCCGATGCGGGCGTCGGAGCCGATGCCCTTGCGGACCATCTCCACGTCGGCGCCCACGCGGTCGCACAGGTTGGCGATCTCGTTCATAAACGAAATGCGCGTCGCGAGCATGGCGTTGGCTGCGTATTTGGTCATTTCGGCCGAGGGAATGTCCATGAACAGCACGCGGAAATTGGTGATCAGGAACGGCCGGTAGAGCTTGGCCATCAGCTTGCGCGCCCGTTCGCTGTCGACGCCCACGACCACGCGGTCGGGCGACATGAAGTCCTTGATCGCCGCACCTTCCTTCAGGAATTCGGGGTTCGAGGCAACGTCGAACGGGACCTTGCAGCCGCGCTTCTCGAGTTCCTCCTCGATCACGGCGCGCACCTTCTGCGCCGTGCCCACGGGGACGGTGCTCTTGGTGACCAGCACGGTGTATTTCCGGATGTGGCGACCGAAGGTGCGGGCCACGTCGAGAACGTATTTCAGGTCGGCCGAACCGTCCTCGTCGGGCGGGGTTCCGACGGCCGAGAAGACCACCTCGACATGGGGCAGGCACTCCGTGAGGTCGGTGGTGAAATGCAGGCGTCCCGCCTCCACGTTGCGCCGCACAAGCTCTTCAAGTCCCGGCTCGTAGATCGGGATAACGCCTGCGTTCAGACCCTCTATCTTTTCGGCGTCTATGTCCACGCAGGTGATGTCGAGTCCCATTTCGGCGAAGCAGGCCCCCGATACGAGTCCTACGTAACCCGTTCCCACGATTGCAATTTTCATCATAATTCCTGGAGTTTTTTCTTTCGGAATGTAAATATAGTCTTTTTTTCGAAATATCCCCGCCGCAGTACGAAAAAGGGCGGTCCGAAGACCGCCCCTGCGTCGTTCTATTTTCCGCACCTGCATCCGGCGACAGCCTCCGCCAGCGTTGCGCAGGGATCGCACATCTCGTGCGAGTAGCCCTGTTTCATCTCCACGGGATCGCACAGGGGTTCCCACTTCATCTTCTGGGCGAACTCCGCGAGCAGGCGCACCGAGGCTCCGGCCCAGCAGAACGAACCGAACCAGCCGAATCTGCGCCGGGGAATGCCGCGCGCGGCGATGCGGTCGAGCAGTTCGGCCACGGGCGGGAACAGGTTGCCGTTGTAGGTCGGGCCGCCGACGATCAGCGTGTCGAAACGGAAAACGTCGCGCAGGACCACCGACGGGTCGGCGTAGGAGAGGTTGTAGACCCGGATCGGGCCGACCTCCCGCGAGGCCAGTTCGCGCGCGATGCGCTCGGCCATCTGCTCCGTGTTGCCGTACATCGAGGCGTAGGCCACGACCACGCCCGGTTCGCCTTCGTAGCGGCTCAGACGGTCGTAAATATCCAGAACCTTTGCGATCTGCCGCTGCCATACGGGTCCGTGCGTCGAACAGATCGTCCCGACGGGCAGCGTGCGGACCTTCTGGAGCGCCTTCTGCACGGGACCGCCGTACTTGCCCACGATGCAGGCGTAGTAGCGGCGCATCTCGTCCCAGTAGCGGTCGGTCTCGACCTGCGAATCGGTGATGCCGCCGTCGAGCGCCCCGAACGTGCCGAAAGCGTCGCCGGAGAAGAGCGTCCGGTCGCCGGCGCACCACGTGACCATCGTCTCGGGCCAGTGCACCATCGGGATCATGTGGAACGACAGCGTCTTGCCGCCCAGATCGAGCGTGTTGCCCTCCTTGACCTCGACCGTGCCCCCGGCGATGCCGTAAAACCCTTCGATCATCTGGAGCGTCTTGGCATTGCCGACGATCTCGATGTCGGGATAGATGCGGCGCAGCGCTGCGATCGACGACGAGTGGTCGGGTTCCATGTGGTTGACGACCAGATAATCGATCTTCCTTTCGCCGATGGCCTCGCTGATGTTGGCTTCGAGGCGGCTGCCGAAGGACTCTTCGACGGTGTCGATCAGGGCGATCTTTTCGCCTGCGACCAGATAGGCGTTGTACGACACGCCCATCGGAAGCGACCAGAGGGCTTCGAAGCGCGTGGTGGTGCGGTCATTGACCCCGACGTAGTGGATGCCGGGAAGTATTTCGGTAATTGCCATAAACCTTTTTTGTTTTGTTTTGGCACAAATTTACAAAAAATATTTTTCCGGCGCTACTGCCGGCTTTTTTATTGCTCCGGCAAGTTGCATGCCGGGGTGCGGAAGAGTCCCGTGCGCGGCGCGGCCTTCGCCCGGAAACAAAACGCCGCAACCCGATGAAGGGTTGCGGCGCATGCCGGCAGGACGGCGGTTCAGAGGAACCGCGGCATATCTTCGGCCCTGCTTTGGGGTGTGGACTCCAGCGCGCCGGAGATGATCTCCGACGGGATTTCGGCCTTGACGAAGACCGAGACGTCGCTCGTGCTCGAAGTGCTGGTCAGCGTCATCCGTGTTCCGTCTGCGTTGAACGAAACCCGGTATGAGGCGCTTCCCCACGGGGTGTTGTCGCTGTACCGGCCGCTGAGCGTGGGTTTGTCGTAGGAATACGTGCCGTCCAGGTGGACGTATTCGGGCTTGTAGAGCCGCTGGTAGATGTCGAACGAACCGGACTCGCTGAACGAGAGGTAGACGTCGGCGGACTGGAGCGAACTCCACGAAACCAGATGCCAGCTGCCGACGACGTTGCCGTCGCCCTCGGGTTCGGGCGTATCCTTGGACGAATCGCCGCACCCGGTCAGCGCGAACGCCGCGGCGAGGCCGATCAATAACAGTTTGATGTTTTTCATAATGTGCCCTTGTTTTATAACCAACCTCCGTTCTGGGAATGAACCTCACGTGCGATGAAGGCGAATTCCTTCGTGATCGGCATGCCGTTCATTCCGCTGTTGTTGCCGTTTCCGGCGAGCAGCTTGATCCGGACCACCGCCGAACCGGGTTTGGTGCACTTGAGGATGATCTGGTTGGCGAATATGGTCGGGTTCGCCGAAATGCCCAGCCGGTTCATGTCTTCGGCCGAAATGGAGATTTCCGTAATCTTCAGGTCCAGATTTCCGCCGCCGAGGTACGGTTGCAGGTTCAGCGTGTACTGGCTGCCGACGGGAATCGGGATGCAGGTGATGCCGCGGACGTTCATCAGCACCTGGTAGGCGTCGATGTAACCCGTGCCCATTCCCTTTTTGTACTGCGACAGGTCGAGCGTCGCCAGACTGCCCTTGTCTGTGAAATACTGTTTCGTTCCGGTGCAGTATTGGTTGATGTCGTTTACCGATGTCAGCAGCAGCGTCGTGAATTCGTTCTGGGTGAAGGTCTTGCCGAGTTGCAGCGCATAGGAGAGCCCGAGCGCCGCCACGCCCGAAACGTGGGGGCAGGCCATCGACGTGCCCTGCATGTAGCCGTACTTTCCGCCGTTGACGGTCGATAACACCTCGGACGCTCCGGTATTTATGTTTTCCAGATACGACTGGTAGGCGTCGCCGCCGGGAGCCGCAATGTTGCAGCCGGGACCGTAGTTGGTGTAGTAGGCCGGGGTGTAGTCGCACGACATGGCCGTTACGGAGATGTAGTCGCGGTAAGCGCCGGGATAGCCCGATATGCCGGTCAAGTCGTTGCCGGCGGCGAATATGGCCAGTCCTCCCTCGATGGCCGCGCAGTTCTGTTTGGCGATGAAGTAGTCGATGGCCTGCTTCTCGGCGCTGGCGCCGCTGGAATAGGCCGCGTCGGAGGTTACCGAGCCGGCAGGGTAGCCGTAGCTGCACTGGATGATCGCCGCGCCGTTGTCGGCGGCGTATTTGATGGCCTTGGCCGACGTGGCCACGTCGCCGCCGTCTTTGTCGTGGAAAATCTGACAGGACATGATCTTCACGCCGTCGTTTTTGCCCGAGCCGCCTGCGATGCCTGCGACGCCCGTGCCGTTGTTGTTCACGGCTGCGACCGTTCCTGCCACGTGCGTGCCGTGGTCCGGTGCATCGCCTTTGGTGCTGATGGTCAGCGTCGTATTGTCGACGAAGTTGAACCCGTGTATGTCGTCGGCATAGCCGTTCGAGTCGTCGTCACGGCCTTCCGAGCCGTTCAGCTCGGCGGTGTTGGTCCACATGTTGGCGGCCAGGTCGGGATGGTCCCACTGCACGCAGTTGTCCACGACCGCGACGATAACGCGCGGGTCGCCCGTGCAGAGCTTCCAAGCCTCGTCGCAGTTGACATCGGCTCCCGCCTTGATCTTCGAATAGATCGACTTGTCGCCGGTGTTGATGTAGTGCCATTGTTTGCCCAGGTGGGGATCGTTGAACCCGACGGCCGCACGGGTCTGCGGCGCAGCGCCGGTTTCGGCCAGCGGGATGACCCGGCCTTCGTGCACGTGCATCAGCTGCTGGTTGAATTCCACCTTGCTCACTTCGGCGATCCGGGCCATGTCGAGGGCCGCCTTGTCGAGATCGGCGGCGGCGTCGAACTCCACAACGTACCAGCGGTGCAGACCGGCGGCGCGCGTGCGCTCCTCGTTCCGTTCGTCTACCGGGAACAGACGCTGTAACGCCTTTACCCCGATGCTGCCGAGCACGGCGTCGAAATCAGCGATGCCCGAACGGGTGGCGACGCCGCCCGAACGCGTAACCTGCATGACCGACGATTCGATGCCCGCTACGGCCTCTTCGCCGAAGCAGACCAGCAGTTCGCCCCTGACGGCGTTCTCCGACGAGAATACGAGTTTGGAGGCCGCTTTCGCTTCCGGTTCGGGACCCGTCGCCTGCTCCGTCGCATCCTTGGTGCACGACCCCAGGGCGAGCGCCGCAGACAGGAGCAGCAGGCTCCATAAAGTTGTTGTCCTTGTCATAATCTTATAATCCTAATATTAGTGCATGTCGTGACCGGTGTTTCGTTTCATTGGACCACAGAACCCGACACGGTCGCTCGGACTGTGTCGGGTCGTGTGGAACAATATGCGTCGGTTATTTCAAAACCGGAAGGTTTTCGCGGATTTTGAAATCGGCGCGGCGGCCGATCTGTTTCGGCAGCGGCTCGCATTTCGCCGTCTTCACGCTTAACGTGCGGACGCCGTGGTTCGTGTTGTCGCTGTTCCTGACGAATGTGGCGTTCATCTGGAGACCGCGGCTGTCGAGCGACTTCCCGATATGGGCCGGAACACGGACGCTGCTGAACGGGATCTTCGTGCGGACGCCCTGAACTTTGGCTGCGGATGCTGCGGATGTCGTTCCGCTCTGCTTCGTGATGGTCGTTCCGTCGGCATAGTATGCTGCCAAGGCTCCGACGATCTTGTTGACGGTGAAATCAGCAACGGGAACCTCGACGTCGGTCGTCAGCGCTGAAACTTGTTTCGACGCCGGATCGATCGTCAATACGATCGGATCGCTGCCTTCGCTCTCTTCGGTTGCGAACGAGAAGATACCGTAACCGCGGGTCTGGTCCGGGGTGAGCGCCTCCGTGAATTTGCCGAGCAGGTTGCCGTTGTCCTCCCGGCCGAGCTGCACGCCGCTCATCGTGAGCGTCGACTTGGCCGAGTCATAGGTTGCGTACCATTGGGTGCCGTCCTCTACGGCGAAATCCTTCACGAAAAATTCGGTGTTGCTTCCGACGGTAGGTATTACCTCGAATACATTTTCGAACGTGTCTTCAGCGCTGGCCGCGTAGGACATGCCGTATTTCCCGATGATCAACTCTCCGGTATAGGGCGGTATGTCCGTCACGAACGGTTCGCACACGATCAGTTTTTTCTTGCCGTAGTTGTTCGTTGCTTCGACAACCAGCGTATAGGATGCGCCCGGTGTCAGATTGATCATTATGTCCCAATGCTTTCCGGTCGTTGCAAGTTCTTCCATCGCATCGGCATTGAGTTCTTTACCGTATTTATCGACTACATCCTGCAGGGTCAGGCCTCCGGTTTGAATCTCGATATTGTCGATTATGGAAGTTTTGTTGAAGTAGGTTTTGATCTTCTTCATCTCCGTGCCGGTGATCTCGTACACGGCCGATGAGTAATCGGGATACTTCGATACATATGCTGCGGCATCGGGATAGGCGCTGACTTTATAGAGCGAGCCGGCGATGTCGTTGGGAACCGAGGTCCCTCCTATGCCCGGGAAGTAGAACGATGCTGCGGAAGCTTCGCCGGAAACCGGTTTTTGCGCTTTGTCAAGGGGCAGGGCGACTACGGTATAGGTTCCGGGTCCAGGCAGTACGGCTTCGGCGGAGACTTTCTCGCCGCCTACGGTGAAGTCCTGCAACTCGTTGATGTTCTCGGCTGATCCGTCGGCGATCGCTGCGACAAGCGTAGCGGTTTCGGCCTCGGTCAATTCATTTTCGACGAGAACATAGCGGATGTTCGTAACGTCGGTGCCGTAGGTGAAGTCGATGACGGCGCTCGCCGTCTCTCCGTCGGCGCTGACCTTCATGCCGGCGTATGCGGCGGAGAGTGCATAGTCGGTCACTTCGGCGCCGGGCAGGAGGATACGGAACAATCCGGACTTATTGGCTTTGAGGTTGCCGGCGCTGCAAACGAACGCGAGGGCCTCCTGGGGGAACGTGATCACGCCGTTTACCAGCGTACCTTCCCCGCCCGTGAACATAGCGATTTCATAATCGCCATAAGCCGGGTCTCCGTCGGTAATACCCGTGAACTGACGCGGCATGACCACTTTCGTCGGGTCGCTGCAATCGATGGTGATGTTGACCGGAGTATAGGTCAGTTTGACCTGCGACTCGATCTCTTCCTGCGAACCTTTGAAGAATTCGGTCAGGAACGGCCAGCCGTACATCTCTTCGATCATGTAGATGCCCTTCTTCGATTTGTGCTCGTGGATCGTGACCTCGATTTCGGGATTTCCGCCGTTAAACATGCTGCAAAGATAGTCGTCGCGGAATTTGCCGGTTCCCAGTTTCACCCAGGGCCAGGGGGCGACGATGATGTCGAGCGAACGGTTGCCGTAGGGCGTCGTGTTGTCCTCGTCGTTGATCAGGAACGAAAGGGGGTATTCCTTGCCGTCTTCGAGTTTGGTGCGGTCGAAGGTGATCAGCAGTTCGGAAGTCTCCTTGCCGGCTGCGAACGATACCGACGACGGAATGGTGAACAGACCCGACTCGTCGCTGGCGAGAATCGCTACGGTCAGCGCCTCGTCCTTGGCGATGCGTTTTACCGGGATGGCGATGGAGGAGACGTCGTCGCTGATGCTATGCTGGGTGGTCACATTCTCGGGGAAGTAGACCTGTGCGCCGTCGACCTCGGGACCTGCTTTGAAGTCATCGTCGCTGCAGGCCGTGAACAGCCCCGCGACGATGGCGACAGTCGCCAGAAAGAATATTTTTATACTTTTCATAAATAGCGATGTTTTTTATTTAACAGACTTGACCGTTTGGGTCGGGTTGGGGTTGTTCTTGCCCGCAAGCGCCTTATTCTGCTGTACGGCGTTCAGCGGGAACACGCAGTTCCACCAGGGGGCGCGTCCGTCCGTGGAAAGCTGGGCCATCGGGGGAGCGTTCGTGCCGGTGTCGCCGTTGTGCATGCCGATGTTCAGACGCTTCAGGTCGTAGAAGATGACGCCCTCGCCCCAGAACTCGATCCGCTTCTGGAAAATGATCTCGTCGATCAGGTCGTTGGCCGCCGGAACCGTATAGGCCGGATCGCGGTTGGCCATGAACGACTGCAACAGCGACTTGCCGGTGGTGGCGTCGTAGTGCGCCGTAGCCTCGGCCTCGATCAGGTACATCTCCTCGACACGCATCATCGGGATGCTCGTCACGTTACCCGTGGAATAGTTTCGTTTTTCGCCGTTGGCCGCGTGGAACTTAAACGATGCGTAGGGGGCTATCGTTGCGAACTCCTCCTCGGTCAGGGTCGTATAGGGTGCGATGGCGTCGAACGAGCGGTCGGCTCCGACAAAGCTCTTTTTGCGGAAGTCGCCCGACGAAATGCGGTTGTAGCTGAATACCGAGATACCCGGCTGCGCTCCGTAGCCGTAACCCCAGATAGACTCGGTCGCCATGTGGGCCGACCACGACAGCAGGTTGTTGAGCACGGTGTCGGTGGTCTGGATCATGGCCCACATCCACGACGAATTGACCGTGTTGAACCCGGTCTTCGGGTCGAGCCACTGGCTTTCGGTCATAATCGTGCAGCCCGAAGCGTCGATGGCCTTGCGGGCGTATTCGGCGGCCAGACGGTAAGCGGCGTCGCCGGTCGGAACTTCCGCATACGATTCGGTGAATCCGCCCAGCCAGAGGTAGGCGCGGGCCTTGAGTCCGTAGATCACGGCCAGCGAGGGCAGGTTTTTCGTTGCCGGCGTATAGTTGGCCAGCAGGGTCTCGGCGGTGTTGAGGTCCTCGAAGATGAACTTGAACATCTCCTCACGCGATACGCGCGGGTTGTTCTCCAGTTCCTCCATGCTCGTATCTTCCCGGACGATGGGAACGGTCAGCCCCTTGACGGCTTCCAGCTCGGTCTCGTAGGCGGGACGTTCGGGAGCCTTGGCCGGCAGCGCGTCGTAGAGACGGGCCAGGTCGAGGTAGCAGAGCGCGCGGAAAGTCTTGGCGATGCCCATCATCTCCTCTGCGCCTTCGCTCTGGTTTGCGATGTCGATGGCCTCATTGGCCGTGAAGATGAACTTGTAATAGTTGGTGTAGAAGAACGGGGACATCTTGCCGTTCGCTGCCAATCCGGTCGAGTTGCCCGGATAGAGCCATGCCTGCCAGCGGTCGTAGTACTGGTTGCCGCCCGGCAGGTTGCCGCTGACGGGGAACACCTCGCCGACCATGCGGTCGGTGGCGCCGAAGATGCCCGGGTAGCCGAAGTCGATGTGCTCGCCGAGGTCTATATAGTTGGTGATGAGCACCGTCGGCATCGCAGTGATAAGACCCTCCTTTGCGAACGGAGATTCGGCAGTCTGATCGCTGGTGGCGTATCCGCTTTCGGGGAAGGTCTCCTTGATACAGCCCGAAAGAAGCACGGATGAACCGAGAAGCAGCGCCGTTGTTTTCAGTATGTTGTTCATTTTCATAATATTCGTCGTTTAACAAATTAGAACGTTACGGTTACACCGCCCGAGAAGGTGCGAATCGGGGCGTAGTAGTACGGGTTCGTGATTCCGTTGATGGACTGACGCGGGTCGAGACCCTGACGCTTGGACCAGTACCATACATTGTCGCAGGCGAGGTAGATACGCAGATTCTCGACGAGGAACTTGCGCGTGATACGCTTGGGCAGCGTATATCCGAGCGTGATGTTCTGGATGTTCAGGTACGATGCGCTGGTGAGGAAACGGTCCGAGACGGCTGCCTGATTCGAGTCGTTGTAAGCAAAACGCGGAATGTTCGAACCGGAGTTCTCGGGAGTCCACGAATTGAGCAGGTCGTGGTGGTAGTTGTTTCCGGTCGACGTTCCTGCCGGGGAGTTCATGTAGAACCTGTAGCCCTGGTCGAGAACCTGTCCGCCGAGCTGGTAGGTGAAGCCGATCGAGAAATCGACGCCGTAGAAGCGCAGCGACGTGCCGAAACCGCCGTAAACGTCCGGCAGGGCGTCTCCGTGCATTTCGCGGCCCTCCTGCGAGGCCACCGAGTAATCGGAGGTCTTGATGCGCTCCTTGTTGCCGGCATCATCGGTCTTGTAGGTGTACCACAGCGATTTTCCGGTCTCGGGGTCTACTCCCGCGTAGGTCGGAACGTAGAACGAGAAGACGGATTCCCCTTCGGTGAGGAATTTGGTGTCCTGCCAGCGGCCCACGTGTTTGCCGTCGGCCGTCGTGTTGTTTTTGAACTGCTCCGGCAGGTGGGTCACCTTGTTCTTGTAGTGGGTCATGTTGAGCGAGAAGTCCCACACGAGGTTTTTGGTCCGGATCAGGTCTGCGTTCAGTTCGATTTCGAGACCGCGGTTGACCATGTCGCCGATGTTGGTGAAAATGGTCGTGTAACCCGACTCGATCGGAGTGGCCAGCTCGAACAGCATGTCGGTGGTCTTGCGGTTGAAGACATCGATGCTACCCGACAGACGGTTGTCCCAGAGGCCGAACTCTACGCCGACATTGAGGTTGGCGTTGGTCTCCCAGGTGATGTCGGGGTTGCCTTTCTGGTAGAGTACGCTCGTAACGCCGTCGCCGCTGCTCAGGATCTCGCGGTAGTCGGTATAGCGGTAGTAGGATTCCGCTTTCGATCCGAGGTTGTCGTTACCCTGCGAACCGTACGATGCTTTGACCTTCAGCATGTTGACCCACGAAGCGTTGAACCAGCTCTCGCGGTTGATGATCCAGGCTGCGCCGAGCGACCAGAAGTTGCCCCAGCGGTGGTCGGGGTGGAAGCGCGACGATGCGTCGCGGCGGTACGATCCCGAGAAATAGATGCGGTTGTCGTAGTCGTACTGTCCGCGGAAGAAGTAGCCCTCGTTGTTGTACTCCAGAACCGACGAACCCGACCGCGACGAGTCGACGACGGCGCCGCTGAGTTCGGTGTTGTCCGGCGAGAACATCATGGTCTTCGAGCCGTACAGACCGTAGGATTTGCGGTTGTACATTTCATGGCCGAAGAGCAGGTCGAGGTTGTGGACGTCGGCGAAGGTGTTGGTGTAGGTCAGGAACTGCTGCATGTTGTAGGCGATCTCCCGACTGTGGCTCTTGAAAACGGCGCCGCCCGATTCGGCGAACTGTCCGTAGTAGGGGTTCGACACCTGCGTACCGCGGGTTTCGTCGAGCGACACGCTTCCGTTGAGGGTCAGTTTCAGGCCCTTGTACAGGGAGAAATCGGCAAAACCGTTGGCCATGAAGGCATTGCCCTCGTTGATGTATTTGTTGAGCTGAATGTCCTGCAGGTCGTTGCTCTTGCCGCCGTTGGTGCGCAGTGCGCCGCCGTTGCGGCCGTCGCCGGTATCGTACATCTTGAATCCGTACTCGTCGATCATAATGTTGCCGTTGCCGTCGCGCATGTAGACCGGATAGATCGGCGCCATGCGGATCGCCGTGGCGAATGCGTTTCCGCCGTCGGCGTTGCCTTCGCCCTGACCGTCGCCGTCGTCGTTGGTTTGGTTGCCGTTGTTCCAGACGAAATGGGTGTAGGACATGTTACCGCCGACTTTCAGCCACTTTTTGGCCTGGTAGTCCGCGCGCAGACGGGCGGTGTAGCGCTCGTTGCTCGAACCGTCGACGATACCCGTGTTGTCCAGATAGCCGAGCGATGCGAAGAAATTGGCGCGGTCCGTTGCGCCGGAAACGCTGACGTTGTACTCCTGACGGAACGACGACGATTTGTAGATTTCGTCGAGCCAGTTGTCGGGTTGCAGGTAGAACTGCTGGCCCTTGGCGTCGGTTACCAGGCGGCCCTGCTTCGCACGCGGATTGAGACGGCCGTTTTCGCCGATGAGGTTCTGGCCGTCGGGCACGGTGAAGACGTTGTAACCCAGACCGCCGGGATCGTTCGACGTCAGCAGCTTGTTGGCGGCGATGTTGGCGGCCAGGGGAGTGTACTTCTGGTCGAGCGTGTAATAGTTGTACAGCGACTTGTAGTGCATCTCGTAGTATTCGCCCGCATCCTCCACGATGTCGTAGGTCTGCAATGCACGGGTGTTGATGCCCCACTTGCCGTCGAAAGTCACGGTGGCCTCGCCGGCCTTCGCACGCTTGGTCGTGACCATGATTACGCCGTTCGCGCCGCGGGAGCCGTACAGGGCGTTCGACGCGGCGTCCTTGAGGACGCTGATCGACTCGATGTCGGCAGCGTTGATGTTGTTGATGTCACCTTCGTAGGGCACGCCGTCTACAACCCAGAGCGGGTCGTTTTTGGCATTCATCGAACCGTAGCCGCGCACGTAAATCTTCTGACCGGAACCCGGACGGCCCGAGGCGGAGGAGAACTGCACGCCGGCGATTTTGCCGACGAGGGCATCCCCGACGTTCGAAGACTGCGTTTTTATCAGATCGTCGGATTTGATCACCTTCGCCGCTCCGGTGAAGGCGTCTTTCTTGGCTGTACCGAAGGCCACTACGATCACGTCGTCGATGGCCTGTGTGTCTTCTTTGAGCGAGATGTTGATTCGGGTCTTGCCTCCGATGGCCACCTTCTGTGTTTCATAGCCGATGAAGGATACGACCAGCGATCCGTTTCC
Organism: Alistipes sp. 56_sp_Nov_56_25; assembly: GCF_001915285.1. Lineage (NCBI taxonomy): Bacteria > Pseudomonadati > Bacteroidota > Bacteroidia > Bacteroidales > Rikenellaceae > Alistipes > Alistipes sp. 56_sp_Nov_56_25. Next base: position 202,818 of record NZ_MNQF01000002.1, read on the forward strand.
GGGAGCCGTGATGGTGAAGCTACCGTCTCCGTTTGAGGTCGTGCCGACATGCGAGCCGTCGACCATAACCGTTGCTCCGGCGACCGGTTTCCCGTCGGGACCGGTGACTGTTCCGGAAATTTGCTTACTCTGGGCCAGCGAGAGTAATATTCCCCCCCCCAATAAAGCAATTAACGATAGTAGAATTTTTCTTACCATAAGCGTTAATCTAATAGTTTTTTTTAAAAAAAAAAGTTCACAAGCAAAGGTATGAAATTGCTAACTCGTTTACAAATAAATTATTAAAATAATTTACCAGTATAACATATGTGTAGAAGATTGGTCGATAACGGTTACGATTTTGAAAATATCATCTCAAGGGGATTACAAATTGTAATCCCCTTTTCGGGTGTTTTCGGGTGTTTTGAGCGAATGTGTTAGCTGCGTGAACTTCTGCGTATATGTGAATCGGTCCTCAAAGGCGCTCCCGGACTTTTTCCAGGTCGGTATCGCGGTACAGCGTATCGAGGCGTTTCGAGAGCCGCTCCATGTCACCGTCGAGTTTCGAGTGGGTGATGGTCGCATAAATCTGCGTAGTCCGTATGTTCTTATGTCCCAGCAGCTTGCTGATCGTTTCGATCGCCATTCCCTGCGAAAGCGTGATCGTCGTGGCGAAGGTGTGCCGGGCCGAATGGAACGTGATGTGCCGGGGAATGCCCGCCAGAGACATAATGCGTTCGAGGCAGATGTTGCACCAGCCGTTGCTCGGCAGGCGGAATATCCGCGCATTCCGCTGCATCGGTTTGTATTTCTGCAGAATGGTGTACGGTATCGCGAAGATGCGCACGTTGACCGCAGATCCTGTTTTGCGGCGGGTGGTGCTGATCCACAGCTGTTTGCCGTCCTGCTGGATATGCTGCGGGGTCAGCGTGCAGAGGTCGATGTAGGAGAGTCCCGTGAAGCAACTGAACAAAAATGCATCGCGTACCAACTGTAAGGTCATGTCGTCGAGGTCCAGACGGATCAGCTTGCGGATTTCGGTCATGGACAGGTAGTTTCGCGCGACGAATTCGCTGCGCAGTTTGTAATTCGCGAAGAGGTCCTTGGCCATGTGGCCCCGGCTGCGGGCCAGCATGAGGATGTGCTTGAACGCGATCATGTAGATCCACGTCGTGTTTTTCTTGTGTCCGCACTCCTGTGCGATGTAGTGGTGAAACCCCGTCAGGAACTCTTTGTCGAGTTCTTTGAACAGCAAATCCTTGCGGTTGAATATGTCGTTGACGTAGTTTTCGAGATGCTTGTAAACACACCTATATTTATAGTAGGTCGTTTTGCTGCGGCTGATGCCCACCATCCGGCTGAACTCCTCGTTGTGATGCCTGAAGAAGGCCAGCAGCGTTTCGTTGCGCTGGTCGTTGCCGAAATACATCTCCTTGACCATTTTCGGAGTGACCAGGGCATGCTCGTAAAACAGCGTGTTGTAACATCTTTCGATGCGGAAACGAATCTGCGAGAGTTGTTCGTTGACATGTGAGGCAACCGCGCTGCGCCCTGCCGCCCGTCCCATACTCACATCCCAGAGATTCGGATTCACGGATAGTTGCGTGGACAGCTGCGTTCGCTGTCCGTTGATCGTAATGCGTCCCATGATCGGCGTGTTTCCATTGCGTAAAGGCGCATTCTTCTTGATGTAAAACAGTACTTTGAACGTGTTTCTCATTCCCTTCCTAACCTTTTTTAAACAATAAACAAACCGCGATAAAGGTAATGATAAAGTTACTGCCAAACGGTATATCAATTGGACCAAATAGCTTATACGGCACGGTTTAACCCTTCTTGTCCGGTAACTATCTGGTAACACAACCCGGACGCACGGAGATGTCGTCCGTATATCTTACACGCTTAATACCAAACTATTAGGCATTTCTCGGAAAATGCGTTCCGGAACGCTGTAATTATCCTATATCCAGCAGTTTATTATCCGGAATCCGGGGCGATTGTTTTTTATTTTAAAATTTTATTAAAATTAACGCTTATGGTAAGAAAAATTCTACTATCGTTAATTGCCGTTTTGGGGCTTTGTGTATATGGATTCGCCCAAAACCGGCAGGTTTCCGGTAAAGTTGCCGATGCGGAGGGTAAGCCTGTCGCGGGCGCAACCGTTATGGTCGACGGCACGTCGACCGGTACGACCACGGGCACGGATGGTAAATTCACCATCGCCGCACCCGCCGACGCTACGCTGGCGGTTTCGTTCATCGGTTACGAGACCCGGAAAGTGGCTGTTGCCGGAAAGACGCATGTCGAAGTCGTGATGCACGAAGATGCGCAGGCCATCGAGAATGTCGTGGTGACCGCTTTCGGCACGACGACGAAAAAAGACCTTACGGGATCAATCGCCACCATCCGCGGCGAGGAGCTTGCGAAGCGTCAGGTTTCGACCGTTTCGAAAATGCTCGAAGGAGCGGTTCCCGGCGTGCAGCTGACTACGGCCACCAACCAGCCCGGTACGGACGCTGCGATCTACGTCCGCGGCGTCGGTTCGCTCAATGCGGGCACCGGCGCGCTGATCGTGCTCGACGGCTCGCCCTATCAGGGCAGCCTGTCCGACATCAACCCGGCCGACATCGAGTCGATCTCCGTGTCGAAGGACGCCACGGCCAACTCGCTCTACGGTTCGCGCGCCGCGAACGGCGTGGTTTTCATCACGACCAAGCGCGGCAGCCTGGACAATCCCACGATCAGCGTCGACACGCGATTCGGTATCAACACCCGCGCTGTCCCCGAGTATGACATCATCACCGATCCGGGCGAATACCTCGAGGCGCAGTGGCGCACGATGCGCGACACGAAGTGGGCGTCAAGCCCCGAAGAGGGAGGCGGCGATCTGGCTGCCGCGGCGCTCTATGCCTCGCAGGAGGTGCTGGGTGCACACGGAAATTACAACCCCTACAAATATTCGTCGACCTACCTGATCGACCCTGCGACCGGCAAACTCGACCCGTCGGCCCGGCGCATGTACAGCGAGCGCCTGCAGGACGAACTCTTCAAGACCGGATTCCGCAACGAAACGAACGTTTCGGTCAGCGGCGGGAACGAGAAGTCCGATTATTTCATCTCGCTGGGTTACCTCAAGGACGAATCCTATGTGATCGAATCGGATTTCGAGCGTTACAGCGCCCGTGTGAACGTCAACACCAAGCTCCGCAAGTGGATCAAGGTGGGCGCCAACCTCTCCTATGCCCACACGGTGCAGAACAACATTCTGGAGGGCAGCAGCCTTGCTTCGTCGGCGTTCGCCACGGCGCGTTCGTGGGAGCCGGTTTTTCCGGTCTACGCCCGCGATGCCGAGGGGAAAATCAAGTATGACGAAAACGGCGACAAGGTCTACGACCTGGGTACGGGGCAGACCGACGGCACGACGACCCGTCCCGGAACCTCGGGCCAGAACATCATCGCCACGCTGAAGATGGACACGCGCGACATCAAACGCAACAACTTGCAGGGCCGCGCTTACGGGGAGATCTATTTCCTGCGCGACTTCACCTTCACCTCGAGCATGTCGCTGGGCTATCGCGCCTCCGACGAACTGCTGTTCTATAACCCCACGATCGGCGCCGGACGCGGTTCCAAGGGCCGGATCAACAAAAAGTCTACGGACGTTTACGATCTGAACCTGATCCAGATGCTCAATTACAAAAAATCCGTCGGACGCCACAATATCAATGCGCTGATCGGACATGAGTACAACAGCTGGGTGCGCGATTACGCCGAGGTCGAGAAGACGAACATTTACGATCCCAAGAATCCGCAGCTGAACAACGCCGGCGAGATGGGGTCGATCAACGGCTATCAGGACGTGCTGCGCATTCAGGGTTTCTTCGGCAAACTGGAGTACAACTACGACAACCGTTATTATTTCTCGGGCGGTATCCGCCGCGACGGAACCTCGCGTTTCAAATACAATCCCTGGGGCACGTTCTGGTCCGTCGGCGCTTCGTGGCGCATCGGAGCCGAGAAGTTCATGGAGAGTACGCACAGCTGGCTTTCGGAGCTGAAACTCCGCGCCACGTACGGTACGCAGGGTAACGAGGACCTGGCCAACTACTATCCCTATACCGACCAGTATACGGTTACCATTTCCGAAGGCAAGCTGGGTACGGAGATCTATTACTACGGCAATCCCGATCTGACGTGGGAGAAGCAGAAGACGTTCGATCTGGGTCTGGACGTGGGTCTGCTGAACGACCGCATCAACCTGACGATGGACTACTTCATCCGCGTGTCGGACGGTCTGCTCTTCAAGCGTACGAAGGATATTTCGACGGGCCGCGCCTACGACTGGTACAACGTCGGCAAACTGCGCAATTCGGGCTTCGAATTCGACTTGAACGTCAAGCTCATCCAGAAAAAGGACTGGTACTGGGACATGTCGGTCAACGGTTACACCTATGCCAACAAGATGCTCAACCTGCCCGACGAGTACAAAGTCTCGGGCATGCCCAACGGCAACCAGCGCATTTACGAAGGCAAGGACATCTACCGCTGGGAGATGCGGCAGTTCGCAGGTCTGGATGAGAAGGGCAACTCGCTTTGGTACATGGATCAGGATATTCTGGACGACGCCGGCAACGTTGTCGGCGTGGAAAAAGTCACGACCGGCGATGCTACCGAGGCCACGCAGTACCTGCTGGAGAAGAGCGCGCTTCCCGATTTCACGGGCGGCCTGAACACCACGCTGCGTTGGAAGAGCCTCGACCTGACGATTATGACCAACTTCCAGTTCGGCGGCTACGGCTACGATTACGACTTCTCGGCGTTCAGCAGTGCGAATTTCCCGATGAACCGTCTGAAGAACTATGCCGACGCCTGGAATCCGGAGACCGGGAAAGGTTCGGCGCCGATCTGGAACACGAACGACTCGAACATCAACGCTTCGTCGGATCGTTTCCTGATCAGCAAAACCTACTTCAACCTGCGCAACATCACGCTGGGCTACACCTTCCCGGCAAACTGGATGAGCAAGATCGGCATCAAGAGCGTTCGCGTGTACTTCGCCTGCGACAACGTCTTCTTCGCATCGAAGCGCAAGGGCTACGATCCCCGTACGAGCATGGGCGGTCGGGCGCGACGGTCGCTTTGAACAGCGTGGACGGTACGTATTATTCGCCGATCCGCACCACTTCGGTAGGTCTCAATATTAACTTCTAAGCAGCGACATTGATATGAAAAAAATACTGATATTTTTAATGAGCGCGGCAGTTGCGGTATCCTGCAGCGACGATATCTTCGACGTGGACCCTTCGGGAAAAGTCTCTTCGGAGACCCGTGACGAGGTGGCCAAGGAGGACCCGGACAAGGTGCTTCAGGGTATCGAGGCGTCCATTTACACCCACTATGCCACCTATTACAAGAACGATCTTCAGTGGCTGACCGGTTTCAAAGGGTTCGAACTTGCGTTCGGCATGGCCGGGCAGGACATGACCCTGCTGCTGCAACACAGCATGAACCTTTACATGTACATCAACGACTACTGGCAGGAGGAGTATACGCCGACTATCAACGTGTGGAACATGTTCTACATTCCGATCGCCACGGCCAACGAGATTCTCGCGACGGCGACCCTCGACGCTTCCGCCGAGTCGGAGACGATGAAGGCCTACCGCGCCCGTGCGCTGACCTCCCGCGCGTTCGGCTACTACCACCTGATCAACGTGTACCAGTATCCCTACTCGGCGGCGAACAAGGACCTTCCGGGCGTGCCTCTGGCCACCGAGGAGACCCTCGGCCAGAATCTGCCGCGCGCCACGATGGAGCAGGTCTACAAACGCATTACCGACGACCTGGACGAAGCGCTGCGTATTTTCGAGGAGATCGGATACGACGACACCGGTTCCCGGACCGATTTCGACGCCAGCGTGGCCGCCATTCTGCGCGCCCGTGTCGCATTGGTCATGGAGGACTGGGGGAAAGCCGTCTCGCTGGCCGACGATATTCTGGCCAAATACACGCTCGTCTCCAAGGAGAACTACAACAGCGGCTTCAACCGTATCGAGAACGTTCCGAGTCTGATCTTCGGCTTCAAGATGACGGCCGACAACTGCCAGACATGGGCTACCTGGTGTTCGCAGATGGACCCCTACATGAGCGGTTATGCGGGTATGTGGGCCGAGCGTCCGATCCACTCCTACCTCTATGCGCGTCTGAATCCGACCGACGTGCGTCGCGGCTGGTGGCTCAACAAGACGGACAATCCGGACCCGGACGCTGCGACGAGCGGTTATGCCTGCCTCCTGCCTTCCAACCTGCCCAATACGCTTGCTTCGGGCGTGAAAGCGCGTTCGGAGTACGTTTCGGTCAAGTTCCGCAGTTACAACGGCGACTGGAACAATACCGATCTGATCTATATGCGCGCCGAAGAGGCCGTCTTCATCAAGGCTGAAGCCGAGGCGCACAGCAACATCGCCGCGGCCAAGAAGACGCTCAAGGATTACGTGACGACCTACCGCGATCCGGGTTACGACATCACGGCCGCTTCGCTCGACGATGTCGTCGAGGAGATCATTCTTCAGAAACGTATCGAGATGTGGATGGAGGGCGCTCTGGAGTGGCTTGACCGTCGGCGTCTGAATATGCCGATTGATCGTCGGGACGATGCCGCGATGACGGCGGCAGGCGTTGCGAACAACCACATTTACAAAGCCATGTGGGAGCAGAACGAATCCGGCATGCGGTTCCAGCTGCCGCGTTCCGTCGTGATTGCCAACCCGGAAATCGGCGAGGCGAACCAGAATAAAACGAATTAAGCGTCTCTGTATCAAGCCTGTTAAGTCCGCTGTCCGTTTGGGCAGCGGACTTTTTTCTGATTTCCGGGTCGGTCGTTTTTTGCCGGGCCGGGAAAAATTTACCGACAAAATTGCATGAGGCATTTGCAGTATTAAATTTTTTGCTTATCTTTGCACCACGATAACAGGGAATACCCCGTTTTTCGCGGATGGTGCCATAGCTCAGTTGGTAGAGCAAAGGACTGAAAATCCTTGTGTCCCCGGTTCGATTCCTGGTGGTACCACTTAAAAATCAACGACTTGCAGAAATGCAGGTCGTTTTTCTTTTCCAGTCGGCGCTCACCGCTACTCTGCGGGAGTCGAACGGGGCCGGATTTGCAGCGCATACGGTGCACATTCGGAAGACGGGGGCGATCCGAAGACCGGGGCGTGAAAACTGTGACGAACGGTCCCCGGCATCAGCTTTTTCGCCGCTGTTCCGGTTGTTTTCGCTGCTTTATACAACAATTTTTTTATTTTTGCATATTTCAAAAAGGCCGAAAAGTGGCTTGAATGGATTTGTATTCGTTATGCTTCCGGCAACTACACGCTTGAAGGTGTCGTTTTAGTCGCTGTGCTACAAGTGTGTAGTAAAAATTGAGTGCATAATTGCGGAAATTTGCATTATGAAACGGCAGCGGCGTAATGAGATTCTGGTGAAACAAGTCGTGGATCGGCTGAAAACAGTCCGCCGGGAGAGAGGCCTTACTCAAGAAAATGTCTGGTTCGACACCGACCTGAACATCGGGCGGATCGAAAGCGGAAGGCATAGCATTTCACTGACGACGCTGGCTGATTTGTGCGATTATTACAATGTTCCTCTGGAGGATTTCTTCAAGAAGATAGTGACGCGCTGAACAGTGAAATGAAAGAACCCGGGGAGTGGAGCCTCGGGTTCTGTTTTTTGTGTCGGAGTGTTTTCAGATTCGTTTTTCGTAAGCCAGCCGTTCGCCGCTCCGGTAGACGACTTTCCCGCAATAGGTGAATCCCGTGCGTTCGAGCAGCCGCAGCATGGTCTGGTTGTCGAAGTTGGTGTCGATGCGAAAGGCTTTGACGCCGCGTTCCTGTGCGAGTGTCTCCACACGGTGCAGGAATTCCGCCGCCACGCCGCGGCCCCGTTCCCCGTCGGCGACCGCTATGCGGTGCACCAGCACGTACGGCTCGTCGGTGAGCCATTGTCCGTCGATGGCGTCGTAGGCCGGTTCGCCGTCGAACACCACCGCGCCGTAGGCGATCACTGAAAGCGGGCCTTCCACGCCGGGTTTGCACAATACATAGCCGCGGTTGCGGCCGATGTCTGCCGAGATATGTCCCGGGGCGGGATAGCCGTCCTGCCACTGGCGGCTGCCTGCCGCGTGCATCCGGGCCTGTGCCTGGCGGATGATCTGCATGATGCGGTCCGTTTCGCAGGACTGTGCCTGCCGGAAAATCAATTCGTTGTCCATGTTGCAAAAATAGGAAAATATTTGAGACGCCATACTGTCAGGACATTTTTTCTGCCTTTTCGGAAATTTTGTGCCGCGTTTGTGACAATTTATGACATTTTTTCAGTTTCTCCGAACTGGCATAGGATTTGACCGTATCGGATACGAAAGCGCTTCATAAGAGGCGCGGAGATGAAACGAAATGTTAAACCAAATAAAACCAAGGAGGACAAAACTATGGTACCTGTAAGACGTAATCAGAACTGGCTGCCGAGCATTTTCAACGATTTTCTGGGCAACGACTGGCTTGCCGAACGCCACAACACCACGGCTCCGGCCGTCAACATCATCGAGGATGAGAACGAATACAAGGTGGAAGTCGCCGCCCCGGGTATGACCAAGGAGGATTTCAAGGTGCATATCAACGAGGATAACGAGCTGATCGTCACGATGGAGAAAAAGGCCGAGCAGAAGGAGGAGGACAAAAAGAAGGGCACGTATCTGCGCCGCGAGTTTTCCTACACGAAATTCCAGCAGAGCCTGCTGCTGCCCGACAACGTCGTGCGCGAGAAGATCGCGGCCAAGGTCGAGAACGGCGTGATGACCATCGAGATTCCCAAGAAGAAAGAGACGGAAGCCGCCGTTGCGGCCCGCCAGATCGAGGTCAGATAGCCTGCGGCCATTCTATGATGGGGAGGGAGAATCCGTTGAACGGGTTCTCCTTTTTTTGCGACGGCCGCAGTGGGCGACGGGCCGCTGGCGGTCAGCGGGTATGCGGAACGGGCGGCCGAGAGGTCGCCCGTCGTTTGTCAGCGTTCGAGGTGGAGAATGGGGTAGGGACGACCCGACGGGTCCAGGGCGTCGCGCGAGACGACGCGGAAACCCATCCGTGCGTAGAATCCCGCGGCCTGCGCGTTCTGTTCGTTCACATCCACGCGTCGCACTCCGCAATGGACCGCGACGTGCTCCACGAGTTCGCGCCCCAGACCTTTCCCGCGCGCGGAGGGCGCGACGAACAGCATTTCGAGCCGGTCGGCTCCGATGCCCGCAAAGGCTGCGAATCCGTTTCCGGAATCCCTTATGACATAGATTTCCGCAGCCGGAAGCGCCTCCTGGCGCACCATGCGGCGGAAAAAGGGGATGTCCTCCGGAGCCAGAAAGTCGTGCGGGGCGCGTACCGACCTCTCCCACAGATCGGTAAGTGCGTCGAGTTCGTGCGCAGTCGGAGATGCGAGACGCTCGATCATGATTATAAGATCGTTACGGGTTGTTTGCGCCGGGTGAAGCTGCGTGCGAGGGCTGCGGCGAAGGGGGTGTGGAAACTCCGAGCTCCGACCGGACATCCCTTGACGCAGGCGCAGCAGCGGATACAGCGCGCAGGGTCGGTGTGCGCCTCGTCGCCCCGCGCGATGGCCTGCGTCGGGCAGATCGCGGCGCAGCGGCCGCAATGGGTGCAGCGGTCGGCATCGCATGCGGGCAGGTAGACGACCGGGTTTTTCTTCTGCCGGCGGCGGTAGCCCACGACGAAACGGATGAAGCGCAGCATCGGCACGAGCGGCGTGTGCACGTCCTTCAGTTTTGCGGCGTCGACCGGGGCAGGCGTTCCCGCCGCGAGTTTTTTGCGCACCGCGGCGCCGAACTCCGCGGCCCGGGCGAGGTCCTGCGCGTCGGGGCGTCCTGCGGCGACGGGGGTTTCGGGGGTGCTGTACGAGTGCTCGCCGACGAATGCCGCTGCGGCCACGGGGACGAATCCCTGCCGGGCGGCGAGCGCGGCCAGCTCCGCGGCGGCCTTTTCGAAGGCCCGGTTGCCGTAGACCGCGATCACCACGGCGGGCGTTCCCGAGCCGCGGAGCGTTTCCAGTCTTTTTGCGGCCGTCGGGGCCACATGTCCCCCGTAGACGGGGGCGGCGATGACCGCCACGGCGCCGGCCGACAGTGCGGCGGAGTGTGCCGCGGCGTGCGTCAGGTCGATGGTTTTCAGGGCGGCGGCTTCGGTCCCGGCGTCGGAGGCGATGCTCCGGGCTACGGTCTCGGCGATTTTTTTCGAAGTGCCCGTCGGCGAGAAGACGACGGTGCAGACGGTTTCCGGTTTCATGGCGTTGGGTGTTGACTTGCGGGCAAAGATAATCAAAAATCCCGTGCCTCGGACCTTCTGTTGCAGATTACGGCTCTTTGGCTTATATTTGCCCCGCAACTTTAAACGACAGATTATGAGGATCAAAACTTTTGAAATCCGCGTCGACCCGGCTTTCCGGGAACACGACGAGCGGACGGTGAACGAATTCCTTTCGGCCGTCCGCGTGCCGCGTCTGCACTGCGGATGCCTGCGCAGCCGCAGTGCGTGGATGCTGCTTGTCATTTTCAACGAGGAGACCGCCGACGAACCCGCGATGCGCGCCGCGCTGGTCGGCAGGCACCTCCCCGCGGGGGCGGAACTCACGCCCGGGGAGTGCGAACGCTTCGAGGCGCTCCGCGTGTGGCGCGACCGGCGTGCGGCCGAAATGGGCTGCAAGCCCTTTGTCGTCGCCTCGAACCGCGACCTGCTCAACGTGGCCCGGAGCGGAGCCGCCTCGCCTGCCGACCTGCTTTCGATCGCGGGATTCGGTTCCCGCAGAGCCGAACGCTACGGCGAGGAGATCGCTGCCGTGCTCGGTTCGGTCGCAGAGGCGGATTTCGACTGAATGTCCGGAAGTGGGTTCGTGCCGGAAAAACGGGTGCGGACCGGAATTTTTTTCTATATTCGCTGCGATACAACTAAATTTTGGGAAAGATGAAAACGAAACTGATTGCCTGTGCGGCGCTGCTGATGGCGGCATGCTGCGGAAGTCCGTCGGCCCGAAAGGCCGCGGCGACGAAAACCGAAGTGAAACACGGCCCGGAGATCGTTCTCGCGGCCCCCGACACCGTGGGTGGGACGAGTGTGAACGAGGCGCTGGCCAACCGCCGCTCGTGGCGCGAATATGCGGCCGCGCCGCTGACGCTCGAAGAGCTTTCGGGCGTGGTGTGGGCCGCCGCCGGCATCAACCGCCCCGGCACGGACCGCCTGACGGCTCCTTCGGCGCTGGCGCTCTATCCGGTGCGTGTCTATGCGTTTTTCGCCGAGGGCGTCTATCGCTACGACGCCCGGGCGCATAAGCTGGTGCGCGTGCTGGAGGGCGACCGCCGCAAACTGACCGGGATGCAGGACTTCGTCTTCGCCGCGCCGCTGAATCTGGTTTATCTGGCGGACCGGACGGTATACGAGGACCGGAATATCCCGGCGGAGCACGTCCGCTACCTCTGCGGGCAGGATGCCGCGGGCTATGCCGAGAATGTCAACCTCTACACGGCGGGGCACGGCCTGCGCTCGATCACGCGCGGCAGCGTTCCCGAGGCGGAACTGCTGGCGGCCCTCGGGCTGGAGCCGGTGCGCTGGTTCGTGGCGTTGGCGCAGACCGTCGGCAAATAGGCCTTCCGGCCGGCGGGAAGGGCGACCCCTGCGAAAGGGCCGCCCTTTTTCGTGTCGCCGATGGACCGGCCGGGGCTTGTCTCCGCGCTTCGGACGTCGACCGCCTGAAGGCCGGCTATCCGATGCGTCGGGTGCGGCCCGACGCCCGAATCCGGGGCTGGCGGCTACTCGTTGCCTTCTCCGAAATAACGCCACAGCGGCGCGGCCATCAGAGCCTGCCGGATACGGTCGGTGCGGAGCAGTTCCAGCACCTCTTCGCGCGTCAAGAGGTGCACGCGCAGGTCCTCCGTCGGGTCGAGATGCTGTTCGCCGAGCGGTTCGACGCCCGTGGCGAGGTAGCAGTAGGTGAGGTTGTTCTGTGTGGCGGGGTTGGCCGAGAGGGTCGTCAGCAGACGCCACTGGCCGCTGCCGTAGCCCGTCTCTTCCATCAGTTCGCGCTGCGCGGCTTCGAGCGGCGAGGCGTCCGACGGCTCGGTGACGCCGGCCGGAATTTCATACGAGGTTTCGCCCAGCCCGTGGCGGTACTGGTCGATCAGCACGAACCGTCCGTCGCGGGTGACGGCCGTGACGTTGATCCAGTCGGGATATTCGAACACATAGTAATCCGGAATGCGGCGTCCGTCGGGCAGTTCGAGGCTTTCGTGGCGCACGGTGAACCACGGTTTGCGGGCGAGATATTCGCTCGTGAGGACTTTCCATTTGCGGTTTTTCGGATTTTCCATCATTGTAATGCTTTCGGATAGGGCAAAAATAGTGTTTTTTTGTTATATTTGCGATTCAAGAAATTTGCCGATCATGCTATCTCAAGCCGAACGCAACCAAATCATAGACCTCATCAACCGGGAGGTGGTCCCCGCCATCGGGTGCACCGAACCGATCGCCGTGGCATTGTGCACGGCCCGTGCCGCCGAAACGCTGGGCGGGGAACCCGAAAAAATCACGGTGCGCCTGAGCGCCAATATCCTCAAGAACGCCATGGGCGTCGGAATCCCCGGCACGGGGATGATCGGACTGCCGATCGCCGTAGCCCTCGGGGCGCTGGTGGGGCGTTCGGAATATCAGCTGGAGGTGCTGCGCGACGTGACGCCCGAAGCCGTCGAACGCGGTCGCCGCATGATCGACGGGCGGCGCATCGCGATCTGCCTGAAAGAGGACGTCGATGAAAAACTCTATATCGAGGCGGAGGCCGAAGCCGCCGGCCATAGGGCCGTGGCGGTCATCGCCGGGGGACATACCTCCTTCGTCTTCGTCAGCCGCGACGGCGAGACGCTGCTCGACAGGCGGACCCCGGCGGCGGGCGGCGGGGAGGAGGTGGACGTGCCCCTGACCCTCGCGCGCATATGGGATTTCGCCATGACCTCGCCGCTGGACGAACTGCGCTTCATCCTCGAAACCAGCCGCCTGAACAAGGCCGCCGCCGAACGCTCCTTCGCGGGCGAGTTCGGTCACTGCGTGGGCCGCACGCTGTGCTGCGACCGCGAGCGGAAGGTGATGGGCGACAGCATCTTCACACGGATACTATCCTACACCTCCGCCGCCTGCGACGCCCGCATGGCCGGGGCGATGATCCCCGTGATGAGCAACTCGGGAAGCGGCAACCAGGGCATCGCCGCGACGCTGCCCGTGGTGGTCTACGCCGAGGAGACGCACGCCTCGGAGGAGCAGATGATCCGGGCGCTGACGTTGAGCCACCTCACGGTCATCTACATCAAGCAGAGCCTGGGACGTCTGTCGGCGCTGTGCGGCTGCGTGGTGGCGGCCACGGGATCGAGCTGCGGCATCACCTACCTGATGGGCGGCGGCTACGGCCAGGCGGCCGCGGCCGTGAAGAACATGATCGCCAACCTGACGGGCATGATCTGCGACGGAGCCAAGCCCAGTTGTGCGATGAAGCTCACGAGCGGCGTCTCGACGGCCGTGCTGTCGGCCATGATGGCCATGGACGGCCATTGCGTCACCCCGGTCGAGGGCATCATCGAGGAAGATGTGGACAAATGTATCCGCAACCTCACCGCCATCGGCCGCGACGGCATGAACGAGACCGACAGCCTCGTACTCCGGATTATGACCAATAAATGCTGACTATGAAATATCTTACACTGAAAACCCGTCTGCTGGCCCTGCTGCTGCTGGCCGCGACCTGCGCCGCTGCGCAGCCCACCCCTGCCCAACTGGCCTCCCGTCCCGAACTCACCGCGAGCATCTACCACTCCTACGAGTACCTGCCCGGTCCTGCCGCTCCGGTTCCCGACGGCTACGAGCCGTTCTACATCAGCCACTACGGCCGTCACGGAAGCCGCTACCACTCGAAAGAGGAGGCTTATGCCGAGCCGCTCGCCGCGCTGCGCAAAGCCGACAAGGCCGGGGCGTTGACCCCCAAGGGCCGCGAGGTGCTGGCCAAGGTCGAGACGCTGGCCGCCGATGCCTGCAAACGCTACGGCGACCTTTCGCCCCGCGGCGTACAGGAACACCGCGGCATCGCCGAGCGGATGTTCGCCGCCTATCCCGGGGTTTTCTCGACCGACGGGGGCCGCGTGTGCCGTATCGAGAGCCGCTCGACGCAGGTTCCGCGCTGTATCTTGAGCATGGCGGCTTTCAACGAACGTCTCAAGGAGCTGAATCCCGCGATCCGCGCCACGCGCGATGCGAGCGCCCGCGATCTTTGTTATCTGGCCAACGGACCCTCGCTCAAGGCAAGCCGCGGGGCCGCTTCGGCGGTTGCGGACAGCCTGACCCGCGTGCGTGTGAACCCCGACCGGTTCGTGAAGTCGCTCGTCACCGACCCCGGGTGCATCGACGAGCCGCTGGATCTGATGGAGGATCTTTTCATGCTGGCCGCCATCACGCAGGACGTCAGCCATCTGGGCATCGAGTCGTTCTATGAAATCTTCACCAGAGAGGAACTCTATGCGCTCTGGGAGTGCGAGAACGTCCGCCGTTACCTGATCATGGGACCTTCGGCCCGCTTCGGCGATCCGCTCGTCGCCGATGCCAGGCCGCTGCTGCGCAATATCGTCGAGACGGCCGACCGCGTCGTTGCGGGGGAATCGGACCTTTCGGCCTCGCTGCGGTTCGGTCACGACACCTATGTGGTTCCGCTGCTGGCCCTGCTGCGCGCCGAGGGAGCCTATGCCCGCGTGGAGTCGCTCGACGACGTAGCTGCGGCGTGGAACGCCCATACGGTGACGCCGATGGGAACCAACGTCCAGTTCATCTTCTTCCGCAATCCCGAAACGGGGGACGTGCGCGTCCGCGTACTGCATAATGAGCGCGACGCCAATCTGCCCCTCGCCGGAGGCCCTTACTATCCGTGGAAAGAGCTGAAGAGATACTGTGAAGCGTTGTATGGAGCGGAAAACTGAAAAAGATGACGAATTGATTTGGTTTTTGGGCGGAAATGTATATCTTTAAGCGATCAAACGTTTGAACCATGTACATTTCCAGACTGGCATTCGTGCTCGCGGCATTGTCGGCCGCGTCGTGTATCGACAAGGATGTCGACAATACCGAATTTTATGAAAAGTATGCCAGGGGATTCGACAACCGGACGACCGTGGCGGTGAATATCGCTTCCGAGGTTGCCGGCGAGTATTATGCGGTCTATTTCGGGAATCCCTACGATGGGGAGTCGCTTGTGAAACAGCCTGCATTGACGGGTTTTACGCCTGTTTCGACCACGCTCGACGTGCCGAAGGACGTTGAAAGGCTGTATGTCGTGGCGCAGGGCGAGATGAAAAGTTACGAGGTGGGGAACCTGTCGATCTCGGCCGCTGCCCGGCCCGGCCCGCAGACCCGCGCCGCCGATGTGAATCCGGTCAGCGCCCGGGTTATGACGGCCGTCAACAGCATCTATTTTCCCGAAAAGACCAATAACGTCCGGGGCGACGACCTTTTCAAGTGCACCGACCTGGTGATCGACCGGACGCCGAGTTCGGGCGATTTCGACGAGGCGGAGATCTGGCTCACGTTTCTCGGCGACGGCGGCTGCCGCCATAGCCAGCTTTTCGGCAAACTCTGGTTCTACACCTATCCCTCTTCGAAACAGGATGGGCTGACGCCCGGCGACTGCACCTTTTACGGGGTGAAGAACGGCGAAGTGGTCGCGATTCCCTATTCCGAGGTCCGGGCGCAGCGCAGCTGGGTTTTCTACACCCGGGAGGAGTTCTCGTCGAATATCGCCTCCTACAAGCGTTACAAACTGGGCGTATTCCCCAAGGGGTTGAACCTCGGATTCGTTTACATCGGCAACAGCACGGTGAGCAACGGCGGATTCCGTTTCACCACGCTCCGGCTCAATGAGCGCGTGCAGGATTATACGCTGACGTACCAGGACGACAAGAAGACGTTCCGGATCGTCGACCGGCATCTGGCCAACGGTTATATCTGCCACGTCACGGAGGGTGATTTTCAGGGCAACATCCTCGGCATGGAGAACCGCGTGGTGACCGAGAGCGCGAAATACGACGGCGACTACAACGACATTCTCTGCATGATCGAGAGCAACCCGAGGACCATCGCCCCCGGCGAGGAGGTCGAGATCGGCAACAGCGGCAACAAGGACCCCGAGGAGATCGCCTGCAAGACCTCTGTCGGGCTTTACCTGTTCGAGGACAATTATCCGTACCGCGGCGATTTCGACTTCAACGATGCGGTGGTTCAATGTGAGATCAGGGATTACTACCAGTCGAAAAACCGGGCCAAGCAGATCACCGTGCAGCTGATGGCGACCGGATCGCATATGTCCAACAGTTTCGGATTCCGGGATTCGAAGGGTTTCCAGCCGTTCCTTTCCGGCCTGAAGGGCTATCGGAACGTCTATGCGGCGCAGGCTTTCGAGCCCGTCGGCGAGCCTGTCGTGCAAACGCTTTACGGCGACGTGGTCCCCTGTCTGAAAAACGAATCGGAGTATTATATCTATCCGTCGAGCTTCAATACGGCGGAGTATCCCAGCGTGCTGGACATTCCGCTTTCGGACCCCGACGACGCCTCGTGGAAGTTCGAATGGCCGCAGGAGATGCAGAGCATCGACGACTGCTACTGGTTCCTCAAAAGCGCTTCGGGCGGTTCCCGTGAAAAGGACTGGTACAAGCGTCCGAAGGATGCGACCCTGCTGTTCGGGCGTTGACGTTCCCGGTTTGTGAGCGGCTTTCCGCACAAACTGTTAAACGGGGCGGATGGACTGTGCGTGACGTACGTTCCATCCGCCCCGTTTTTTTCGGTGCGCGAATCTCCTCATTTGAATTTGGGACCAGGCGGAGGCTCTCCCGCATATTTGCCGCTTGCGGCATGAAGGGCTTTCCGGAAAGCCGGGATGCCCGGTTTACGGGGCTGTCCGCCGCTTTGGCGGCGACCGTGTGATGCGACTGCTGTGGCGGCCCGTTGTTCGCGCGCAGCCTCCGACCGCTGTTGTAACGACGGCGGGAAGGGGGCGGAAATGCCTCCGGTCCGGTTCGGAACGCGAGGGCCTGCCGGCTATTTAGTGGAAAATCGTTTTGACGATGATGCCTGTGGCTCCCTGGTGGCGGGTGGTGTAATCCTTGGCGATGCGGCTGGTTTTCTGCAGGAACTCCTCGTTGTCGCGCAGGGGCACGAACCACGTGCGCAACTGCTCGTAGTCGGTCACCGACCGGGCGGCGCCGAGCGTCACCAGATCGCGGGCCTCCTTGAATTTTTCGTAGTTGGGACCGAAGGCCACCGGAAGTCCGAACGTCGCGGCTTCGAGCGTGTTGTGAATGCCGACGCCGAACCCGCCGCCGATATAGCTCCAGGTGGCGTAGCCGTAGACCGAGGCGAGAATCCCCACCGTGTCGAGGATCAGCAGCTGCCGCGAACCGTAGGTCGTGCGGGGCGTGCATTGCGTGTAGCGCAGCGCGCCGCCTTTGGTTTCGGCCATCAGCCGTGCGATACGCGACTCGTCCATTTCGTGGGGGGCGACGACGAATTTCACGTCGGGATTGTCGTTTATCAGCCGGATCAGCAGCTCTTCATCCGGTTCCCATGTCGATCCTGCCACGAACAGGCGGTTGTCGCCCTTGAAGCGGTCGATGACGTCGATGCGTCTGGCCGCGCGGGCGATCTCCGCCACGCGGTCGAAGCGCGTGTCCCCGGCCACCAGCACGTTGTCGAAGCCCAGCGTCGCCAGCAGTTTTTTCGACTCCTCGTTCTGCACGAACATCACGTCGAACGACTCCAGCGCCTGTCGCCACATGCCGCCGTAGGGGCGGAAAAAGACCGAATTGCGGCGGAAGATGGCCGACACGACGTAGGTGCGGATTTTCCGGCGGCGCAGTTCGCGGAGCAGGTTGAGCCAGTACTCGTATTTGACGAAGATGGCGATTTCGGGGTGCGCGGCGTCGAGGAAGCGGCGGGCGTTGCCCGGCGTGTCGATCGGGAGGTAGAAGATGTAGTCGACGCCCTTGTAGTTCTTGCGGATTTCGTAGCCCGAAGGCGAGAAGAAGGTCAGAAGAATCTTGTATTCGGGGTGCGTCTTGCGAAGCTGTTCGATGATGGGGCGGCCCTGTTCGAACTCTCCGAGCGACGCGACGTGTATCCAGATGATCCTGTCCGTGGGGGCGATTGCCTCCCGCATGCGGCGGAAGAGGTCTTTGCGGCCTTCGATCCAAAGGCGGGCCTTCGGATGGCGTGGCGCCACGAGACGGATGGCCCAAACGTAGAGAATCAGACCGAAATTATAGAACCACATCGGTATTTACGGTGTTGAGTTTTCAGTTTCTAACGCCCGCGCCCGGTGACCCGACGTCAGGCTGTTCTTTTTCAGTCCGGCAAAGATAGTACAATTTGTCGGAACTGCAAAATTACCAATTGTATTCCAGCGCGTTTTCGATCAGTTCGACGCGGACGCTGCCGTCGGCGGCGGCTTCGGCGGCCGCCAGATCGAACTGCACTTCGCCCTCCCAGCCCACGGTGCGCAGGTAGCAGGCGGCGGCGCGCGACAAGGCCCGGAACTTGCGCTGCGTGGCGGCTGCCTCGGGAGGCGTGAGCGACCCGGAGCGCCGGGTCTTGACCTCCACGAAATGCAGCACGCCTTCCCGGCAGGCCACGATGTCCAGCTCGTAACGGCCCTGCCGCCAGTTGAGCGCGCAGATCTCGTACCCCGCACGTCGGAGGTATTCCGTCGCGGCGCGTTCGCCGGCCCGGCCCGTTTCGGCTGCCGCGGTCATCAGTGGATGATGCGTTGGATGGTGTTGGCGCGCTCCATGGCGTTTTTCAGCCCCTCGGCGTCGTCGCGTTCGAGCATCCGGCGCATGATCTGCAACTGGTGTATGTGTTCGCGCAGCACGTCCAGCACGTTGTATTTGTTGCGCAGCAGGATCGGGACCCACGTTGCCGCCGAACTCTTGGCCAGGCGCACCGTGCTCTCGAAACCGCCGCCCGCCAGGTCGAAGATGTGACGCTCCTCGCGCTCCTTTTCGAGCACCGTGAGCGCCAGCGCGAACGAGGTGACGTGCGAGATGTGCGAGACATAGGCCGCGTGCAGGTCGTGCTCTTCGGGGTCCATGTAGACGGCCGGACTGCCCAGCGTGCGGAAGATGCTTTCGACCGTGGCCAGGGCGTCCTTGTCGCTCCGCACCGTGTCGCACAGCACGACGCTGCGGCCCGTGAACGCGCCCCGCTGGGCGGCTTTCGGACCGCTGTACTCCGTACCCCACATCGGGTGCGCGGCGACGAAACGTCCGCGGCGGGCGTGCATCGAGATCACCTCGCACAACTCGCCCTTGATCGAACCCATGTCCATCACCACCTGCCTGCCGCCCGCGCGGTTGAGCGCCTTGACAGCCATCAGCGGGATGGTGTCGACGGGGGTGGCCAGCACCACGAGATCGGCTTCCGGAACACCCTCCTCGAAACTCACGATCCGGTCCGCAAGGCCCAGCTGCAACGCCTCGGCGGCGTGTTCTTCGGAGCTTTCGACCCCGAGTATCTCCTCTGCGATGCCGTGGTCGCGAAGGGCCAGGGCGAACGAGCCTCCGATAAGGCCCAGACCCGCAATCAGTACTTTCATAAAACGATATACCTATTTATAATAAAAAAGACAGGTCGCCGCCCGGTTCGACCTCGAAGGTTTCGACTCCTTTGCGGAACATCCGCATCGGGCGTCGGCCGATCAGCTCCAGTTTCCCGTCCTCGCAGCGCAGCATGCAGCCTTCGCGCAGTCCGGCCACCCAACGGCGCGGATTGGCCTCGATATACTCCAGGATGCGCTGTTCGCGGGTCTCCCCGGCGTGCCCCGCGGGGTTGGCGTCGAGGTAGTGGGGGTTGATCTGGAATTTGACCGCTCCGATGGCTTTGAACGACTCCGGTTCCACGATGGGCATGTCGTTTGTTGTCGAGATCGTCGGGCAGCAGACGTTGCTGCCTGCCGACCAGCCCACGTAGGGCGTTCCGGCCTTGATTTTGCGGAGGATGGCCGTCATAAGCCCCTGCTGCTGCATCTTTTTGGCCAGGGCGAACGTGTTGCCGCCCCCGACGCAGATCGCTTCGGCCCCGCGGACGAGGGCGGCGGGGTCCTTGGCCCGGTGGACCGAACGCACGCGGATGCCCAGTTCGGCGAAACGCGCCTGCACCTTTTTTTCGTAATCGGCGTAGGAGAACGTGACGGCCGCGTAGGGAACGAAGACGATTTCGCGCACCCCGTCGAGAAAACGCCCTATCTCTGGCAGCGGATAGCGCAGGTATTCCTCGCCGGCATTGGTCGAATTCGAGATCAGAAGCAATTTCATAAGGTTGTGGTTTTGAATGTATTAATTAAATTTTTGTGCTAAATGTCGAAAAAGTTGTGAATAAAAAAACAGGCCGTTTTGTCAAAAGTAATAAAAAAAGTGTTACTTTTGCGCAAAATTGCTCTGGAAATGTAAAAGAACTATTTCCAAATAATTGTTTAACTAAAAAATTAAAATTATGTCAGAAGTTCAATCAAAAGTTGTCGAGATCATCGTCGACAAACTGGGTGTCAAGGAGTCGGAGGTAGTCCCCGAAGCAAGCTTCACCAACCACCTGGGCGCAGACTCGCTCGACACTGTAGAGCTGATCATGGAGTTCGAGAAGGCTTTCGATATCCAGATCCCGGATGAGGACGCTGAAAAGATCGCTACCGTCGGCGACGCGATCTCGTATATCGAGGAACACAAGAAATAATTTCCCTTAAACAACGTTTCACGGCTGATAAAGCCTTAAATTTATGACAGGAAGAAGAGTAGTTGTTACGGGCATCGGTACGATAAACCCGCTCGGTAATAGTATAGAGGAGTATTTTTCGAATCTGGAGAAGGGAGTCAGCGGTGCCGCACCCATTACTCATTTCGATGCCGAAAAATTTAAGACCAAGTTCGCTTGTGAAGTAAAGAATTACGATCCGACCCAGTATTTCGACCGTAAGGAGGTGCGTAAGTACGACCTCTTTACACAGTATGCTCTGATCGCGGCCACGCAGGCCGTGGAGGATTCTGCCCTCGATCTCGAGAAGGTCGACAAGGAGCAGGTGGGCGTTATCTGGAGTTCGGGCATCGGAGGAATCAAATCTTTCTTCGATGAGTGTCTGGGCTGGGCCGCCGGGGATGGAACCCCGCGGTTTAGCCCGTTTTTTATTCCCCGCATGATTTCCGATATCGCAGCCGGTTTCATCTCCATGAAGTACGGCTTCATGGGTCCGAACTACTGTACGGTGTCGGCGTGCGCTTCGTCGAACCACGGCATCACGGCCGCCTTCGACGCCATCCGTTACGGCAAGGCCGACGTCATGGTGGCCGGCGGTTCGGAGGCTGCGGTCAACGAGCCTTCGGTCGGCGGATTCAACTCCATGCAGGCGCTTTCGACGCGCAACGACGATCCGCAGCACGCTTCGCGTCCCTTCGATAAGGACCGCGACGGCTTCGTGATCGGCGAGGGCGCCGGTGCGCTGATCCTGGAGGAGTACGAGCATGCCAAGGCGCGCGGCGCGAAGATCTATTGCGAGGTCGTAGGCGGAGGCGCTTCGGCCGACGCTTACCACTTCACGGCTCCCCATCCCGAGGGCAAGGGCGCCATGAAGGCGATGCGCGACGCCATCAAGGACGCTGGCATCGCTCCCGAGGATATCGACTATGTGAACGTGCACGGAACCTCGACCCCCGCGGGCGACATTCCCGAGCTGAAGGCCGTGGCAGGCGTTTTGGGCGACCATGTTTACAACGTCAACATCTCCTCGACCAAATCAATGACGGGACACCTGCTGGGCGCTGCCGGCGCCGTGGAGGCTCTGGCGTGCATTTTCGCGCTGACGCACGGCGTGGTTCCCCCCACGATCAACTGCGAAAACCGCGATCCCGAGATCGACGAAAAACTGAATCTGACGCTTAACGTGGCGCAGAAGCGCGACGTGAAGTGTGCGTTGAGCAATACGTTCGGATTCGGCGGTCACAACTCGACGGTTATTTTCCGCAAACTCTGATCCCTGTAACGTCCGCGCCGTGATTGACTTTTTACTGCGTCCTATCCGACGGAATTTCGGGCGTGACCGGGCATATTACAGAATTGTCGACGATCTGTTCGGATTCATTCCGCACAACGTCGAACTCTACAAGCTGGCTTTGATTCACAAGTCAGCTTCTTTGGTTTTGGAGGACGGCCGCGCGATCAACAACGAACGTCTGGAATATCTGGGCGACGCTGTGATCGAGGCCGTGACTTCGGACTATCTGTTCATCGAATACCCCGACCGCGACGAGGGCTTTATGACCCAGCTGCGGTCGAAGATCGTCTCGCGGCAGTCGCTCAACGCGCTGGCCGTGAACCTCGGTCTGGATGTCCACGTGATTTCGAACGGCGGCACGGGCATTACCCAGAAGCATATCTACGGCGACGCCTTCGAGGCGATGATGGGGGCGGTTTACCTCGATCAGGGGTACGAGTTCGTCAACCGGCTGCTGATCAATAACATTTATTTCCGTTTCCTGAATCTGGAAGAACTGACCGAGTCGGAGAGCGATTTCAAGAGCCGCCTGATCGAGTGGAGCCAGAAGAACCGCCACCAGGTCGAGTTCCGCACGGAGCACGACAAGGAATACGCTTCGAACCATCCGGTTTTCTACTGCACGGTGCTGGTCGACGGCATGGAGGTCGGCCACGGAGCCGGGGATTCGAAGAAGGAGGCCGAACAGCGTGCGGCGTTCTCCGTGTCGCAGTACATGAGCGACGAGCAGTGCGCTTCGCTGCTGGACAAGGTCGACCGTCTGGAAGGCACCCGTTCAGGAAGCGGGTTTTAGAGGGCGGTGGCAATCCGTTGCATTTCCGGTCCTGTTCTGCGCCCGCCCGGCAGATGGGGATTCGGACCCGGTTTCAAACACCCTCCGCAGGCGGCTGTACCGGCTTGCCGGGATGAAAACGGTATGAATTCGTATATAGTCACTTTCTGCTTTTATGAAGAATATCCTCGATAAAATGGCGTCGCGGGGCGTGGAGGCCTTGAGCGACCGCGAGCTGCTTGCCCTGCTCACCGACGACGAACAGTTGGCCGAAGTGGTGCTGTCGGCTTACGACGGTTCGCTGGCGCGTATCGGCGACCAGCCCGAAGCCCGCCTGCGCATGGTCGGGGGACTGGGCCTGAAACGGGCGCGGATGCTGTTGGCCGCGGCGGAATTCGGACGGCGGGCTGTCGCTTCCGGGGGTTCCGGGAGCGATTTCATCAATACGGGCGACGATGTGGTGCGGCTGTTCCGGCCGCAGCTGGAACGCCTCTCCCACGAGGAGTGCTGGGTCGTCTACCTCACCTCGTCGAACCGGGTTATCGAGCGTTACCGCATCAGTCAGGGCGGGGTGACCGGCACGGTCGTCGACCACCGGCTGATCGTCAAACGGGCGTTGGAACTGCTCGCCACGCAGCTGATTCTGGTGCACAACCACCCTTCGGGAACGCCCGAGGCGAGCGGGCAGGACAAGACGCTGACCGAACGTGTGGCGCGCGCCGCGGCGTTGTTCGACATCCGGCTGCTGGACCACATCATCATCGCCCGCGACGGCGATTTCTCGTTCCTGCGCGAGGGGCTGATGGGGCGGTAAGGGTTCCGGCAGGTAAGATGAACGGCGGTCCTTGTCGGACCGCCGTTCGGTTTTTGGGAGAAAAGCCCGTCAATAGAAGATCTGGTGCGTTTCGATTTCTGTGTAGCCCCGTTCGGGGATGACTGTCTCCTTGCCGTCTTTTTTCTGGAAACACTCCACCTCCTGAATCCAGATAGCCTCGGTAACCCGTCCGCCGACTTGCTTCCATTCGATCCGCTCGTCCAGGGTTCTGAAACTGATAAACGATCCGTCGGGCAACTGCTCGACCACGAACTCGCTCTCGTCCGGGTTCGTGTTCGTCAGATGGGCGCTGCGGTTGCCCAGCCGTCCGATTCCGGAGAGTACCGACCCCATGAAGAAATCGGCGTCCTCGATGTCGGGACATACGTCGAACAGGAGCGCGTTGAGGTCGAGGTTGCACAATGCGGGCGTGTTGGGCCGGTCGGCGTGGTATTCGAATTCGTAGCTGAAATCGACCTCCTTGCCCTGGTAGATGTCGAGACCGGTGAGGTCGTTGCCGGTCCAGCGGCAGACCGTGCGCGGGTAGTAGTGATATTCGTCGCCGCTGTATGTGCACTCCTTGCAGCATCCGTTGCCGTCGTAGGCGAAGGTCCAGCGTTCGGGACCGTTGTCGCTGCGTGCGGCGACGGCGCGCCCTGCATCGTCGAGCGTAACGGTGTACGATCCCTTTTCGGGCGATTCCGTCGTTTCGGCGGACAGTTTCAGGGTCTTGGCGTCGGGATAGCTGATCCGGAGGACCTCATCCATGGCGTCGGCCGAGTTTTCCGGGCTGTCGTCCCATTCGTAACACGTGAGGCGTCCGGCATCGTCGTATGTGAAGCGGCTGGTCGAAGTCCATCGTTCCGGGTCCGAATCGCCGCTGTTTCGGATTGTCTGCTGGCGGCTGTCGATGCGCATTATCCGGTTGGCCGGTGTCGATTCGATGGGGTCGTCCGCGCCCTCCTGCGTGACGGTGATCTCGATCTTCGACGTGCCGCACGTGATGACGATTGTCGCCGTGCGCGACGCTCCCGACGTGTTGGGTTCGAGGGTGATTTTCAGCGTGTAGCTGCCTGCCGCATCGCCGCGGTCGGGCGAAATCGAAATCCAGGCGGGCGCTTCGGCGCGGGTCTCGGCGATCGTCGAGGTCCATGCCCCTTCGGTGGTGAAGGTCACGCCCCGTGCGCTCTGCGTGTCGTCGGCGGAGACCGTCTGTTCCAACTGGCGCGTGTCCGGAACCTTGATCTGCCCGAAATCGCCCGAGTAATCCTTGTCGTCGCTGCATGACGCGAGCAGCGCGGCGGCGATGAACGCCATGAAGAATTTTGCTGTTTTCATTTCGTTTATTTTGTTTAAAGGGTTGTTCCCGTCCCGGTAAACAAAAGGCGCAGGCAAGATTTCGTATCCACAGGTGAGGTATTGGACGACCCGAACGGTAGAATAGGGAAATATGCCCGCGCTGAAAACAGCGAAGGCATCACCTTTGTTCCTTATCGTTCTGTGAAAGTGTCCAATTTTCACCCGTAAGAAAAAGCCGATGCGCTTTTTATTGTCGTATGTCGGCGGCCCTCGCAGGCTGCCGATACAAATATAGAAATAAAATCCCGATCGAAGACCCTTGTTGTCATTTATTTTGTATTTTTGTCATTTGGAAAAACAGTAAACAACAGAGAATACGATGACTCAGGAAGAACTTTTCAAAAAGCTGGTAGCGCACTGCAAGGAGTACGGATTCGTGTTTCCTTCGAGCGAAATCTACGACGGTCTGGGAGCCGTGTACGACTACGGTCAGAACGGCGTGGAGTTGAAGAACAACATCAAGCGATATTGGTGGGATTCGATGGTCAAACTGCACGAGAACATCGTCGGCATCGACGCCGCGATCTTCATGCATCCCAAGACGTGGGAGGCCTCGGGCCATGTGTCGGCCTTCAACGACCCGCTGATCGACAACAAGGATTCGAAGAAGCGTTACCGCGCCGACGTGCTGATCGAGGACTGGCTGGCCAAACAGGATGAAAAGATCGAAAAAGAGGTCGAGAAGGCCCGCAAGCGTTTCGGCGAGTCGTTCGACGAGGCCAAATACCGCGAAACGTCGCCGCGCGTGGCGGAGACCGCGGCCAAACGCGACGAGGTGCACAAGCGTTTCGCCGATGCGCTGAACGCCAACGACCTTGCGGAGCTGCGCCAGATCATCGTCGACTGCGAGATCGCCTGCCCGATCTCCGGCACACGCAACTGGACCGAGGTGCGGCAGTTCAACCTGATGTTTTCGACCCAGATGGGTTCTACGGCCGAAGGCGCCAATACCATCTACCTGCGTCCCGAGACGGCGCAGGGTATCTTCGTCAACTTCCTGAACGTCCAGAAAACCGGGCGCATGAAAATCCCGTTCGGCATTGCGCAGATCGGCAAGGCCTTCCGCAACGAGATCGTGGCCCGTCAGTTCATCTTCCGCATGCGCGAGTTCGAGCAGATGGAGATGCAGTTCTTCGTGCGCCCCGGAACCGAAATGAAGTGGTGGAACGAGTGGAAGAACACCCGCATGGCCTGGCACCGTGCGCTGGGCTTCGGCGACGATGACTACCGCTTCCACGACCACGATAAACTGGCCCACTACGCCAACGCCGCGACGGACATCGAATACAACTTCCCGTTCGGGTTCAAGGAGGTCGAGGGCATCCACTCGCGCACGGACTTCGACCTGGGCAGCCACCAGAAGTTTTCGGGCAAGAAGTTGCAGTACTTCGATCCGGAGACGGGTGAAAGCTATGTACCCTATGTGGTCGAGACGTCGATCGGCGTGGACCGCATGTTCCTGCAGGTGATGTCGGCGGCCTATACCGAGCAGACGCTCGAAGGCGGCGATTCGCGCGTCGTGCTGAAATTCCCGCCCGCATTGGCTCCGGTCAAGGTGGCCGTGCTGCCGCTGGTGAAGAAGGACGGCATGCCCGAAGTGGCGCAGAAGATCGTCGACCTGCTGAAATACGATTACAATGTCGTTTACGACGAGAAAGACTCCGTCGGCAAGCGTTACCGCCGTCAGGATGCCGTCGGTACGCCGTTCTGCGTGACGGTCGACGGCCAGACGCTGGAGGACGGGACCGTGACGATCCGCCACCGCGATACGATGGCCCAGGAGCGCGTCAAGATCGAGTCGCTGCACGCGATGGTCGACGAGGAGTGCTCCTACCGCAAGTTGTTCAGGACGCTGAACCTCTGATTTGGGACGCATTCTTGCCATAGACTACGGGACCCGGCGCACGGGAATCGCCGTGAGCGATCCCCTGCGCCTGATCGCCGGAGGGCTGGAGACGGTCGAGACGAAGGGGCTGGAGGCCTGGCTGGCAAAATATTTCGCCCGGGAGGACGTTAGTACGATAGTCGTGGGGAAGCCTTCGCGGATGGACGGCACGCCCTCCGAGACGTGGCGATTCATCGAGCCGCTGGCCGGCCGCCTGCGGCGGGCGTGGCCCGACAAGGAGGTGGTTTTCTACGACGAACGCTTTACTTCGGTGATGGCCCACCGCACGATGCTCGAAAGCGGCATCGGCAGGATGGCCCGCCGCGACAAGGCGTTGGTGGATAAGATTTCGGCGACGATTATCCTCCAGTCCTATATGGAAAGCATTTCCTGTCGATAATCCGGACGCGACGCGATAAGCCCCTCCCGAGGGAGGGTTTTGGGGTGGGGTCAGACTTGTAAACGCGGTCGTAGACCGCGATAACGGCGGGCGAAAGCAAGATTGCCTGCGAAAAATTGTTTATAGATTTTGTTATGATATACCCGATTGTAATTTACGGAGATGAGGTGCTGCGCCGCAAATGCGAGCCGATTGCGCCCGATTACCCCGATGTGAAAAAACTCGCCGAGGACATGTTCCTCACGCTCGAAGAGGCCGAAGGCGTCGGACTGGCTGCGCCCCAGATCGGCAAGGACATTCGTCTGTTCATCGTCGACTGCACTCCGTGGGCCGAGGAGGACCCGTCGTGCGCCGATTACAAGCGCGCTTTCGTCAATCCCGAGATTTACGAATTTTCCGAGGAGAAGAAGACCTATAACGAGGGCTGCCTCTCGTTCCCCGGGATTCATGCCGACGTGGCCCGCTCGCTGTCGATCCGCATGCGCTACATGGACACCGACTTCGTCGAGCACGACGAGGAGTTCACGGGACTCAAGGCGTGGGTCATCCAGCACGAATACGACCACATCGAAGGCGTGGTCTTCACCGACCGGATCGCACCGCTTCGCCGCCAGTTGCTCAAGAGCAAGCTGCTGAACCTTGCGAAGGGGAAATACCGCTGTGCCTATAAAACCAGATAGCATGAAAAAACTTTTCGCTTTTGCATTCGCCGCGATGATGCTGGCGGGATGCGTCAAATCGCCCCTCGTAGGCGGAATCTATACCGATGTGAAGGACGGGCTGGCCGTGACGGGCAACGCCGGGTCGAGCAAGGTCGGCACGGCCGAGGCCAAGGGATATGTAGGCGTCGTCGCCCTGGGCGATGCGAGCATCCAGGCTGCGGCCCGCGAAGCCGGTATCACGCGCATCCACCACGTAGACTACCAGGCCAAGTCCTATGTCGGCGTCTACACGATCTACACGATCATCGTCTACGGTGACTAAACGTCTCCTGCTGGCGGCTGCCCTCTGCATCGCCGGAGCCTCGACGCTCCCGGCGCAGAATATCCGCAACCATTACGTCTCGAAAGCCGAGACCGACGGGGTGATCTACCACACCTTTCCCGTGACGCTTTTCGAGAACCGGGAAGCGGGCGACCTGACTTTCGACATCACCTACAAGGAGCATCGCGGCGGGCGCGCCACGATCAATTTCACATGCCGTATGGCGCAGGCCGTGCCGGCCGATTCGGTGCGTTTCGCGGCGGATGCGGCGGTGATGTCCGGCCCGGTGGACAAACTCTACCTCGAACCGGAAAAGAAGCAGTGGAAGCACCGGTACACCTTCGATGCCGACGGGTCGGAACTCTGCGGCTTCTTCGACGAGCGGGCTTTGCCCGAGGTGACGGTTTACGTCGGGGGAAAGCCGTACGTTTATCGCGCCAAACGCTCCGCATGGCGCAGTTACGCGCCGATAGGGTATCGGATATTCGATATGATTCGTGTAAACGAACAGTAGTTTTCGGTTCTCGCGGGCATCTTTCGCCCTGCTTTGTCCGGTCCGGACGGGAAATGCGGTTGTATCTCCTGTCCGGACCGGACTGCGTTATGGCGAAATCCGCTTCGGGACACTCAAAAACGGAGGGTTGTCGTTTCTCGGTGCACGGCGCTGCGTCGCGCGGGCCGGAAGCGATGCATCCAGCCTCGTGCGCCGGCGTCAAAAGGGTGCGGTATTAAAAGGATGTAACGACTTGATTTATCGAGTCGTTAAATTTTTGTATAGGATAATAGGTAACGAGAAAGCAACGGTTTATTTTCAACTTATTGCGCTCAAATACCGCATTTCAAATAACCTATCACAAGATACGAAAAATTTGCAGACCGGGCCAATTTGCTGAAAACGGCTGCGTGCATTATTTACCAAGTATTACAAATTTAAGATCAATGGAATATTAAATTTTGCCTATATCTTACGGCATATTTTTCAGATCTCATATCGAACTGAACTTCCGACCTTTCAGAAGTTCGGCGCATTCAATAAACAGCTGTTTCGGAACATTACCGTTCAAAGTTATTTTTCCGACATAGCGGTTTTCTAAGCAGTTCTCCGAGGCTTCGATCTCAATGTCATTGTCGTTTTCGAGGTGAATTGTCGCTTTTCGGAACAGCGGCGAACCGACGGCGTATTCGTCTGCACCGGGGCACATGGGATAGAACCCGAGAGCCGAGAAGACATCCCACGCCGAGGGCTGTTCGTTATCCTCGTCGCTGCAATAACCGTCGGGCTTGGTCGAATAGAAATGGTCCGTTCCATATTTGTTATTATGAAGTGAATGAAGCCGGAATGTTGTCGGAATTGCAATTACTCCCAACGGATTCAAACCACAAAAAACTTGTAAATCTGATTAGTAAGAAGCCTTTTAACCAATGTACTACAGGGAAATAATGCAATACATACTCAAATCATCCACTCTGAGTCACTTTGCTCCAAGCTTTCGAATGTGAAGCTTTCAATTTGCCCTCCTCGACCACAGCAATGACTAAATATTCATTCTGTAACGAACTGTACGATACGGATAGGCGACCAATTGGGCGGTTATGAGGCATCGGACTTTCTGTGAACAAAAACGGAAGGTGTCGATCAGTCGGTACAGACCGTGACCCTGCAGTTCTCGCACCGATGCAGCAAGTTTGGGCATTAAACTCGTTAAGGGCTTGTCGTAGGAAGGAGAGTTGCCGGACAATGCAACGGTCTACGTCCATAGCGTCGTACCGACAGCAACCACCGATTTTACGACTGGAGCCGTCACGAAAGATATTTTCGTCGAGATGGCGATGATCAAAACCCGAAAGGTCGACAATGCGACTTATGAAGCCATTGTCGTCCCGCAACTTCTTGAGTCGCGCCGTCCTTTTATTAGAGGTTGTAGTCAATAATGTATCTTATTTGCAGGAAGATACATTCCAGTTCAAGGTTGGTCGGCAGCATACGCTGTCGCTGATTATCAATTCCAATCCGGATCAGGTCCCGGTTGATATTGGTGGTGAAATCGTAGGTGGCCGGAACTGATAATTCCTGCCGAAAAAGGAGGATTGAATTTCACAGGTCTTTGATCCTGGGGAATTCAATCCTTTATTTTTTGCTTGTTCTTTGTGTTGGAGTTTGTTGGGAGGGAAAGGAGATGGGTAGATAAAAATAAGACAGGTCGAGTTCTACAAAACGTCTTCAGGCGAGATTGGCTTATAGGCTCCGTCTTTGGCTTCGAAGATGACGCTGCCATCCTCGAGGCAGACCGAAGTGTGGAACACTCCTTTGGGCACTTGGATCGCAGGGCAGTCTCCGCCGGCGCGAAGAATAAATTCAGCCGTCTTATGTCCCTGATCATCGTAGAATTCCTCTCTGATAGCACCACGGCAGATGACTACTGTCTCGGAAGTATCCGTATGCCGGTGGATAGGAATGACAGTGTCAGACATCAAGACATTGATCATCCTTTGGGAAGAATCTTCGGCAGAAGTCCTCAAATCATAATTCATCCTGCGACGAGGTGAATCCTCTGCCTGTTCCTGGATGCTGTCAAATAATTTATTGTCAAGTCGCATATCAATTTTTTCGAAAAATATTCTTATAGTTCTTTCTTTTACACCATCCGAATCTATATGATGGGGGGCTGTATATCCATCAATCAGTTTTAATACTGCTATAACGCTGAGATTTCCAGCCAACTATATATTTTAGGGACAGTCGCGAAATAGGCTTAAAATTATAACAAATTGATTGTCAATGTGATAAAAAATTTCATATCTTAGCTACAGGAATTAAAAATTCCTCCGAACACCCTGGAAAAGTGACTTTCGGAGGAAATGAGCAAAAATAACTCATGGCAAAAGTACGAAATTTATCTGACATTCAGCAAGAGATTGCATTTACAGAGTTTGATTTTTATCAGCGATACGAAGAGAGCTTCAAAACATCGGAACTTGGACGGATCAAGTCACTTCTTCCTCTTCGAGAGATGGCGATATCGTTCGGTTTAGTAGAAGAGAAGCCGAAGAGTTTGAGAGTGAAGCGAGGACGAAAGTCCTTCTTCACACCTGAGGGCAAGGTGGCGTTGGCGTTCTTGAAGATGTATACAGGATTGTCAGCTCCGAAGCTGATGGATGCGTTGAATGGAAACATCCATTATCAGATCTTCTGCGGGATCAGGATCAGTCCTGAGAACCAGTTGACAAACTACAAGCTGATCGACAGCATTCTGGTAGAATTGTCCAAGAAACTGAAGATTCAGGAGCAGCAGAAGGTACTTGCAGATGCATGGAAGCCGTACATGAAGAACCTTGATACTGTCTATACAGATGCCAGCTGCTATGAAAGCCTGATGCGCTTTCCAACTGACGTGAAGTTGCTTTGGGAATGTGTAGATAGAGCATACAAGATGATGTGCGGTATCAGTTCTCAGCTTGGTGAGCATCGAATGAGAACAAAGTACAATGATATCGACAAGGCGAACCTGGCATATAGGAAGCAGCGCAAACATACTCATAAGCAGACCAGAAAGATGATAATGAGACTGCTTGCATTGCTGGGCAAGATACTGGGAGAAATCCGCAGACAGATGCGCGTCCATCCGGATGAAGAACTATTGAATTACAAGCAGTTGGATATGCTTGAGACTGTCACAAGGGTATATCGTCAGCAGAAGAACCACTTCAAGAGTGGTGACTCTCGTGAGAGTATCCCTAACCGTATTGTAAGTCTCAGCAAGCCTTACATCAGACCGATAGTCAGAGGCAAGGAGACCAAGATAGTCGAATTTGGAGCGAAGTGCAACAACATATTGATTGACGGAATATCGTTTATTGAGAAGCTATCATTCAATGCATTCAATGAAGGAACGAGACTTAAGCACTGTGTGTCATTGTCGAAGAAACTTACAGGCGTTGATGTAAAAAAGATAGGTGGCGACCAGGGTTACTCGGGTAATGACAACAGAACTTTCTGCAAGGAGAATGGTATTGAAACCTCATTCACTCAGAAAGGACGAACTGGAAAGAATGAAGTTAAGAACGCTACTAAACGAGAACTTGCACGCGTTCGAGCTACAGCAATGGAAGGCTCTTTTGGAACTCAGAAGGAGCATTATGGTCTGCGAAAGATTGCTGCAAGGATAAAATCGACAGAGATCATGCTGATCTTCTTCGGTATCCACACAGCAAATGTGGTAAACCTTGCAAGACGAGAGTCAGTCCAAGTAGCTCTTGCAGCCTGATGTTCCACGCATGGAACACGACTTTACGGGAGTGGTAGCTCCAGACGTGACTGAAAATGAAAAAATCGGCCCTAAAAACAGAGCCGATGATATAAAAAACGATGAGTATGATCGGAAAAATAAGGGAAAGTCTGCTGGTTAACTCAAATTGAAGGAATTAAATGACTATCCCTATTTTAATAGTATTTAGAAGCGTATAACAACCAAAACCAATCAGAAATATCCAATCACAAACCTTTAATTGTCAGTACATTCTAATATTTAACACTTTTCGGCTGCTTTTTGATGCTTCCCAAATTTCCACATATTTTTGAGACATATTTCTGACGTGGAGAATTTGCGGGGCTTATTTTTTGTCACATCGTGCAGGGAGTTGACAAAGGTTTACAACCGTTTACGATGAGCGACAATTTCCACCCCGATATGCAGCAATAGTCACACCGTGAAGACTCCCTATTGCTTATCAAGGCCATTAAAGCGTTCCCATCCAGAAATAGCTAGCTTGCGGTTTGTGACTTTTTTCGATTTGTCAAATATCAGTTCCTTGATATTGATGTCATAGTAGCCATTCAAACTGTAGAGGACTGTTATTAAGGTACGATTTTCTGTCTCTGTAACAGAATGTTCAGATTTGATTCTATAAATCCGGTTTGTTAATGAATATTATTGCAAGAATCATCTTTTTGATGAATTCCTTAAATATTCTTCGTGGAGATGGTAATATTTCTTCTTGAATAATATATACATAACGCTTAACAATGCAAAAACGCATGATAAATATATCCAATGTGCATAAACATTGTTGGGTATCAAATATATAAATCCTATAGATACCGCCAATTGAACGATTGCATATGTCAGAGATACCACGGGGTGGCTTATTTTCAGCTCATTAGCCATAAGTTGATAGACGTGTTTACGGTGAGCCTGTCCAAGATTTTCATGTAGAAGAATCCTGTGACATATAGTCAGACACCCATCCACACCATATACAAGCAGGAATATAAGCCATGTGATATCACCAGTTTTAACTATCAATGCTCCGATGGCAAACAAAAGTATAAATGCTATTCCAACGCTTCCTACATCTCCTGCAAAGCATTTTGCCTTGCCTCTTGGCCTGAAATTGAAAAATGAAAATACTATTACTGCCAACAAAATGATTAGCAGAAAAGATGTATCTACAAAATTATATGTTCTATTAACAAGTAAGAGTGGCAAAAGTACTGCTGCAGAATAACAGGCAGTAATACCATTAATTCCATCCATGAAGTTATAGATGTTAGTTGCACCTACACATACTACAAGAGCCATAGCAATGAAGCCTATCTTTATCCATAAGTCAGATGTTTGGATAAAAGAATTGTTTCCGGCCATGATGAAAAGTTGCCAGACGAGTAAGCCCATTGCCGCGAATTGAACTATAAGTCTGGCTGAATCTGGAAGAGAATGAATATCATCAATGAAACTGATCCCGGCTGCTAATGTTACAGCTGCCAGGAAAAACGGATACTGGAAACCGAAGACTATGCTCCATATCCAAGCCCCCAACAGAAAAATAATCCCTCCTCCTCGTCGTACTATTGATGAGTGACTGCTCCTTTCATTTGGTTTATCAATGATATCAAATTTGTCAGCAATCGTGAAGTACAATAACTCTAAGATGAGAAGAATTACAAGGATGATTCCATAAATTAGGTATGTATTCATAACTTTTTAGGTAGTCGTATTTTAGATGATGCAATGCTGCAATTACCTATTCCCTAATATAAAAAATAGCAATTGCTAATTATAGATATATTTTAGGCCGAAGATTAAAAATATGCATAACTGGCGGGTTGGACATTTGGGGTGATAAAAACCTTTCAATAAATTGATTTACATATCTTTGTGAATATTATCATTGATATGCTTAAAAAAATGCTTTTTCTGTGGTGCTAAAAATGTAGTCCTCAATGGTCTGAAAGCCCGCACTCAGAGATATAAATGCAAGGATTGCGAACGCCGCTTCGACGGGCATACGTCGGAACAAATCACATGTCATAACGGATTATGTAGAGGGCAAGCAAACCTTGGTGCAACTTGCTAACAAGTACGGAGTCAGCGAAAAAACAATCCGCCGAGACCTGGAGGAAATACGGTATATCCGCAAGGCATTCAGATACAAGGATGTAACCATCCAGATGGATACGACCTATTGGGGGCGTGGCTTCGGTCTTATGGTCATCCGTGACGCCGTACGCGGGAAAGTCCTATGGCATAAATATGTACATCACGAGACCATTGCGCAATATGTGGAAGGAGTGGATTGGCTTAAGGACAACGGCTTCCGCATATATGGGGCCGTGATAGACGAGATAAAAGGGCTACCACTGGCCCTGAAGCCCGTTCCTGTCCAGATGTGCTAGTTCCATCAGATGCTTATCATCCGTCGGTACCTACACAGGCCCCTGACCTTGAAGCGTCCAAAGACCTGTTGGACTTGGCGAATACCATAACCAGAACTGATAAGGAGAGCTTTATTGGAGCCTTCAACGACTGGTACGAAAAATATCAGGACATCCTAAACGAACGCATTCACGACAAGTTTATCAAGAAGAAGACACCTCCGTATATGCGCCCGAGGCTGCACAGTGCGTACCTGAGCGTAAAGCGTAACATGCCTTTGTTAGGGACTTTCTATGACAGACCAGAAACAGGACTCCCGAACACGAACAACGCGCTTGAAGGACTGTTTTCCGACCAGAAGAGCAAAATCCGAATACACAGTGGAATCTGCAGGGAACATCGCAAGAAATTTCTGGATGAATAATATCAAAAGGCATTATTAGACAAGCACCGTCACTGGGATATACGACCTTCGGAAGTTACAGTTCGAGTGCTGTGTGGGGGGGGGAATTAAATGGCTATCCTTGAACTTGACGGTTGCCGTTTATCACCCAAAATGCCCAAAGGTAAAATTACTGTAAGGTATGGAATGAATAACTTTAAATATCGATTAATATACCAATATTTAATCTCTCTGCTCTTAACTTTTAAAAGACTATTCCACATACCTACTCCCGAAAGAAATAGGAAACAGTCAACACCAATATTTCCCAATGAAAGAATATATTGCACTGTTACTGATAAATCCACATAGCCATACAAATGACAGATAAGTATGAGTAATGCGCTTATTCCCATTAACTCGGTACGGAATATTGATAATTCTCCTAATTTTACCATTATTTTGAATTATATTACTTCTTTTTTATTACCTTATCAGCCAAGCTTCGCTCTCATATTTATTCCAATGCTTTCTTAATTTTCAAGTTTCTCACAATATACGTTGCTATGTTCTGAGAAAGTTAGCTTATCGGTGAAGAATGAGACGCTATTGAAAAAGAAGAAGTCACTTTTCCGTTTTTAAGTTTTTAAGTACATCTAAAGGTTCCCATTTTAATTCTTTACAGGCTTTTTTATTGCTGAAAGTGAGGCTTTTTGTCATTTTATCTAGTTTATAGCTATTAATAGGAGCTTTTGAACCAAACATGTCGCCTATTTTAGCCATGCACCATGCCATCCAATATGGAATAGAAATCGGCTTGTGCTTTCCTAACTGACGTGCCACAGATTTTGATAATTCCCCGAATGAAGGTTGCCGAGTATCACACACATTGTAAATTCCACCCTTTTTTACCAAAGCAGGTAAGATATTGGCAATGTCCTCTGCCATTAAAATACTTTTCACAACCTTACCGCCTGCAATGTTCATGTAGTATCCCTTTTTTATGCCATTTACCATTGCTCCCAAATTCCCTGGTGCATCTTTGCCCGCAAGGAGTGATGGCCGTAGAATGCTAAGAGTTACGTTTTGTTCCTTACTCCATTTTATTAAGTACTTCTCAGCCATAATTTTGCTCTTAGCATATGGCGTGTCTCCATTAAGTGGGTGATTCTCTGTAATTAACTCTCCATATTCACATCCATATACTGCTACAGTGCTAATGAATATCAATGCCTTAGGCGAGCCAATCTTCTCCAGAGCCGTGCATAAATTTATTGTTCCCTGATAATTTACGTCAAAGAATTCCTGTTTCTCTGTTTCTGTTTTGGGTAACATATGCGCCTTCCCGCAAGCATGCAATACTACGTCATAATGCTCATTAAGTGCTGGAACCTCTTTTGCAAGATTCACTTTAATCATATCATCTGGAGTAATGCCACATGTAGTTACATCATATTGTGTTTTAAGTAGGGGCATTACATTCTTGCCTAAAAATCCGGTACCACCAGTAAAAAGGAGTTTTTCCATTATATGGTTTCAAGAAATTTGTTTAAAATAATTGTCTTGGAATATTTTTTTCCGCTACTTCGCGAGCCTTCAATCCCATAGACTTCAGTTCATCCATATACCATCTATTTGGCCAACCGCAATAACCGATTTGTTCATCGCGTACAAGTAAGTCAATCTCACTGTTTTTTGGCCCAATATACATTATAGGTCTGCCAGATGCTAGAATGTTATAGGTCTTTGATGGTACACCTAATCCATACATGCCATCTTGTAATGTCACAATGGCAATGTGGCACGCTGCTAATATTTTGTTTTGCTGACTGCGGAAGTATGGACCGTGAAAGAATACATGAGGATGTTTCAATTTTTTCAAATTATTTTCCATTGAACCGGTGCCATATAGATGCAGTTCCACATCGCTAGGCAAACGTTCAATGATCTTATCTAATCCTTGCACTCGTCCAATATTACCAGCATACTCCAATATAATTTTACCTTCCGGCATGGGTTGAGGTCTGATGTTATCTATGTCCGCCCAATTTTCAATAATAGTAATACATGGCAAAGATCCTTTACTTTTCGAACCATTCTCAACTTTTTCTTTTAGGACTGAATGCATATCGCGACCTAATGCGATGAGTTGATCTGCTTTAGAGTATGCTTTATCAAATAGTCGTTTAATAAAATTGTACATTGGCATTTTAAGGCCTGCGGGGATGGTGTTTTCTGGAAAAACGTCATGCACGAGTATATGCCACTCAAATTTAAGCCTGCGCTTCTGTCTGCTCATTAGTAATACCAGTGGCGCTGGGTTTGTTACCATTAGTACTTTGTCGCCTTGGCCCACATACTGCTTAACTAGAGCTATCATTCTTTGGCTCATTAGCAGAAATGAGAGGATTTTGCCTTTCGTTGTATTTTTGTCCAAGTCGGCTCCCTTTGCTCGATGTACCTCGATACTTTCGTCTAAATTGAACTTGTTGTTGATATCTAACGCCTTACGTTTATCATATATTTCCGGACCGCAGATTACTCCCACGCAATACTTCTTTGCCATTGCATTGGCAATTTCTCCCAAAATATAGCTCGTCGATGTCTCGTCTGGTGGAAATAATTCTGTTACAATCCAGAGTCGTTGGATAGGTTGTTCCATTATTATTGTTTAAATATATTAACATTGTATAATGGTTGTAAGCCGCTTTTTCATTGTTATTCTTTAATTCCGTCTGAAGGCATTAAGTTGCAAAATGTTCAATTTTTCTATTGAGGGCATGCCAAATGATAAAACAGAATGACAATATTCGTATTGTTATGTAAGGTATTGCTTACTATTTATTGATATCTAGGCTGTTTTTCTTTGAAAATATTCTTCCAATCAAGTATTTGGGCATACCATTGAGCTCCAGCAGGAGTTAGATGCCGACAATCTTGGCTGATATAACGATTATCGTCGGTAAAGACTCTCACGTGATTTTGATCCGTCATTGCGGGTGTTAGCAGGTCTATATAACCCCCCCCCACGCTTTTTTCCATTGTTGATTCAGTAGGATATAACCATAATCTTCAATCTC
Organism: Alistipes sp. 56_sp_Nov_56_25; assembly: GCF_001915285.1. Taxonomy (NCBI): domain Bacteria; kingdom Pseudomonadati; phylum Bacteroidota; class Bacteroidia; order Bacteroidales; family Rikenellaceae; genus Alistipes; species Alistipes sp. 56_sp_Nov_56_25. The sequence goes on from NZ_MNQF01000002.1 coordinate 241,290, forward strand.
TGCAACTTGTTTAAAATATTCCAAACCATCTTTACCTTTGAGTTTCTCCTCCGCTCTTTTTTCACTTTTGTAGGCCCGCATGACGAACCAGCGGGCGGTCGTGACTTCTTCTGTATTGGGCGAGGCGATATCCATACATACTTATGCCCGTTTTTTCAATCAGGGCGCATATCTTTAGTTCATGCCAAATTGCATATTGGCATGTATTACAGTCGTTTATATTTATCTCTGCCGGAATAATCATTCATTTATTCCGCAAATCCGCAAATCCGCAAAAAATATTCTACTTATTTTACGCTCTTTCTCTCTGTAAGAGAAAGAGTGATGGATGTAATTGGTTATAACTATCTGGGAAACAAGCGGAAATTACACTCAAAAGACTGTTCATTTGAGCAACATTTGTTGGGCAGAAACCTTTTGGCAAGTCCGGCAGACGAAAATTCCATCTGTTTTAGGTCGTTATTTCCATTAAATTGCATAACTTTGCGTCCGTTAATATTTCTCTTACAGAGAGAAGTAGTCTGTTGCACAACAATTTATCTTTCGCCTCTCCCTACCGATCAGTTGGAATCGTTCATCGAAAACGCCGCTCCGCTCCGTTCTTACCGATTACAGGCTGCTTACGATTTCCTTTGGTGGATCCCATTAACGATATATCTCTTTGCAAGAGAAATGGCAGAGCGAAAAATATTTTATTATTAACATCTTACATCAGCCAAAGCCTGGATTTGCACAACAAATCACTGCATCTGCTTAACATTTATTGAACTGGAAAGAGGTCGATAATTCTATTTTTCATCGGATTCTATTGCTGTATCCCATATTTTTCATAACTTTGTAACGATGTACTATTTCTCTTGCAAAGAGAACTTGTATTTGTCGATTAAAATCCCCGGTTTATTTCGAAGACTTATTCGTAGCTTATTTCTCCAACTATCAATATGCGATAGCCGACTTCTGCAAAAAAAGGAATCTACAAACGGCTCAATTCGACAAAAAGAGCATCTCCTTCAAGAGATATATCTTTTGAAGGAGATTTTTGATACTATTCCCAAAGTAAGCCCCTTTAATGTTTACAGGGCTTTCAGAATTCGGCTGTTCGCCTTGTCCACGGAGGTGGTGTCCAAAGAGGCGAGATAGATCCGCGTGGTCTTCTCCGAATCGTGCCCCATTGCTTCGCTGATAATCGCAAGCGGAATGTTTCTGCTCCTGGCGATGGATGCCCATCCGTGGCGGGCGACGTAACTGGTCAGGGGAACGGTCAGTCCCAATTTCTCGCCCAGTTTCTTCAACTTATCGTTTACCAGATGCGCGGCGTTCTTATACTGCCGGCGAATGTCGGCATTCATGTCCCGGATTATCGGCAGCAGATAAGGAGTCCCGTTCGTATTGTATTTGTCGACGATTTCCTGCATGGGTTTCTCCCATTTGACGAACAATTGCTGCCCCGTCTTCTGTCTGCGGTAGGAAAGAGTTCCGCCTTGCAGATCTTTCTTTTTCAAGTAAGCCATGTCGATAAAGGACATGCCCCGGGTGTAGAATGAAAACATGAAGATGTCGCGTGCAAAATCCATCGTCGGAAACAGTGTCAGGTCCAGATCTCGAATCTGACGAATAACTTTCAAGGGTACGGCCCGTTTAATGGTTTTGTCTATGCCCGTGTAAACATACTTGAACGGCTCGCGCTGTACGGTCATTCCTTTTTCGACGGCCCGGTTGTAAATGGCCCGCAGTCCCCGCATGTAGTAGGAAGAGGTATTCGGACATACGCCTCTCGATTTGAGATAAGTTTCGTACTCGACCATTAGGTCGGAATCCACTTCTTCCCAAAGTAGCTCGTTTTCCCTGCGAAAACGTCCGAAACTATTCATGACTGTCACATACCGCTCGGCAGTGTGCGTTTTACCTACTTGTCTCAACTGTCCAATAAGCATCCGGGTAAAAGTGAAAAAATCCTCTCGATTCGAGGGTGTAAGATACAATTTCACCACATCCCCGACGGTGTAACTTTCGCCGGCACGATCCAACCGGGCGACAAGACACTCCAAGCGGGCTTTGTCTTCCGCAATTCGGCTCTTCAATGTCGCAAGATAAGCGTGTCGCTTGCCTTTGCTGTTCAATAAAAGTCCTCCCGCATACAGCCCGTCCCATTCCGACGGAAACAGTTTATAACCGGTGCTGATTTGCCGGGTTACGCGGTTATGGATTATCTGATAAAACAGTCGGCCTTCACGATCCGCAACGGACGAGGCCCGGAATATTACTTTTACGGTTGCCATACGTTTGTTGTTGTTAAAGTTGACGGGCCAAGGTAACGAGCAAGCGTGCAATTCTATATTTGACTCCGACAAGACTGTCGGCCGAACAATCTATCAGAGCGGGTTACTGTATGAGGAGCGTCATTAACATGGCAGCAGAAGTATAAATACCGTCAGGCATATTCATTGAAGACCGTATCTTCGGTTTCTGAAACTGGAAATAAAAGTCGTTCAAACGGGCGACGATCCGTGTCTTCGAGAGGGTGCGTTTAATGACGACAAACTCCTCGCCGAAGATGCGTTTGACGATAAAGCAGCTGCGGTTTTGCTCCGATCTGACCTTTGAGAGCAGTTCGTTGAAACCGATATGCTGCTCTTCATTGAGCCGGGAAGAGTATTTGTAACTCGCAGTTTCAGGTTTCCGGGGCCGGGTTGGTTCCCGGTGCAATATTACAACCGTCTCGGGGCATGTCCCGTCCTGAAAAAGGTTTACAGTGATTGATAATTAAAGATAAACATTTTGGTTCAAAAAATATTGTCCTGATATAAGTTTACATATGCCTTCCGA
>NZ_MNQF01000041.1:0-6289 GCF_001915285.1 Alistipes sp. 56_sp_Nov_56_25
CATTCGAAAGCTTCTACAGGGCGAACCGAAACGAAAAACAGCCTGATTGTCAATACCACTACGCTTATTTGCCCGTTTTGAGGATTTGTTGTACTTTTGGTGGCAAAAGGTACCCAAAACCATCCGCATGTCGCTTTCGCGGGAACGTTGTTTGGCATCGCTAAAACGGGCGCCTTCGCGGGTTTGCAAGCAAACCGGCCCCGTTTTTTAACGCTCCGCCTGCACAACGTTCTTTTTCCGCTCCAAGCGAGAATGCGGCGGTTTAAACCGCTCGCAAGGGCGGTCGTAGGCTTCTGTGCTTCCCACTTGTCCCGGACGCATCCCTCCCGGTGCGGATAATCTTCCGGGCGCACCGCGCCCGTCGTTCGCCCCCAGGGGGGAGGCTGGGGCGAACGAAACACAAAATGTCCATAAATCCGATAAAAGAGATAAAACATCTACCTATACGTAAGCGAATTTAAGTTATAACTAAACTTTCACTCTGGCATCTTTTTTAGTTTTACAATATTTAAACAGATGTTTGTGAAACCGAAAAGCGCGTTCGATAAATACGTCAGTGCAGCTGTCCGCAAAGAGCGGATGGCTCAACGTGTTTCACAAGCGACTTTAGCCTACGGAATCGGGGTGAGCGACGGATTTATCAGCCAAGTGGAAAGCCCCAAAAGTCCTTCGAAATACAACCTCAACCACATCAACGAAATCGCCAAATTCCTCGGCTGCTCGCCCCGCGATTTCCTGCCCGAACAACCTCTCTAAACCAGCGGAACCATGTGGCTGCGTCTGCTGATAATTCTCAATTTTTCATTCTTAATTTTTAATTGCCACTCTTACGGGCAACGCCCCATAGGAATCGCTTTCTACGACGTGGACCGGATTTACGACACCGTCCCGGCGCTTTTCTACGACGACGCAGACTACACGCCCGAAGGCCGTCTGCATTGGACCGCAGAGCGTTACGCGCGTAAAATCCGCAACACGGCTGCCGTGATCGACTCGATGGCCCTGCCCCTGGTCGCCCTGTGGGGCGTCGAAAACGAACAGGTCGTGCGCGACATCGCCGCCGCCTGCCGGGGCGACTACTCCTACCTCCACCGCACGCTCAATTCGCTCGACGGAATGGATTTTGCGCTGCTCTACTACGGGGACCTCTTCTACCCGACCCGCGACGAGCCGGGACGCCGCTACCTCTACGTCGAGGGCGAACTCGGACGCGACACCGTGGGGCTGGCGCTGTGCGGCGACGCACGCATGGCCCAATGGGTCGTGCGCGACCTGCGTGCGGAGCGTCCGCACGTGAAACTGATCGTGCTGGGACGCTCGGATCTCCCCGACCCCGGACGCTGGGGACTGCGCGACGCGACCCGGCGCGCCGAACAGGCCGGACGGGGCACGGTACGGCGCGGCGGACGGTGGCAGATGCGCGACCGTATCCTCGCGGACACGGCGCTGACCACCTCGGAGGGCGACGTTTTCGCACGCCGCTATCTGGTTGACCAAAAGAGCGGTAACCCCCTCACGACCTACTCCCGCGGGGTTTATCGCGGCGGCTACGGTTATTCGCTTCCGGTATTCATTTACATCCGGTAGAATTTTTTGGATATTTCGAAAAGTTTTCGTATTTTCGCAATCCCTTCGACGGAAATGCATTTTACGGATGCGGTAACGGAAACGTCACCGCAATTTTTCGGCTTTAAGGGTGAGGTAAAAGAAAAAATTTTTATATTTATACTATAATTCAAAACCAAAAAAGTTATGGCAGACGTAAAACGGGTCTATACCTTCGGCAACAAAGAGGCCGAAGGAAACGGCAAAATGCGTGAACTGCTCGGCGGCAAGGGTGCGAACCTTGCGGAGATGAACCTTATCGGCATCCCCGTGCCCCCGGGATTCACCATCACCACGGAAGTGTGTGCGGAATTCTACAAGCACGGCAAAGAGGCCGTCATCGAGATGCTCCGCCCCGAGGTCGAAAAGGCGATGAAGAACATCGAGAAACTGACCGGCATGAAATTCGGCGACAAGGAGATGCCGCTGCTCGTATCCGTACGTTCGGGCGCACGCGCCTCGATGCCCGGCATGATGGACACCATCCTCAACTTGGGCATGAACGACCAGGCCGTGGAGGCCGTGGCCAAGCGCACGGGCAACCCGCGGTTCGCCTGGGATTCGTATCGCCGCTTCGTACAGATGTACGGCGACGTGGTGCTGGGCATGAAACCCGTTTCGAAGGAAGACCACGACCCGTTCGAGGTGATCATCGAGGAGCAGAAGGCCAAGAAGGGCGTGAAGAACGACACCGACCTGACGACCGACGACCTCAAGGAGCTGGTGAAGAACTTCAAGGCCGCCGTGAAGAAGCAGACCGGCGAGGATTTCCCGACCTGTCCGTGGGACCAGCTGTGGGGAGCCATCTGCGCCGTGTTCGGATCGTGGATGAACGAACGCGCCATCCTCTACCGCAAACTCAACAACATCCCCGCCGAGTGGGGCACGGCCGTATCGGTACAGGCCATGGTATTCGGCAACATGGGAGAGAATTCCGCGACGGGCGTAGCCTTCTCGCGCGACGCCGCAACGGGTGAGAACCTCTTCAACGGCGAATACCTGATCAACGCCCAGGGCGAGGACGTCGTAGCCGGCATCCGCACCCCGCAGCAGATCACCATCGAGGGTTCGAAGCGCTGGGCCGTGGCCCAGAAGGTTTCGGAGGAGGAGCGCAAGGCGAAGTTCCCCTCGCTCGAAGAGGTGATGCCCGAGGTTTACAAGGAGCTGGACGAAATCCAGCACCACCTGGAGCAATACTTCAAGGACATGCAGGACATCGAATTCACGATTCAGGACGGCAAACTCTGGATGCTCCAGTGCCGCAACGGCAAGCGCACGGGCGCGGCGATGGTCAAGATCGCCATGGACATGCTGCGCGAGGGTCTGATCGACGAGAAGACCGCCGTACTGCGCTGCGAGCCTGCGAAGCTCGACGAACTGCTCCACCCCGTCTTCGACAAGAAGGCCATCGCCAATGCGCAGGTCATCACCAAGGGCCTGCCCGCATCGCCGGGAGCCGCCACGGGTCCCGTGGTGTTCTTCGCCGAGGACGCCGAGAAGGTGCTGGAGAAAACCGGCCAGCGCGCCATTCTGGTGCGCATCGAGACTTCGCCCGAGGACCTCAAGGGCATGCTCGACGCGGCAGGTATCCTGACCGCACGCGGCGGCATGACCTCGCACGCGGCCGTCGTGGCCCGCGGCATGGGCAAATGCTGCGTATCGGGCGCCGGCGAATTGCAGATCGACTATAAAGCCCGCACGATCCAGGTGAACGGATTCACCGTGAAGGAGGGCGACTGGATCTCGCTCAACGGCTCGACGGGCGAAGTATACCTCGGTCAGGTAGCCACCAAGGCCGCCGACCTGAGCGGCGACTTCGGACAGCTGATGGACCTCGCCGGAAAATATTCGGTGCTGAAGGTCCGCGCCAACGCCGACACCCCGAAAGACGCCGCACAGGCATTCGCCTTCGGCGCCGAAGGCATCGGACTCTGCCGCACGGAGCACATGTTCTTCGAGGGCGACCGCATCAAGGCCATCCGCGAGATGATCCTCGCCGACGACGAAGCCGGACGCCGCGTGGCGCTGGCCAAGCTGCTGCCGATCCAGCGCGGCGACTTCGAGGGGCTGTTCAAGGCCATGAACGGCTACCCCGTGACGGTGCGCCTTCTGGATCCCCCGCTGCACGAGTTCGTTCCCCACGATGAGAAGGGCCAGAAAGAGATGGCCGCCGAAATGGGCGTGCCCCTCCAGAAGATCGTCGCCAAGGTCGAGTCGCTGGCCGAGTTCAACCCCATGCTGGGACACCGCGGTTGCCGTCTGGGCAACACCTACCCCGAGATCACCGAGATGCAGGCCCGCGCCATCATCGAGGCGGCCATGAACGTCAAGGCCACAGGCATCCCCGTTCACGTGGAGATCATGGTGCCGCTGGTGGGCAACCACAAGGAACTGCGCTACCAGAAGAACATCATCGACACGACGGCCGAGCAGGTGTTCTCGGAGCGCAACGACAAGATCGACTACATGGTCGGCACGATGATCGAGGTTCCGCGCGCCGCCGTGACGGCCAACCAGATCGCCGAAGTCGCCGAGTTCTTCTCGTTCGGAACCAACGACCTGACGCAGATGACCCTCGGATTCTCGCGCGACGACATCGGCAAGTTCCTGCCGGTATATCTGGAGAAGGGCATCCTGAAAAACGACCCGTTCCAGATCCTCGACCGCAACGGCGTGGGCCAGTTGATCCGCGAAGCCGTATTCAAGGGCCGCGGAACCCGCGAAAACCTCAAATGCGGTATCTGCGGCGAGCACGGCGGCGAACCTTCGTCGGTGGAGTTCTGCCACTACGCAGGTCTGAACTACGTGAGCTGCTCGCCCTTCCGCGTGCCCATCGCACGCCTGGCGGCCGCACACGCCGCACTCAATCAGAAGTAGCATTTCACGCCCCCTCGGGGCGACACACTCCGGAGGTCCGCGCACGATTGTCGCGGACCTCCTTTTTATTTATAAAAAAGTCGGGTTCATTGAATATATTTGGCCGCAATCGGGAAATTTCCTATATTTGTTTTGGCAAACAGTTTGAAATAACGTTTATTCAATATAAAAAAACGAAACATGAAAAAAATTCTTTTAACGGCGATCGTCGCGCTGTTCGCAGTAACGGCAGCATCGGCGCAGGACAAAGGCAACTGGGCGCTCGGCCCGCGTATGAACATCTACACCAACACGGGTGACGCCGTGGTGGGTCTGGGTGCATTCGGACGTTACAGCTTCACGGACAACTGGCGTATCGAACCGTCGCTGACGGCGCTGCTGCACAGCGGCTGTTCGATCGACATCAGCGTCGACGCGCAGTACGTCTTCCACTTGGGCGAAGGCTGGAGCGTTTATCCGGCAGTGGGTTTCACGGCCAATGACATCGGCAAGTGGGCCGCAGGCCTGAACATCGGCGGCGGTTTCGACTTCGAGGTAGCCCGCAACTGGGACCTTTCGGCCGGCCTGAAATGGCAGCCCATGTTCGACGACTGGCGCAAGAACCCCGTAGTCATCAGCATCGGCGCGGCATACAAGTTCTAACCATAGACGCCTGAAAACAGCGACCGGACCCGATTCATTTCGGGTCCGGTATTTGTAGGTAAACGAAAGTGCAGAAAAGAGTAAACAACCTGGTTACAGGTATTTAACTTTCTCTTCTGCATATGCTCCGAACAATAAAAAAGCAGAATCGGGCAGGTTTAACGGTGAGTTTCGTTACTTATCCGTTACCTGCCCGAAATGCTTTGATTTGCATTTAAGGCAGTATTTTTCAGCGTGTTGCATCGAATTTCTGCATAACAAACAACTTGACTTAACGTTTAACAAGCCACAAAGTTCAGGTTATTATGCAACGCAGTACTTTCAAAGTCCTTTTCTACGTGAAAAGGCAGTCCGAAAATCGAGTCAGGTTCCCGTCATGGGCCGCATTACGATCAACGGTACGATGTCGCAGTTCAGTTGCAAACTCACCGTTCGTTCTTCTCTTTGGAATGCCAAGGCGAACAAAGCCTCCGGCAAAAGCCTCGAATCGCAGTGCGTCAACGAGAAACTGGAAAATATCAAGACCAATATCCACAAGTAGTATCAACGCCTCTGCAACCGTATGTTACGGCCGAAAAGGTATGCAATTTCGGGTAAAACTTTTTCCCGTCGCCGAAATGATCTACGACCGTTATAAAGACCTGCATCTGGAAGGTAATAAGGTCTTCCCGATCAAACGCTACTACAAGACGATGAACATGTCCTTACGACATGTTGCAAACATGCGGCACACCTTCGCACGACGGTTACGCTTGCGCAGGGCGTACCCCTGGAAACCGTCAGCAAGATGCTGGGACATAAACGGATCACCACGACCCAAATCTATGCTAAAATCACCAATGACAAGATCGGGCAGGATATGGCGGCATTGAGCGAGAGGCTCGACAGCGTCTTCAAGATCGCGCAGTAACCCGGCGCGATCCCGGAATAGCGCATATCTAATATCCTCGGAATTTATTTCCGCCGACAGGCAAATAAGTGGTGATTACCAACGATTAGCATATATCATCAACGATTATCAAGGCGTTCATTTTGAGCGCCTTTCTTTTTAGCCTTATAAGCGATGGTTATCGTTTATAGGGCTTTTTCAGCTCATTTTTGTACCGCATTTGTTGCTCGCTTGTTACTCTCCGATTTTAGGTCGGAAAGGTCGTGGACACACTGG
>NZ_MNQF01000042.1:0-5285 GCF_001915285.1 Alistipes sp. 56_sp_Nov_56_25
CAATTTCTGGATCCGCGGAATCTCGACCTTCGGATCGGGACAGTCGCCGCTGCTGATCCTCGACGGCGTGGAAATCACCAACCAGATGCTCAACAACATCCCGCCCGAGACCATCGAGTCGTTCTCGGTGCTCAAGGACGCCACGGCCACGGCCCTCTACGGTTCGCGCGGAGCCAACGGCGTGATGATCATCACCACGAAAAACGGCCGCGACTCGGAGAAAATGACCATCAACCTGCGCGCCGAGTTCGGCGCCTCGGCCCCGACCCGCGTTCCGAAGGTCGCCGACGGCATCACCTACATGGAGACCTTCAACGAGGCCCGCACCACGCGCGGAGAAAAGCCCTATTACAGCAACGAGAAGATCATGGGAACCAAACTGGGACTCGACCCCTACGTCTACCCCAACGTCGACTGGTACGACATGCTGTTCAAGGACTGCACCTTCAACCAGAACTTCAACTTCAACATGACGGGCGGAGCCAAGAAGATCGACTACTTCCTCAACGCCTCGGTCTACAACGAGAACGGCATCATGCGCAAGCCCGAAGCCTCGAAATTCGACACCAACATCAACGCCCAGAAATACCTGTTCCAGGCCAATGTCTCGGCCGACGCCACCAAGACCACCCGCGTATCGCTGAAGATGAACACCCAGCTGCACTACCGCCACGCCCCGATCCAGAGCGTCTCGGACCTCTTCGCCTACGCCATGACCGGCATGCCCTGCGAATTCCCCGCGACGCTGCCCGGCGAGGAATCGGACACGTTCGTGCGCTTCGGAACCAACAACGCCTGGAACAGCGGCTTCTTCACCAACCCCTACGCCCAGCTGTGCCGCGGCTACGGCGACCAGTTCCGCGGCCACTTCACTTCGGCGCTGACCGTCAACCAGAACCTCGACTTCATCACCAAGGGCTTGAGCGCAACGGGCATGGCGACCTTCTACAACCGCGTCTACTCGGCCGTCTACCGTTCGTTCACGCCGTTCATGTACCAGCTGACCGACTACAATATCGACGAGGCGGGCAATTACAGCTACACCAGCAACTCGACCAACACCGGAAGCACCTACCTGGGCACGACGCGCGGCAAGGACGGTTACCGCGAGCTGGCGTTCCAGGCCAAGATCGACTACGCCCGCACGTTCGGCAAACACGATGTCGGAGCGACGATCGTCTACATGCAGAAGGAGCGCAACATGAACATCTCGGACGAGCAGGAGTACGCCGCGCTGCCCTACCGCCAGCAGGGACTCGCCGGGCGCGTCACCTACGGCTTCGACAAACGCTACCTGTTCGAAGCCAACTTCGGCTACAACGGCTCGGAGAACTTCGCCGCGGGCAAACGTTTCGGATTCTTCCCGTCGGTGGCCGTGGGCTGGGTGATTTCGAACGAGCCGTTCTGGAAGGGGATCAAGGAACAGGTCAACCTGTTCAAACTCCGCGCTTCGTACGGGCTGGTCGGCAACGACGTGATCTCGAAGGATTATGCGGACCGCTTCCCCTACCTCACGACCGTCGACATGGGACAGGGCTACGACGTCTATATCGGCAACAACTTCGAGCGTAAGTACGGTCCCATCCTCTCCGTCTACGGCAACCCCAACGCCACGTGGGAGGAGAGCCGCAAACTCGACATCGGCGTGGAGATCGGCCTGTTCGACAGCCTGAACATCATCTTCGACTGGTTCAAGGAGAAACGCTCGGGCATCTTCATGCAGCGCACGTCGCTGCCCTCGACCTTCGGCATGTCGGGCATCACGCCGTGGGCCAACATCGGCAAGGTCGACAACAGCGGCGTCGACATCTCGGTCGACTACAACAAGGCCTTCTCGAAGGACCTGATCCTCTCGCTGCGCGGCACGTTCACCTACGCCCACAACGAGATCGTCGAAATGGACGAACCCAAATACAAATGGGCCTACCAGTACAAGGCCGGACATCCGATCAACTCGATCCAATGCCTGATCGCCGAAGGGCTTTTCAGGGACGAGGAAGAGATCGCCTCCTCGCCCTCGCAGGACATCTACGCCACGACCTACCCCATCCGCCCGGGCGACGTGAAATACCGCGACCTGAACGATGACAAGATCATCGACGACAACGACATGTGCTGGACGGGCAACCCGACCGTCCCGGAGATCATCTACGGATTCGGCTTTTCGCTCAAATACAAGGGATTCGACTGCTCGGCCTTCTTCCAGGGACAGGGCAAGGTGTCGATCCTCATGTACAACTACCACCCCTTCGCGACAGCCGCGACGCCCGGTTCGGGACTGATGCAGTGGATCGCCGACGAACACTGGAGCGAGGACGACCCCAATCCCAAGGCTCTCTACCCGCGCCTGTCGCCGCTGTGGAACAACAACAACACCAAGGCCAGCACGCTCTACGTGCGCAACGGCAAGATGCTGCGCCTGAAGACCGCCGAGATCGGCTACACCTACAAGAAAATGCGCGTCTACGTCTCGGGAACCAACCTGCTGACCTTCGCCCCGTTCAAGTACTGGGACCCCGAAAAGGGTTCGGGCAACGGCCTGGGATACCCGCTCCAGCGGACGTACAACCTCGGATTCCAGTTCAATTTCTAACCCAAACACAGCAAAAGACCATGAAAAAGATAATCTTCGCACTTTCACTGCTGCTGCTATGCTCCTGCTCCTACCTCGACGTGGTGCCCGAAGGCAAAGCCACCGAAGAGGATATCTGGAAAACGGAGGAGCAGGCCGAGAACTACCGCTACTACATGCAGACCTACATGCCCAACCTGATCGGGTACGACTGGTCGCCCGACCAGTTCGCCGGCGACGACTTCATCACCGGAGCGCGCGGCACGACCTACTATTTTTCGAGCAAGAGCCTGCTCTACGGCGAGGAGAACGCCAACCTGACCTATTTCGGCCGCTGGGCCCCGAACTGCACCAGCGGCGGCACGAACTACGACATCTACCGCGGCATACGCTACTGTTTCTACCTGCTGGACAACATCTACAAAGTTCCCGCAGTCTCGCAGGAAAACGCCGACCGCTACGCGGGCGAAGCGTGGTTCCTCGTGGGATATTACCACCAGTGCCTGCTCGAATACTACGGACCGATCGTACTGGTCAAGAAGTTCATTCCCATCGACGCGCCCGAATCGGAGATCCTCACTCCGCGGACGCCTTACGACGAGTGCGTGAAGTACATCGCCGAGTGTTACGACCGGGCCGCCGGGCTGCTGCCCGACGTGGTCGGCGAGTCCGAACTGGGACTTCCCACGAAAATGGCCGCGCTCAGCTACAAGGCCCGCCTGCTGCTCTACGCCGCCTCGCCGCTGGTCAACGGCAATCCCGACTACATAGGGTTCAACAACCCCGACGGCACGCCCCTGATGAGCACGACCTACGATCCGGAAAAGTGGAAACGGGCGCTGGACGCGGCAGCGGCGGCGATCGCCCTCGCGGACGAGATCAATCCCGACACGAAAAAGCCGAAATACGACCTCTATACCTCGGCCGATTCGAGCCTGCCCGACGACGAACGCGGCCGCAAGAACTACCACGACACCTTCGTCGAAGAGCCTTGGAACGGAGCCGAATTCATCCTGGCCAAAGGCGCGCAGAGCGGCATTCAGGCTTTGCAGCGCTACGGCGGACCGCGTTCGATCAAGGGCAACATGTCGAAAGGCTGGAAAACGACTCTCGTGCCGACGATGGAGGCCGTCGAGATGTACTACACCAAGAACGGGCTGCCGCTCGACGTCGACCCGCTGACCAAGGACGAGGACCTGTACAGCGTCGCCCCGGGCGACAACACCGCCCGCCTGCACCGCAACCGCGAACCCCGCTTCTACGCCTCGATCGGTTTCGACCGCGGCACGTTCGAGATCGACGACAAAATCCTCACGCTCCAGCTCCGCGGCGGCGAACTGCACGGCTCGACGCTCAAGGAGACCGACGAATACCAGAGCTGCACGGGTTACCTCTGCCAGAAATGGATTCACAAATCGAGCACCTACAACCAGTCGAAGAACTCCTACAACTACCGCAAATACGCCTATCCCTACCTGCGGCTTCCGGAACTGTTCTACAACTACGCCGAAGCGGACTTCGAATACAACGGGTCGTTGAGCCCCTTGAGCCTCGAATACCTCAACCGGGTGCGCAAACGCTGCGGGCTGCCCCGCTTCCAGGATTCGTGGGCCTTGGTGGGCGGCATTCCCTCGGGCAGCGAACTGCGCAAGGTGCTGCACCAGGAGCGTTCGATCGAATTCCTGTTCGAAGGACGCCGTTTCCACGACCTGCGCCGCTGGAAGGAGGCTCCCGAGGTGATGAACAAGGAACCCCGCTCGTGGAACCGGGACGGAAAGACCCAGGAGGATTTCTACCAGGTGATCCCGGCCAATCAGGGAGGCCGCGTCCGCGTCTTCGAAGCGCCGAAGAGCTACTGGCTGGCCATTCCCATGAGCCAGATCAACAAGAATCCCAACCTGGTGCAGAACCCCGGCTATTAACCCATTGTCACACGCCAAACAACAAGATAAAGAGATGAAAAAACTGCTCTGTTCAATACTCGTCGGCCTGGCCGCACTGTCCGTAACGGGATGCGACGACGACGAAGTGAAAACCCCCGACTTCGCCGTATCGACGGCCCAATGGACCTTCTCCCAACAGGAAGGCATGCAGCGCATGATCGTATCGGCCCCCGGCGCATGGACGCTGACCGGCATTCCCGACTGGATGACCGTGACGCCCGCGGAGGCGGCCGGTCCCTGCGAGATCACGATGACCTACACGACCAACGAAACGGGCGCACCCCGCAAAGCCACGCTGACCGTCACCTGCGGGAACGAAACACGCACCATCGGCGTGGAGCAGGAAACTGTCGTTCCGGAATCTGCGGCCGGCAAAGGCCGCAGGTAACCGCCCGCCACGACCCGTAACCAGAAAAAATGTCACAAATTCATACTGCTGTGACATTTTTTTATGCCTTCCGCGTTCGTTTGCTCCGTTAAAATAATTACTTTTGTAAAAATTCACGAAAGCATTCGCAATCTCTTTCCTTTGTAAAACGAAACTTCCCGTTTTACAAAGAGGACGAACCGGGTGATTTTCGGACACGACAACCGCCAATCAAGAAACCTCTAATATTGAACTTATGAAATCGAACCCAAGCCGCACCCTGTTCCGCACGCTCTTCGCGACAGGCCTCCTCGCAGCCGGCCTCTGCTCCTGCTGCCCCAAACACAACACCCTCACCCAGGCCGAAATCGCCGACGGCTGGCAGCTGCTCTTCGACGGCAAA
>NZ_MNQF01000006.1:0-55166 GCF_001915285.1 Alistipes sp. 56_sp_Nov_56_25
ATCAAATAGAATGCCACGCTATCGGCACCCGTTTTGACCTATAGCGTGGCGTTTTCCTGTTTTTGAGGCGTTTCAGCACCCGTTTTGACTAATAAGTCTCTTTTTTGCTATAATCATCTTTTGGTATAAAGTAGAATCATTCCCGTTCTCGTTTGATTTCATTTCGGATGATTGCGGCTTTTCTTTCCATAAAGGCAATTATCGAATATTAAGAATCTTCTATTGCCTCGGATTTATATTACTTGCATCCATTCTGCCGATATTTTTCAAATCAACTGCTATGCCCCAACTTGCCAAATTCGGAAAGATATGGATTTGGACAGCCATTCTCATATTGGATTTTGCAGCCGCGATGCCTAATATTTATTTTTCAGAGCAGCAGGCTGATAAACTATATATGGGTTTCCGTGAAATGGGAACTGTATATAAATATGCTCCTATATATGCTGTGGGGACAGGCGATTATTTCAATGTGCTTATTCCGCAAGATTCGGTTTACACCTCTTCCGAACATTATCTGAAAGTTTACTATGAGCGTCATGGCGATTTATTGATTCAGCCCGAAACGCGGGATACGATATGGATAGAGAAAGGCGGGGTATGGGCGAATCCAAACCGTCAGACCATTGAAAACAATACAAGTTGCCTGATGCGTTGGCAATGGCAATACTATGCTTGGCATAAAATCAAGGGATTGTTTTGCAAAGAAGAAAACAATTAGGCAATGAAACACGACATAATCATACTGCTTGGGATTTTGCTGATTGGATGTCAAAGCCAGCCCATACAATCGTGTTCTGAATCTGATGATTTGCTCTATGAGCAATATTGGCAGTTTCAAGAATCTATGTTGTTTGGGATTGGAGATGAAGATACCGCAATCGAAAGCCTTTTTAAGTCGGCAGAAGCGGGTTATGCAGAATCACAGAGCCAATTAGGGGGTGGCTATGCCTATCGTCCCGACTTGATTAAACGAAAGGGGGCAGACATTGATTCTGCTGTTATATGGTGGCTCAAAGCGGCTGAACAAGAAGATTATGTTGCACAAAAGGAATTGGCAATATTCCATGTAAGAATGAAAGAGTGGAAACAAGCTAAATACTGGCTCAAACGCGCTGAAAAGAATGGCTTTGAAGATGAAACACTCTATCACGAAATTAGAGGCTATGAACGCAGGAATGTGCAACCTATTCCAAAGGAGAGTAGAATTGCTGTCAAACAGTACTATCAATTTTTGAGTTATGTCCAATCTGGTTATAAATTGAATTTCGACATTAAGAATCTGATTGAATCCGCAGAATCGGGCTATGTTCATTCCCAAACGGAATTAGCGTGTTGTTATGCCTACCGTCCCGATTTACTCGGATGTGAAAAGCCAAATATTGATTCTGCTGTAATCTGGTGGCATAAAGCCGCAGAGCAAGACGATTGGGTTGCACAAGAAAAATTAGCCCAGCATTATGCCGATATTCAAGATTGGAAGCAAGCGAAATTCTGACTGAAACGAGCCAAGAAGAACGGATATAAAGATAAGGAGTTGCAAAAGAAGATTAGGAAAAACTTATAGCATTGATGAAATAATTTTAAAGGCCAATATTAATTACAATCTTCATAAATACTTTACATTAATTAATTATCAATCTATAACACTCAATCCGATGACACGAGAAGAACGAGTAAAAATATGCGAAACCTGCAAACATTGCCAAAAGGACATAGAGCGAGGAATTTTGTGTGGCCTTACCAATGAATATGCAGATTTTGACGATAAATGCCACTTATACGAACCGAGCGAGAAACAACAAGTAAAAACTCGCGCCAGACAAATTATTGCTAGAATGAAAGAACCTTCTGACAAAGGATTATCGTTCGGTGAATGTATTGCTGTTGTTGTAACTTACTTGTTTTGCTTGATAAGTACGCTTGTTGGTGATGAGGCAAAGTCATCAATCGTAATCTTGGCAGTAGGGTTCATGTTGGTAGCATTAATCTGTCTGGATTATTATTACCTTAAGTATAAACGAAAAAAGAAGATATTTGGCGAACTGACGTCATCTGCTATCGAACAAATCATTAAAATCGAAGGTTTCTATCCCTACAAGGAAAACGGGGATATATACTTTAAGTCAGAAAGTATATTCTATCGTATTATGCACGAGGCTCCCAAATTCTCACTGCTTTTACAAAGGCCATTCCAAGGCTATTATAAGATTGCTCTTCTTGCCGCCACCAAGGTTATGAGTAATACCATAGTTGGGAAAATAGAGGTATTGGAACAATCAGGAAAATCGTCACAATTATTCATATCATTTTCTGCCGAGAGTCTTATTCACTACGTGGATGAATTAAGAGTAAACTTTTCTTCCTATTTTGAAATTATAAATATAATGCAGGCCCAATTCTTAGATGAATATCACAAACTGGAAGAAGTTGAACAGGCGCATAATCCATTATATGACACAACATTGATTAACTAATTATGAAACCCTACCTACTCCCCATATTCGCCTTGCTGATTGTCGGATGTGGAAATCAACGCCAGCAACATACGATGTTGAAAAGCGATTGGTTAAGAAAGAATATGTCAAACGAGATTGAGTGACATAATTTTTAAGGGCTATATAAACAGAGATTTTCAAAATTGCGTCACAGAAGATGAAAAACTACTTACTAATACTTACACTATTGATTGTTGGGTGTGGAAATCGACACTCCCAACAAGTAGCAACTACACAATCTATCGAAACAGGGGCAACCGATTCTACGGCAGAGCATGTTACAGAAGAAACCGATATTGAGATATTACCAGATTCCATGAACATTGTAGGTGGAAAATCATTGAATGACATCCGTTTCGGAAACTGGACAGAAAAAGATTGGTTCGACAATGATTATTTTCGTACTTTACGCACGTACATTGATGCGTGTTACAAAGGGGAAATTAAAGATGAAGTTTTAGAGCCCTATAAATTTGCGTTAAAGGGGAAATTTGCAATATTTAACGCAGAGCCATTCATTGGTGGTGGTATGTTTATTTATTTCGTTTTTTTAGATGCTCCGAACAAAATTTTTAATACTTGGATTTATAGTTACGTAGATGAAAATACTGAAACCGTTGTAGATTATCAAGTACGAGGAGTAAAAATTATCGAAGAGGATTCCGAATTTACAAAAGAGGAGATTGTGTCCATAATTGAGGAGCATCCCGAAAATAAATTATGGTAAAACTACATTTTATAGCAGTTCATATAACAATGATATATCCTCGGCCATATGGTCGAGGATTTTTCTTTATAGAAATCAAAGCTACTGAAAATTACTGAAAACAGACGAACGGCGAGAGGGGAAAATTTTTCGCCGATTTTCTGCCAATAAAACAGCCCATAACTCAAAAAACATGAATGACACAAGCTAAATCATCGACAAGCCCCAACGCAACGACTAATTCATTAACCAGCAGAAGATTATAATAAAATTACTGTTTACCCTTTTGTTTACCCTACCCCCCAAAATACAGAATTGCTCGCAATCAGATAATGATTGATGCCTCTTTAGCTCAGTTGGTTACGGACGAAAACGAAGTTTTTGTCCGCGAAGGAGACACGACACTCTTAATGTTGGGGTCCAGGGTTCGAGCCCCTGAGGGGGTACAAAGCAAAAGACTGATAATCAATGATTATCGGTCTTTTTTGCGTTTATACCATTCCTTTCTCTTTGGCATTTTCAGGGCAAAAACAGCCCGTTTGAGGGTGCAGGGTACACATTAGGCTCCACATAGGGAACTACACATCCAACTGCATATAACAATGTAATCAAATGACATTCAAAGTTATATGCCGCAAAGAAATTATTTATAAAAATTCCACCTCTCCATTGTGCCTTTTATTCTTTCAAGGCAAACGCAAAAAGGCAGTCGGATTGGGTGTTTCCGTTGCGCTTAAACATTGGGACGCAGAAGCACAAAAGGTAACAGACGACTGCCCCGACAGGGACAATATTCAGTTTCAGATAACAGCCAAAGTAAAAGAGTACGAGAAGAAAATCCGACGTTTAGAGATTATGGATATTCCCGTAACCTTTGAAAATCTCTTTGAACAGAACAGCAAACGACTGAATTGTTCCATAGGCGAATATCTAAAACAAACAATAGAAAGACTTGAAACGCTCGGCAAATACGGCTCGGCATCCAAACACCGTTCCCTACTCTCCCGCCTGTCTGAATTTAGGTCGCTGAACACTCGGTTCGATGAAATAGATTTAGCGTTCCTGCGTGATTTTGAACTGTTCCTGCGTAAAGAGGGTAACACAAACAACAGCATAGCCACCCAATACGCCATTTTGCAATGTTTGTATATTCGTTGTCATGGAGGCCTGTGTCCTCTTTTTCGGACCCCATCAGAATCAACGCAAAAGCAGCCTGACCATATGGTCAGGCTGCTTTTGGACTTCAACGTCATCGTATTAGAAAACCCGCAGCAACGCACCGGAAAGCGCGGAGCGCACTTCGGGAGCGTTCCGCACCTCTTCGGGAATGGCAGTTCTCGTATAGACGCTCTCCTCGGCCTTATCGGTCTGGCTGATCATCGTCAGCGTTTTTCCGTCTTCGCTCAACTCAAAGGCGTAGCTGGCGCCCCAAGGCTCACCGTCGCGGTAACGGCCCGAAAGCTGCGCACCGTTGACCGCAAAATCGCCGGAATAGCACACAAAGGTCGGAGTTTCCACCTTCTGGAAGATGTTGAACGTCCCGTCGGACAGAAACTCGACGTAGACATCGAAATCCGCATATGCCTCGTTGCTCCACTTCGTCTGGCGCCACTCGCCCACAACGCCCGAATCAATGTTTTTCGAGCCGTCGTCATCCTTCGAACAACCGGCTGAAAACAGGAACAAAACAGCCGCAAACAGGGAATAAATATATTTTTTCATTGTATTTTAACTCTATCGTTTATAACCAGCCTCCGTTTTCAGCACCCGTTTCGCGGGCAATGACGGCAAACGTCTTGGTAATTTCGATGCCGCCCATAACCGACCCCGTTCCGGGCCTGTTGCCGCCGCCCACCGCCTTCACGGTGATGTGCGCAACTCCCGGCTTCGTACATTTGATCATCAACTGACCATTGTACATCTTCGGTTCCACGGCCATGCCGAGTTTCTGCATATCTTCCGCCGAGACTTCGACACCCATATAGGTCAGATCCTTGGCCGAACCTCCGAAATGTTTCGTAAGGGTGACAAGCTCCAGTTTGCCGGTCTTGACTTTCAGACAGGGCGTTCCTTCGATCTGCATCAGCAACTGGTAGGCATCGGTCAAACCCGTACCCATTTTGCCGCGGTATTTTTCGAGATTGATCGTCCCGCCGGAGGTTTTGGACCCTTCAAACCGCGAGTCGATGTCGTTCACCGAGGTGAGCAGCATCGAAACAAACTCCTCGCGCGTGAAGTGTTTGCCCTTGGCCAGCGCATAGGAAAGCCCCAGAGCGGCCACTCCCGAAACATGCGATCCGAGCCTGCGATTTTGCTTCCGGGGGAGCGAAGGGCGGAAGGGAGATCGGAAGCCCGACAGTTGCGCCCGAACATCGCAATAAAAAGTAACTTTTTCGACGCTAAAAAGCTCCGATTGTAACAAACGAAAAGAAAAAACGGGAAAAAGCGGCATGATTGTCGCGAATTTGTATTACTTTTGAATAAAGTATATAATCCGAACCAAATACGATGAAAAACCGCTGGATCGTTGCGGCCTGCGCCGCCGTTTGCTGGACGGCCTCCGCGCAGACGACTGCGCCCTATGCCCCGGCGCCTGAAAACCTGCAAGCCCGGACGGCGTTTCAGGACGCCAAATTCGGCATTTTCCTCCACTGGGGACTTTACTCCATGCTCGGCACGGGCGAATGGACGATGACCAACCGCAATATCAATTATCAGGAGTACGCCAAGCTGGCCAACGCGTTCTATCCACACGATTTCGACGCGGCGGAGTGGGTCTCGGCCATCAAATCCTCGGGTGCCGGATACGTCTGTTTCACGACGCGCCACCACGACGGCTTCTCGATGTGGGACACCGCGCAGACGGATTACGACATCGTGGACGCCACGCCGTATAAACAGGATATTGTAAAGGCGCTCTCCGGCGAGTGCGCCCGCCAGGACATCCGGCTGCACCTCTATTATTCGCTGATCGACTGGTACCGCGACGACTGCCCGCGCGGCAGGACCGGACTGGGAACGGGCCGCCCCGGCACGGCGATCAGCTACGAGCGTTACTACGACTTTATGAAACGCCAGCTCACGGAGCTGCTGACAGACTACGGCCCGGTCGGCGCCATCTGGTTCGACGGGGTGTGGGACCAGGACCAGAACCCGGATTTCGACTGGAAACTCCGCGGGCTGTACGACCATATCCATGCCATCCGGCCGGCCTGTCTGGTGGGTAACAACCACCACCTCGTTCCGTTCGAAGGCGAGGACATCCAGATTTTCGAGCGCGACCTTCCGGGCGAGAACACCGCCGGGCTTTCGGGGCAGGAGATCGGCCGCCTGCCGCTTGAAACGTGCCAGACGATGAACGGCATGTGGGGCTACAAGATCACCGACCTCGATTACAAATCGTCGAAGACGCTGATCCACTACCTCGTGCGGGCTGCGGGCCGCAACGGGAACCTGCTGCTCAACATCGGTCCCCAACCCGACGGGAAACTGCCTGCGACGGCCGTCGAACGGCTGCGGGAGATGGGCGAATGGCTCGCCCGGTACGGCGAAAGCATCTACGGAACCCGCGGCGGCGACATCCCGCCTCACGACTGGGGCGTAACGACGCGCAAGGGCGACAAACTCTATGTGCATGTGCTCGATTTGCAGGACGATGCGCTGTACCTGCAGCTCGCGCAACGGGTGAAGAGCGCCCGGTGCCTGAACAACGGCGAGCGGGTGAAGTTCGACACGCTCCGGGGAAAAGGGATCGTCCTGAATCTGGAGCATGTTCCCGAGGATACCGACCGAATCATAGAACTCACTTTACGATGAAAAAAACGACACAGCTATTCGCCGGCCTGCTTATACTCACGGGCGTGTTGTCGGCGTGCTCCCCGGCCGGCAACGAGGGTTTCATGCGGCGCGTGGAGACCGATTTCCGCCACAAACAGGAACTGCTTCCCCGGGGCGATCTGTTCGGGATATTCGACGAACCGATGACGCGGCAGGAGCGCGAAGCCATGATGTTCCTTTATGCCTATATGCCCGTGGGGGACATGACCGACTACCCGGGCGATTTTTATCTGGAAAACGTGCGCAGCGCGCTGGCCACCCGCCGGGAAATGCCGTGGGGAGACATCGTTTCCGACGAACTGTTCCGGCATTTCGTGCTGCCCGTGCGGGTGAACAACGAGAACCTCGACGATTCGCGCCGGGTGTTCCACGACCAGCTGGCGCCGCGCGTCGAAGGGTTGCCGATGTACGACGCCATCCTCGAAGTGAACCACTGGTGTCACGAAAAGGCCAACTACCAGCCGTCGGATGCGCGGACCAGTTCGCCGCTGGCCACCGTGCGCACGGCCCACGGCCGCTGCGGCGAGGAGTCGACGCTGCTCGTCGCTGCGCTGCGCTCGGTGGGCATTCCGGCCCGGCAGGTCTACACGCCCCGCTGGGCGCACACCGACGACAACCACGCCTGGGTCGAGGCCTGGGCCGACGGACGGTGGCATTTCCTCGGGGCCTGCGAGCCGGAACCGGTGCTCGACCTGGGGTGGTTCAACGCCCCGGCCAGCCGCGGGATGCTGATGCACACCAAGGTCTTCGGTTATTACGACGGCCCGGAGGAGGTGATGAAAACCACGGCCAACTACACCGAAATCAATGTGATTTCGAACTATGCCGCATGCGCTCCGCTCACCGTGACGGTCACCGACACGGCGGGCAGTCCCGTGGAGGGTGCGACCGTGGAGTTCAAACTTTACAATTACGCCGAGTTCTTCACCGTGTCGCGCAAAACGACCGACGGCCGGGGACAGGCGTCGCTGTCGGCAGGACTGGGCGACATGCTCGTCACGGCCGTCCGCGACGGGCGGTTCGGCATCCGGAAGGTCTCTTTCGGGCGGGAGCCGCAGGCGACGGTGGCGCTGGATCACGCGATCGGCGACGAATTCTCCTTTCCCGTCGACATCGTTCCCCCGGCCGAGAGCGCGAATTTGCCGGAGGTGACGGCCGCCCAGCGCGCGGAAAACGACCGCCGCTTCAACCGCGAAGACTCCATCCGCAACGCCTATATCGCCACGTTCCCCGCACAACCGGCCGTCGATTCGTTCGCCCGCGCCATCGGAGTGAAGCCCGGCCAGATCGCCCGGTTCATAACCGCATCGCGAGGCAATCACGGCGAGATCATGGATTTCCTGCGCGAAGCGAGCCGGAAAGGATGCACCGGGCGGGCGCTGCAACTGCTCGCCACGCTGTCGGAAAAAGACCTGCGCGACACGCCGTCGGCGGTGCTCGCAGACCATCTTTATAATACGGACAAGGATGCCGACGCCGCGACCGTGCTGGCTCCGCGTGCGGCCAACGAGATGCTCACCGCCTACCGGTCGTTTCTCCGGCGTGAAATCCCGGCGGCCGATGCCGCGGCATTCCGCAACGATCCGCAGCTGCTCGCAGCGTGGTGCCGCGACAGCCTGACGCTGCGGCCCGAACTCTGCACCGTTTTCACAACCGTCTCTGCGGAGGGCGTATGGCGCAGCCGCGTAGCCGACAAACCCTCGCGCAAGATCTTTTTCGTTGCCGCAGCCCGTTCGCTCGGCATTCCGGCGTGGATCGACCCCGTGACCGGGAACCTCTTCTACCGCCACGCCGGAAAGGATGTGCCCGTCGATTTCGAGTCGGCGAACGACCGGCAGATGGAAACCGGCCGGCTGAAACTGCGCTACGAGCCGATTCCGCGTCTCGACGATCCGGAATATTTCAGACACTTCACGCTCTCGCGCTTCGACGGGCAGTCGTTCGCGCTGCTGAACTACCCCGATTTCGAGCCATGGAGCGCGCGCTTCGACACACCCACCGACCTGGAAACCGGCTACTACATGCTCGCAACGGGCAGCCGCCTGGCCGACGGCAGCGTGCTGGCAAACGTGTCGTTCCTCAACATCGGGCCGAACCGGACGACCGAAACCGATCTACCGATGCGCGACAACTCGGAAGCGGTCCGCGTGATCGGCAGTTTCAACTCCGAATCGAAATTCATCGACGCCCGGACCGGCCGGGAGACCTCGGTGCTGCTCACCGCGGGACGCGGCTATTTCGTGGTCGGACTGGTCGGCGTCGGGCAGGAACCCACCGATCATGCGCTGAAGGACATCGCCGCCAAGGCCGCCGAACTGGAGCAATGGGGCCGTTCGATCATCCTGCTCTTCCCCGATGAAACGGCATACGCGAAATACGCGGCGTCACCCGCTGCCTCGCTGCCGCAAACCGTCACGTTCGGCATCGACCGCGACGGCTCCGTCCGCAGACAGATCCTCGACGCGATGCATCTGCCGGGGAACGTTCCGCTTCCGGTGTTTATCGTCGGCGACACGTTCAACCGCGTCGTGTTCGAATCCCACGGTTACACGATCGGCCTGGGCGACCGTTTCCTGCACACCATACACCAATTATAACCGGATTATGACGACTGAACTCTGCACCTATACCCGCAATGCATGCGACATCGCCCGGCGGACGGGCGTTGAGCGCATCGAACTCTGCGCCGCTCCCCTCGAAGGCGGCACGACCCCTTCCGCCGGACTGATCCGCTATGCCCGGAGCCTGCCGGACCTGCGGCTGAGCGTGATGATACGCCCCCGGGGCGGAGATTTTCTCTACACCGACGACGAGGTGGCGCTGATGGCCGAAGAGATCCGCCTCGCCCGCGAATACGGAGCCGACGGGGTGGTTTTCGGACTGCTGACACCGGCCGGAGAGGTGGACGAGACGCGCACGGCGCAGCTCGTGCGCGAGGCCGAGGGGATGGAGGTGACGTTTCACCGGGCGTTCGACATGACGCGCGATTCCCGGCAGGCGCTCGAAGCGGTCATCCGCACCGGATGCCGCCGGGTGCTCACCTCCGGAGGCCGCAACACGGCGCAGGAGGGCATCGGAACGCTGCGTGCGCTGGCGGCGCAGGCGGCCGGACGCATCGAGGTCATGGCGGGGAGCGGCGTCGGTCCGTCGAACGCCCGACTGCTGGCCGCCACAGGGGTCGACGCCCTGCATTTCAGCGCCCGCCGGGAACGCGAAAGCGGCATGCGCTTCCGCAATCCGCAGGTCTCGATGGGCGGGTGCGCCGGCGTTCCCGAATACACCCTGACCGATGCCGACGAGAGCGTCGTGCGGCAGATCCTTGCCGAGCTCGGCTGACGCAGGAGATTCGGGCATCGGAGGCCGCGGCACCCCGGCAGAAAAAGAATAACAGCACGGCGGGAACGACTCCGAGGAGGTCTCCGGCGCGTTTATCCGTCCTGGGAAACCAGCGCCCTGTTCACCCACAACAAGGAATCTGCGCTGTTCAGCGGGCCGCCCCGAAGGGAGGGGCAGCGGGCGGCGTAAAATCCGACTTACCCGATAATCAGATCTTCCACACGGACTTTAGGGACATAGTGTATGCCGTCCTTGCGGAAATAACGGTGATCGTCGTTTTCGGAAATCTCCACCAATTCGATTTTCTCGATGCCTTTGCCGATGGCCAGGATCAGCAGCGGCTCGGACTCCAGATGGAATTTCTGCCGGATCCGCTCTTTGTCAAACGCGCCGATACAGATGCCGTTCAGTCCGATTTCAGCCGCCTGGAGCAGCATGCTCTGAACCGAAATACCCAAATCAATATCGACATAACGATCTTCCGGAACCGTCGAGCAGACGATGATGAAAGCGTTCGGCCCGGTTCCCGGAAGCGGTAAATGAAGCTCGGGCAAGGCCCCTCCGAGGCGGATTTCGGCCAAGACCCCGGGCGCTTCGTCCGCCAGGACGGGCCGGAATCGCAGGACCTGCTGATTCCGCGCCGAGGGGATGCGGGTATTGACCCCGATAATGCGGCGAAGCTGGTCTTCGCGCACGATGAAGCGGGGATCGTAGCCGCGATGGCTGCGGTTTTTCAGCAACAGCCGGCTCAATGTTACCAGCGGCCGGCGACTGGCCTGGCCGGATGCCGAACGGGCCAGGTACTCTTCCATTTTTCGGCCTAAATAATCATCTGCCATTTTTCATCGGATATATAAACAAGGACAAAGATACGCAATCCGTTCGCATTCCCTCAATCCGGAAGAGATTTTCAACCGCCAATACGCGCCGGCAGCCAACCGGGCCTCAACCTGCCGGTATGAAACGCCGGATTCGACCGGCAAAAAAGAAATAATTTGCATTATCTTTGCGTCCGTCCGACAAACGCCCGATGTCCCAACGCAAGATTATCCATATCGACATGGATGCTTTTTACGCATCCGTAGAGCAGCGCGACCGTCCCGAATACCGGGGCCGTCCGATCGCCGTCGGATATGACGGACCGCGCGGGGTCGTCGCCACGGCAAGCTACGAAGCCCGCCCCTATGGGGTTCATTCGGCCCTCTCGTCCGTGCTGGCGAAGCGGCTGTGTCCGGAACTGATCTTCGTTCCGGCACGGTTCGATGTCTACAAAGCCGTTTCCCGACAGATCCGCGCCATCTTCGGCGAATACACCGAACTCGTGGAGCCTCTCTCGCTCGACGAAGCGTTTCTCGACGTGAGCCACGTCCGTTCGGCGACGCTGGTCGCCCGCGAAATCAAAGCCCGCATCCTCGCCGAAACCGGACTGACGGCCTCGGCCGGAATCTCGGTCAACAAGATGCTGGCAAAGATCGCCTCCGACTATCGGAAACCCGACGGACTGTTCACGATCCCGCCGGAGCGGATCGAGGAGTTCGTAGCCGGACTGCCCGTCGAACGCTTTTTCGGCATCGGCGAAGTGACGGCCGAAAAGATGCACCGCCTCGGCATCCGTACGGGAGCCGACCTGCGGCTCTGGAACGAAGCGGCACTCGTGCAGCAGTTCGGGAAGGCCGGACACAGCTATTACGGCTATGCCCGGGGCATCGACGAACGGGAGGTCACGCCGAACCGGGTCCGCAAGTCGCTCGGAGCCGAAACGACCTTTGCCGAAGACACGGACGACCGGGAACGGCTGCGGCTCGAACTGTCGGCCGTGCGCGAGGAGGTCTGGAACCGGGTGATGCGGCATGAATTTCGGGGCAAGACCGTCGTCCTGAAGCTCAAGTTCGACAACTTCCGGCAGATAACCCGCTCGAAAACCCTATTCACGCCCGTCGATTCGGCAGAGACCCTCCGGCGCGTGTCGGAAGAACTGCTGGCCGCGGCGGATTTCCACGGGCGTAAAATCCGGCTGATCGGCCTTACGGTCGGCAACTCGCCGGAGGCCTGCCCGGAGTGCGTGCAGCTGCGGTTCGACTTCGGGAACCCGGAAACGTAAAGGCGCCCGCCATCACCGGAAACGGTATGGCCTTTGCAAGGCTCCCGTCCAAAAAGGGAGCCATGAAACATACCGATAGAACAGGGGCGGAACAAACCGCCGCCCGGCAGCCGGAACCGACGCAGGAAATCACCGTAACGCAAGTCACCCCCGACGACATTCTCAACGACGGTGGTCCGATCACACCTGCAACCGGGGACGGGACGCCCACAGAACGGCAGCTGGAACAGGACGTGGTGACGGTCAACCCGTCGGTCGACAGCATGGAAAGCCGGGGATAACCCGGCAACATGCAGGCTTACCCCGCAGCATTCGCTGGCTGCCCCTCATGCAGCCGACAAGAAGACGCCCGGCCGCTCCTGCGAGCGGCCGGGCGCATGGCACAACCGGAGAGGGGCTATTCGACCGGCCGGAAGGGGGCATCCGCATCGCCGGTCCACCGATAGAGGCGAACGGTGCTGCTCTGCTGTTTGGTCTCCTTCGAACGGGCGTTCTGCGAAATGTAGAAATAGCCGCCGCCGAGCGGACACAGCCCCGTCGTTCCCCATTTGAAATCCCAGCCGTAGATGCCGCCGGCCGATTTCCCGGCGGGAACCAGCGAGAGCACCTCACCCTCGGTGGGCGTATCGAATCCCTGCAAAAGCTCCCTGCGAGCCGGTTTGCCGCCGTCGATCACAAAGAGCGAATAATTGGGGTACTGGGATTTTTTACCTTTGTAAACCGCGGCATAGCAGTTTCCCGACGCGGGATCATAGGCCAGGTTCTGAATTCCCCACGAGGTATTGCCCGTGCGGACGAAATACTTGTGATCGGGCGCCGCAGGGCCGCTTTTATGCAGACTTCCCTGCGAGAGCGGCTGCTCGAAACGCTTCCAGTCCTTCGTGTCGTAGGCGAGCAGCACCTGGTAATCGTTGTCCGTGCGCAGGGTGTCGCCGTAAACGCCGTAGGCCACATAGAGATAATCGCCGCCCTCCTTCGCTCCGAACCGGGGCGCGAAGGTCACGCCGTCGATGCCCGAACAGCCGAACCGGTGCTCGACCGTCCGTCCGCCGTTCTCCGCCGTTGCGAAATAGTCGTCGACGGCCTCCTTGATATAGACCGTGGTCATCACACGATCCTTTTCGGCATCCATGTCCGGGCGCGTGATGCGGTCCACGTCGAAAATGGCGACGTAGAATCCTGTCCGGTCCTTTTCGTCTTCAGGCGCCACCTGCCCGGCGTCGAGCGTCCGGCGGATGCCCTTGCCGATCGCATCGTCCTTGTATTCCAGCGAGCCGTAAACGCGGCCGTCGGCAGGATTCATCGTCAGGCAGCCCAGATGGCCCGTCATGCCGTCCACGCTGCCTATCAGATTGCCTTCGAAGTCCATCTTCAGCAGTTTGGTCGTGAAGGAGAAATAGATGTAGCCGCGTTCGAGATCGACGGCAATGCCCTGCACGTGGAACGGACCTTGTTCGCCCGAGCGGATTTCGCGCGGCAGGTTACGCAGATCGGGACCGTTTTTCGTCCGGTTGGCGCCCGACGGGCAGGCCGTCAGCAGCAGCGGAACGATCAGCAAAGGGAGCAGACGTTTGAGGTTCATCGGAAGTTTTTTTTACGTTAGCATCGGATTTATTTGCTTTTCCGCAACAAATATAAACAAAAACAACCAAAAACACAACCGAAAACACAACAAAAGAAAGAATCCTCCGCCCGATCGGGCGGAGGATTTTCACATTCAGACGTTCGCCACGAACTCTTCGAGGGCGGCAAGATCGACCGCCAGCGGTTCGGAGAATTGCGGCCGCCGCGTCAGCCGTTCGAGCCGCTCCGGAAGCGGCACCCGCGATCCGGTCACCGATTCGATGACCTCTCCGAACTTGGCGGGATGCGCCGTGGAGAGGTAAAAACCCGGCTTGTCCACGGCCGCCGAGGCCGCATAGCCGACGGCGCTGTGCGGATCGGAGAAATAGCCGTGGCGCTCATACAGCTCGTCGATCGTGCGGCGGATCGAGGCATCGTCGCAGCGGAATCCCTCCAGTTCGGCGCGCAGCATCTCCGGATCGCCGTCGCAGAGCCACAGCATCCGTTCGAAATTGCTCGGTGCGCCGACATCCATCGCATTGGCCGGAGTCCGCACCGACGGCCTCGGGCGGTAGACGCCCGTGCGGATGAACTCGGGCACGACATCGTTGACGTTCGAGGCGGCGACGAAGCCCCCGAGGGGCAGTCCCATGCGCCGGGCCAGCATTCCGGCGGCGAGGTTTCCGTAATTGCCGCTCGGCACGACGACGACAGGACGGTCGCCGCCCGTGGCCTGCCGCCACTGGCAATAACCGTAGAAATAGTAGAACGCCTGCGGAATCCAGCGCAGCAGGTTGATCGAATTGGCCGACGTCACCCGCCGCCGCTTGCGGAACGGGGCGTCGGCGAACAGCTCCTTCACGAGCCGCTGGCAATCGTCGAACGTTCCGGCGACGCGCAGCGGATGGATGTTGCCGCCCAGGGCGGTCATCTGGCACTCCTGCAGGCGGCTGATCTTCCCTTCGGGATAGAGCACCACGACCTCGACGCCCGGCACATTGTGAAACCCGTGCGCCACGGCGCTGCCCGTATCGCCCGAGGTGGCCGTGAGAATCACCAGTTTTTCATCGGCGGCGCCCAGCAGGCCTGTCATCCGGCCCATGAACCCGGCGCCGAAATCCTTGAAGGCGCAGGTCGGACCGTGGAACAGTTCCAGCGTATAGCGTCCCCGACCGACCACGCGCAGGGGCACGGGGAAGTCGTAAAGGCCGTCCAGTTCACGCTGCACGGCCTGCGAATCGAAATCGCCGCCGAAGAACAACCCCGCCAGATAACCCGCCAACGCGGCGTAGGATTCGCTGGCCAGACGCTCCGCAAGGGCCATGTCGGCCTGCGGAATCCGTTCGGGGACGAACAGCCCCCCGTCGGGGGCCAGCCCCATCATCGCGGCCTCGCGCAGCGAACAGCCGTGCGCCCGTTCCCGATCTCTCGTACTGTAATAATTCATCGTCCTTCGCTTTTGTTATTCGACAACCCGCGCCCCGGCATTCGACACGCGGCCCGCATAGCTATTACAACCGATTCCCAACCCTTCGAAATGCCGCTTCATCTCCCCGGAGATCCGCACGGCAGCCTCGTAATTGGAGGCCAGCGCGAAAACCGAGGGTCCCGATCCGGCGATGTTCATGGCCAGCGCGCCTCCGGCCAGCACCTGCTCCTTCAGCGCGTCGTACCCGGGGATGAATCCCTTGCGGTACGGCTCCGCCACGACGTCGTGCATCGAACGGCCGATCAGCGCCACGTCGCGCAGCGCGAACCCGGCGACCAGTCCGCCGACGTTGCCCCACTGCGCAACGGCATCCGACAGGGGAATCCGCTTCGGAAGCGCCTCGCGCGCCTCCCGGGTGCTGACCACGATGCCGGGATGCGCCACGGCGTAGAAAAAGTTGTCGGGCACGGGCAGCCGCACGATGTCGAACGGCCGGTAGCCGCGGACCAGCACCACGCCGCCCAACAGCGCGGGACCTACATTGTCGGCATGGGGCGTGCCGCCCAGCAACGCCTCGCCCATCATGGCGAACTCCACCAGCTGCTTGCCCGAGAACGGGCGGCCCAGCAGTTCGTTGACCCCGTAGACGGCGGCGGCCGACGAGGCGGCGCTCGACCCGATGCCGCTGCCGGGAGCGATCTTTTCGAGGATCTCCACCTCGATCCGCACCGGACGGCCGTAAGCTTCGAGCAAGGCCCGTACGGCGGGCGTGATGACGTTTTCTTCGACATTTCCGGGGAGTTCCATCCCGCTGCGGTTACGGATTTCGAATCCTTCGGCATTTTCCGCAACGCCCACTTCCAGCACGTCGCCCACGCCGTCGAGCGTAAGGCCCATCACATCGAAACCGCACCCCAGATTCGCGACCGTTCCCGGCGCGAAAACCTTAATATGTTTCATACCAATTTTTTTGATGAATTGAACTACCTTTGCCTGATTTTCTGTTTCCGCTCCGGCAGCCTTGGCCGGGATGTGCACACGCAGGTATGCAGACGGAATATTGACTACTGAACCCCCACGGGGGTCGTGGCAGTCGTCGTGGCAGTTGTGGCGGTCGTGAAGAGAGCGGTATAAACACAGCCTACGGGATTGCCGATAAATCCGCAACCTCGCCCTGTCGTCGTGTTATGCCGTTTGGTAACCATCGTCGGCAAATATAAAACAAATATTTTAATAATCCAAATCCATGTAACAATTTGTAAGTGGCCCGCCGTTGCGCAGACGGCCTTTTATTTATATAGGAGCAGCGCAAAAAGGCCGCAACAGAGATTTCGAAAATAAAAATGAAAGCCTTTCGGCCCACACCCGCCGGACCGCGGGAAGAAAACGCCCGGGAACCGCATCCGGAGGCCAAAATACCGGTTTCAAATTGTAAGCAAACACGAGCCGTCACGCACAGTTGCGAACTTCAGGAAAGAATATGCTTCCGGACTGTTACAATATTAAATTTTTTTAGGAAATTATTTGTTCAACTGATTCAATATTCATATCTTTGCCATAGTCAGACAGAAAGCATCCGGCATAACGGGGAGACCCGGCCTGCACGCGGATGCACTGTCGCAGAAAACGAACAAACACGGAAAACCGGCTATGAACGCCCTGAATCATTCGAATATTCACGTCATTACCCTGCTGCTCGTCGTCCTTCGGAGATAACGGGAGAAAGGTGGTGTGCATAGTTGATTGAAAATAAAGCCTTTCTCCCACCGGGGAAAGGTTTTTTTGTTACAGGACCGGACCCGGCAGGAGACTGAAACGAAAACGGAAAGATGAAACACACACTCAAAAGCGCCGTCACCACGACGGGCCGCCGGATGGCGGGAGCCAGAAGCCTCTGGCGCGCCAACGGCATGCGCGAAGAACAGTTCGGCCGGCCGGTCATCGGCATCGCCAATTCGTTCACCCAACTCGTGCCGGGGCACGTACACCTGCACGAAATCGGACAATATGTCAAACAGCGCATCGAAGCCCTCGGGTGCTTCGCCGCGGAGTTCAACACCATCGCCGTCGACGACGGCATCGCCATGGGCCACGACGGCATGCTCTACTCGCTGCCTTCGCGCGAGATCATCGCCGACAGCGTCGAGTACATGGCCTCCGCCCACAAGATCGACGCGCTGGTCTGCATTTCGAACTGCGACAAGATCACCCCCGGCATGCTGATGGCCGCCATGCGGCTCAACATCCCGACGGTCTTCGTCTCGGGCGGGCCGATGGAGGCCGGAAAATTTCAGGGCCGCAGCGTCGACCTGATCGACGCCATGGTGATGGGGGCCGACGAGACGTGCAGCGACGCGCAGATCGCCGAGATCGAGCGCTGCGCCTGCCCCGGCTGCGGATCGTGCTCGGGCATGTTCACGGCCAACTCGATGAACTGTCTGACCGAGGCGCTGGGTCTCTCGCTGCCGGGCAACGGCACGATCGTCGCCACCCACGTCAATCGCCGCCGGCTGTTCGAGGACGCTGCGGCGCTCATCGTCCGCAATGCCGAACGTTACTACTTCGAGGGCGACGAGCGGGTGCTTCCGCGTTCGATCACCACGAAGGCCGCCTTCGAAAACGCCATGTCGTTAGACATCGCCATGGGCGGCTCGACCAACACGGTCCTGCACCTGCTGGCCGTGGCCCACGAGGCCGGCGTCGATTTCACGATGCAGGACATCGACCGCCTTTCGCGCCGGGTCCCGGTGCTCTGCAAGGTCGCCCCCAACTCGCACTACCACATCCAGGACGTCAACCGCGCCGGAGGCATCTTCGCCATTCTGGGCGAGCTTGACCGTGCCGGACTGCTCGACACCTCGGTCCTGCGCGTCGACGGGCGCACGCTGGGCGAAGCGATCCCGGCCTGCGACATTCTCAACCCGGCAGCCGCCGACGCCGCGCGACGCCGCGCGCTCAGCGCCCCGGCAGGCCATTACAGCCGCGAGCTGGGCGCACAGCACTCCTACTACGAAGAACCCGACACCGATCGCACGGCGGGCTGCATCCGCGACGTGGAGCACGCCTATTTCCGCGACGGCGGACTGGCCGTGCTGACGGGCAACATAGCCCGGCAGGGCTGCGTCGTCAAAACCGCCGGCGTGGACGAAAAACTGTTCGTCTTCCGCGGCCCGGCGCGCGTTTACGAATCGCAGGAGCAGGCCATGAACGGCATTCTCGCCGACGAGGTGCAGCCGGGCGAAGTGGTCGTCATCCGCTACGAAGGCCCCAAGGGCGGCCCGGGCATGCAGGAGATGCTCTACCCCACGTCGTACCTCAAGTCGAAACACCTCGACAAGGCCTGCGCGCTGATCACCGACGGGCGTTTCTCGGGCGGAACCTCGGGGCTTTCGATCGGCCACGTCTCGCCGGAAGCCGCCTCGGGCGGAGAGATCGCCGTCGTCCGCACGGGCGATGAGATCGAGATCGACATCCCCGGCCGCTCGATCCGCCTCGCGGTCGACGACGCGGAGATCGCCGCCCGCATGGCCGCACAGGAACGCTTCCGCCCCGCCGGCCGCGACCGCCGCGTTCCGGCGTCGCTGCGCGCCTATGCCCGGCTGGTCAGCTCGGCCGACAAAGGCGCCGTACGTATCGTCGACGATAACGAAGAATAAAAAACGGACCCGCAATGAATACCTCTCAAACACTCCGTCCCGAAGAGCGACGCGCGGCCTCCGACCCCTCGATGACGGGATCGAAGGCCCTGATCGAATCATTTCTCCAAGAGGGCGTCGAAACCGTTTTCGGCTATCCCGGAGGCGCGATCATCCCCGTCTACGACGCGCTTTACGACTACCGCGACCGCCTGCGCCACATCCTCGTACGTCACGAGCAGGGCGCCGTGCACGCCGCACAGGGCTATGCCCGCGTCAGCGGCCGCGTCGGGGTCTGTCTGGTGACCTCGGGTCCCGGCGCCACGAACACCGTGACGGGGCTGGCCGACGCGCTGATGGACTCCACGCCGCTGGTGCTCGTCACCGGACAGGTCGGCTCCGCGCTGCTGGGCACCGACGCCTTTCAGGAGACCAATTTCATCGGCATCACGCAGGCCGTCACCAAATGGAACTGCCAGGTCAAGCGCACCGAGGACATTCCCGCGGCCATCGCCAAGGCCTTCTACATCGCCCGCTCGGGCCGTCCGGGTCCCGTCGTGGTCGACATCACCAAGGACGCACAATGCGGAACAGCTCCGTTCCGCTACGAAAAAATCACCTCGATCCGCAGTTACCTCCCCGCGCCCGTCCCCGACGCGGAACGCATCGCCGAAGCCGCACGGCTGATCGACCAGGCCCGCCGTCCGCTGGTCATGGTGGGTCAGGGCGTCATCCTGGGCAACGCCGAAGCCGAGCTGCGGGCACTGCTCGACAAGAGCGGCATGCCCGCCGCCTCGACCCTGCTGGGTCTCTCGGCCCTGCCGACCGACCATCCGCAAAACGTGGGCATGCTGGGCATGCACGGCAACTACGGTCCCAACATCAAGAATCAGGAGTGCGACCTGCTCGTGGCCGTGGGCATGCGTTTCGACGACCGCGTGACGGGGAATCCCGCGCATTTCGGCGCCAACGCCAAGGTGATCCACCTGGAGATCGACCCCGCGGAGATCGGCAAGATCATCCCGGCCGACGTGGCGGTCGTGGGCGATGTGAAACGCTCCCTGCCGCTCATCACCGAGCGTATCCGCAAACGCGACCACAGCCAATGGATCGCCGGATTCCGCGCCTGCGACCAGATCGAATACGAAGCCGTCATCCGCAAGGCCGTGCATCCCGCCGAGGGGCGTATCCGCATGGGCGAGGCGGTCGCCGCCGTGGCCCGGGCCTACCGCAACGACGCGGTGCTGGTGACCGACGTGGGCCAGCAGCAGATGAACGCCGCGCGCTATTTCGGATTCCGCCGCACGCGCAGCGTGGTCACCTCGGGCGGTCTCGGCACGATGGGATTCGGACTTCCGGCGGCCATCGGGGCCAAGTTGGGCGCCCCCGACCGCGAAGTCGTCCTTTTCGCCGGCGACGGCGGCCTGCAAATGACCATTCAGGAGCTGGGCACGATCTTCCAGTCGAAGATCCCCGTGAAAATCGTCCTGCTGAACAACTCGTTCCTCGGCATGGTGCGCCAATGGCAGGAGCTGTTCTACGACCGCCGCTACTCCTTTACGGAGATGGTCAACCCCGATTTCGGGCTGATCGCCCGCGGCAACGGCCTTTCGTACCGCTGCGTCGAACGGCGCGAGGAACTCGACGAGGCCATCGCCGCCATGAAGGTCTCCGAAGGCGCCTTCCTGCTCGAGGTGCGCGTCGAGGGCGAAGAGAACATTTTCCCGATGGTCCCGGCGGGCGCCCCGGTATCGGAAATCCGGTTCGAATAAAACGAAACAGCGTATGGAACAGGAATACATCATCACCGTGTTTTCAGAGAACAAGGTGGGCCTGCTGAGCCAGATCACCACCGTCTTCACCTGCCGCGACGTGAACATCGAGAGCCTCACGACCTCGGAATCGGCGTTGCAGGGCATCCACAAATTCACCATCGTGGTCCGCACCACACCCGACCAGGTCGACAAACTCGTGCGGCAGGTCGAGAAGAAGATCGACGTGCTGAAGACCTTCGTCTACACCCCCGACGAGGTCGTGCAGCAGGAGATCGCCCTCTACAAGGTGACCCGCAGCCGGGGCGTCGAACAACTCGTCAGGGAACACAACGTCCGCATTCTGGAGATCGACGAGGACTACATCGTCGTCGAGAAGACCGGCCACAAAGCCGACACGCAGGCGTTGTTCCGCCTGCTGCAACCCTACGGCGTACAGCAGTTCGTGCGCAGCGGCACGGTGGCCATCATCAAGTCGCGGCGCGAGCTGCTGAACGAGTACCTTGAAGAAATCGACCGTTTAAGGGCCGAATCCGATGAAGAAGGGAGCAAAAGCGAAAAATAACTTCCAGAACATATAACAAACTCAAAATCACGAAAATCATGGCAAAGATCAATTTCGGCGGCGTCGAAGAGAACGTCGTAACCCGCGAGGAATTTCCTCTGGAAAAAGCGCTCGAAACACTCAAGGACGAGACCATCGCCGTCATCGGCTACGGCGTGCAAGGCCCCGGACAGTCGCTCAACCTGCGCGACAACGGATTCAGGGTCATCGTGGGCCAGCGCGAAGGCTCCGCGAGCTGGGACAAGGCCGTAGCCGACGGCTGGGTGCCGGGCCAGACGCTTTTCGGCATCGAGGAGGCCGCCGAGCGCGCCACGATCATCCAGTACCTGCTCTCCGACGCCGGGCAGATCGCCGTATGGCCTTCAATCAAAAAGCACCTCACGCCGGGCAAGGCCCTCTATTTCTCCCACGGCTTCGGCATCACCTACAAGGAGCGCACGGGCATCGTGCCCCCGGCCGACGTGGACGTGATCCTGATCGCCCCGAAAGGCTCGGGAACCTCGCTGCGGCGCATGTTCCTCCAGGGCCGCGGACTCAATTCGAGCTATGCGGTGTTCCAGGACGCCACGGGCCGCGCCTTCGAACGCGTCGTGGCGCTGGGCATCGGCGTGGGTTCGGGCTACCTGTTCGAAACCGACTTCAAGCGCGAGGTCTACTCCGACCTCACGGGCGAGCGCGGCACGCTGATGGGCGCCATCCAAGGCATCTTCGCCGCCCAGTACGACACGCTGCGCGCCAACGGCCACACCCCCTCGGAGGCCTTCAACGAAACGGTCGAGGAGCTGACCCAGTCGCTCATGCCGCTGGTCTCGGAGAACGGCATGGACTGGATGTACGCCAACTGTTCGACCACGGCCCAGCGCGGCGCGCTGGACTGGTGGAAGAAGTTCCGCGACGCCACGAAGCCCGTCTTCGAAGAGCTGTACAGGGAGGTGGCCGCCGGCAACGAGGCCCAGCGTTCGATCGACCTGAACAGCAAACCCGACTACCGCGAGAAGCTCAACGAGGAGCTGCGCGAGATGCGCGAAAGCGAGATGTGGCAGACCGGCGCCGTCGTGCGCAAGCTGCGTCCCGAAAACAACTGACACAAGGCAAGGTCCTGAAAAAGGCCGGCGGCAGCAGTCGCCGGCCTTTTTCGCGCAATTCGGTTTTGCACCCGTTCAATTTTTATGTATCTTTGCCTGCCGGAACACCGACAATCCAAACAAAACTACTCAATATGTACAGCCATGACAACCGGGTGGTCATCACCCTCGACGCCGGCGGCACGAACCTCGTTTTCGGCGCCATGCAGGCCAACAAATTCATTGTGGAGCCGATCACCCTCCCGTCGCATGCCGAGAACCTCGACAAATGCCTCGCGACAATGGTCGAAGGGTTCCAGGCCGTCATCGACCGTCTGTCCGAAAAACCCGTAGCCATCAGTTTTGCATTCCCCGGCCCGGCCGACTATCCGAACGGCATCATCGGCGGTTATCTGCCCAACTTCCCGTCGTTCCGCGAAGGCGTGGCGCTGGGTCCGTTCCTCGAAGCGAAATTCGGCATCCCGGTATACATCAACAACGACGGCGACCTGTTCGCCTACGGCGAGGCGCTGGGAGGCGCCCTGCCCGAGGTCAACGCCCGGCTCGAAGCGCTGGGAAGCCCGAAGAAATACAAAAACCTCGTCGGCTACACCTTCGGCACGGGACTCGGCGTGGGCCTTGTGATCGACAACCGGCTGAACCGCGGCGACAACTCATGCGTCGAGACGTTCTGCCTGCGTCACAAGAAAATGCCCGAAATCATCGTCGAGGACGGGGCGTCGATCCGTGCCGTGAAACGCGTCTACGGCGAAGCTTCGGGCGACGTGAACCACACCTTCGAACCGAAAGATATCTGCGAAATCGCCGAGGGTAAACGCCCGGGAGATGTCGAGGCCGCGAAGAAGGCTTTTGCCGAAATGGGCGAGATCGCCGGCGACGCCATGGCTACGGCCGTGACGCTGGTGGACGGCCTGATCGTCATCGGCGGCGGCATCACGGCGGCCCGCAAATGGATCATGCCCAGCCTGCTGAACGAGCTGCGTTCGAAGATGCACCAGCTCAACGGCAACGAGTTGAACCGCGTGCAGATGAAGGTTTACGATCTGGACGACGAGACGGAGTTCCGCGAATTCGCCAAGGGCGCGCAGCGGCCCCTGAAAGTCTACGGCACGGACCGCTACGTGGCCTACGACCCGCAGAAACGCATCGGCGTGACCATTTCGAAACTCGGCGCGAGCCAGGCCATTTCGGTCGGAGCATACGCTTTCGCCTTGAGCCAGCTCGACACGGAAAACGCATAAAATAGATCGACCATGTATAAATTTCAACCGATTCTGAAATCCCTGATCTGGGGCGGCGAGAAGATCGCCCCTTACAAGGGAATCGCCACCGACCAGCGCAACATCGGCGAAAGCTGGGAGCTTTCGGGCGTCAAGGACAACGAGTCCGTCGTCGCCGAAGGCCCCGAAGCCGGGACATCGCTCCCGGAACTGATCGCCCGTCACGG
Source organism: Alistipes sp. 56_sp_Nov_56_25 (assembly GCF_001915285.1). NCBI lineage: Bacteria > Pseudomonadati > Bacteroidota > Bacteroidia > Bacteroidales > Rikenellaceae > Alistipes > Alistipes sp. 56_sp_Nov_56_25. The sequence goes on from NZ_MNQF01000006.1 coordinate 23,975, forward strand.
CGCGGCGCTGTTGGGCAAAGCCAACTACGGGCGTTTCGGCGAGGAGTTCCCACTGCTGATCAAGTTCATCGACGCCCGGCAGGACCTCTCGATCCAGGTGCACCCGAACGACGAGCTGGCATGGGAACGCCACAAATCCAAGGGCAAGACCGAAATGTGGTACGTGGTGTCGGCGGATAAGGACGCGCACCTGCGTTCGGGCTTCTCGAAGCAGGTAACGCCGGCCGAGTACGAGGCCAGCGTCGGGGACAACACCATCACGGACATCCTGGCCGACTACAAGATCGCACCGGGCGACGTATTCTTCCTGCCCGCGGGACGTGTGCACTCGATCGGCGCGGGGTCGTTCATCGCCGAAATCCAGCAGACCTCGAACATCACCTACCGCATCTACGATTTCAACCGCCGCGATGCCAACGGCAACACCCGCGAACTGCACACCGAACTGGCGAAGGGCGCCATCGACTACACCGTGCTGCCCGATTACCGGACGCATTACGAGCCGGCGCAGGACACGCGCGTGGAGCTGGTGTCGTGCCCTTATTTCACCACGTCGCTCTACGATCTGACCCGCCCCGAGACGCTCGACCTCGCGTCGCTCGACTCGTTCGTCGTGGCGATTTGCATCGAGGGCCGCGGTACGCTCACCGACGACAGCGGCGCAGCGGTTCCGGTGCACCAGGGCGAAACGGTCCTGATTCCGGCTTCGGCCCGTTCGCTCGCCTTCACGCCCGACGGCGGCATGAAGATTCTGACAAGCTGGATCGGCTGATCCGCCTCTTCGGCTCAACGAAAAAACTCCGGCCTGCGAAAATGCAGGCCGGAGTTTTTCGTTACGGCAAGCCGGAATTACTCCGCCTTGAACCACGCCTTCGTGTCGTAGGTCGCTCCCGCACCCGTCTTCACCACCGAAGCGTCGACCGGGAAATACCCCTTCGCCGCATCCATCGAAGAGAACGGAGCTTCCACGCCGTCGCCCATCTGGTTGTTTGCAGGCGTGTAGCTTCCGGTATGCTTCGCCGACCAGAAATTCGTATCGCTGACCGGCGCGGTGTAGAGGTAATTATAGGTTACCTCCGCCTTGTCAGCCGTAAATCCGGCCGTGTCATACACACCCGTCAGATAATTTTTCGCGGTAACACCGGTATAATACCCGACATTCTTGGTCACGGTCAGCCCTGCGAGGACATAAGCCCGGATCATAATGTTCGGCTGGTAAATGTTATAAATCGTATTGTTCGTCACCTCGACCTGAAGCCGGGTCGTCTGGAATGCCTGCGGCCTGTCCCCGCAGTTGATCAGGTAGTTCTGCAAAGGCGTTTCGGCATAAAATACGTTGTTATCCAGACGAATCAACTGCTGCATATGCGCGTCCTTCGCCTTGGTCGAATAGAACGGCTTGTTGGCGACGGTCATCTTCACGATCGAATTCCCGAAATAGACACTCTTGAAATTCTGCGTATTGTGCGAATCGTAAACCACATTGTAGGCGGCATCCACGGTACAATCCTCGACATGCAGCGTCGGATCATAGGTGGCATTGGTCGTCGTAAAGAGGTTGTAATTGCCCGAAGCCGCGATATGCAGGTTCTTGAAAGCCGCATTGTACTTGCAACGCAGTTCCGGCCCGGAGATCGTCGCCTGCGCACGTTCGGGATAACGGCCGATCAGCACGATGTCGCCCATATTGATCGACGCGCCCGAAATCGTGAACGACAGATCGGCAGCATCGGAGTTGTCGACGAAAATCAAACCTCCGGCCGTAATGATCGCAGCGGTCAGTTCGGAGGGCTTGAGCAGCTGCGCTTCCGGATAGACCGTCTTATTGATCGTCAGGTCGCCCAGCGCGATGTCTTTCCCGTCCTGATAATCCTGATAGTAGTCCGTCTCGGCGGTAACGGGAGCCTCCGCCGTCGTGTTCCCGACGCTTGCCACCTCGCTCGTCAGATCGCCGGCATAGGCGACCACGTAGATCGTATAGGCCGTATTGGCTTCGAGATTCCCGACCGTCACGCCCGTACCCGTACCGGCCGTGCCTTCGGCAAGGACCCTGGCGGCGTCGGGAGCCGCTTCCGTCGATTTGAGGCAGAGGTATTTCCAGCCGTCGGCATTGGCCGAGGGCGCAACGTCGAAGGTCAGCGCCGACTGCGTGGGTTCGACCGTCGCGGAGTTGGTCACCGCAACCGTCGGAGCGGCGGGAGCCGTTCCGGTGCTCTCGACCTGGATTTTGGCCACCGTCGAAAGCCCGCCGGCCGCAAAGGCCTCGATCGCCACGTCCTTCGACGTGTCGGCCGTGGCGCGGGTCACGGCTGCGGGGGCCGTCACGATCAGTTCGGCCCTCTCATCCACGGCATCGGTCAGGCGTGCCGACCAGCCCTCGGGAGCCGACAGTTTCACCTGCTCGACACCTCGGATCTCCACCACGAAACGCTTGGTGGCCCCGGCGTCGAACGTCTGCACGCCCTCGGTCGGCGTGACGATCCGGCAGAAGAAATCGTTCACGATCGGAATGCGCAGTTCCTCGCCGCCGAGCAGCCTGATATAGAGGTCGCCGCCGTCGACCTTCACCTCCTCGAAGAACTTGTCGGTCACCGTACCCGAGCCGATGGCCTTGACGGGCTGACCCTTGGTGTCCTTCACATTTTCGAAGGAGGTGCCGCCGTCGTAGCTCACCTGCCAGTAGCCGGTGGCCTCGTCGATGCGGAACCGGGGCGTCGTGCCGTCCTCGGCCACGGCCTTCACGCCGAGCGAGGTGAACGTGGCTCCGTTGTCGGTCGACACCTGCCACTCGCCCTTGTCGTTGATCGAGACGATCGGAATCACGGCCTCGGCCTCGCTGCCCTGCACCAGTTCGATGGTCTCGCCGTTGGTCAGCGTGATGAGATATTTGCCATCGGAGGTCTCGACCTTGGAGATCGTGGCGCCGCCGTAGAGTTTCTGCAACGCCTCGATGTTGCCGTTCAGCGCGTCGACCTGCGTTTCGAGCGCCTGCACGCGGCTCTTCAGGTCGTCGATCGCATCCCACAGGTCATCGTTGTTGTCGCACGACTGGAAAACCGCAGCCAGCGCGACGAAGATCAGGATCAGATACTTTTTCATAATATGTTTGGTTTTTTATTCTATTTCAAAGAATTGAGCCATGCGGGGACATACCCTAACCGCTGGCGCAGCTGCGCTTCGTAGAGCGACAGCGGCTCGACGGCCGCGCCGTTGCTTTCGAGGTATTTCACCTGTTCGGCGCTCTCGTCGAAGGTGACCGCCGCGCCGTGGAATCCGACGATGATCGGCGGCATGGTCTTCCACCACTTGTCCGAGGAGAGCCACCACTTGAACGGTTCGGCCCCGAAATCGTGCGCCGCACGCGTGGCGTTCAGATTCCAGATCGTCAGGTCGCCCAGGTGGTTGGGCACGTTGGTTTCGTCGCCGCCGAAACGCCATTGCACGAATCCGCCCGTGCAACGGTCGACGAGCGTGGCGCGCGGCTGCCTGGAGTGCGACTCGAAGAAGGCGTCGTCACCCCACGTGTTGTTCCACAGCACGGCCCCCAGCGAGGTGTTCGACACACCCGAGGCGTGGTACTGTCCGGCGTTTTCGAAATACCCCGTGCTCGTATAGGGCGGCGAGACAGCCTGCCCGCGGCTGCGGTCGCAGACCTTGCCGATGAAGATGCGCGACGAGGACTGCGAGCGCACGCCCGAGTGGCCGCGGTTGCCGCTGATCTCGATGTCGTAGGCCGAGCAGTTGGCGCTCGACACGATCGACAACGCCTCGCTGACGCCCCTGAAATCGACGCGGCGAATCCACGAATCGGTCAGACGCATCATGTTGAGCGGCTTGTAGGCCCCGTCGTCCTCCCACGAAGCGTGGTGGCCGAAGTTCTCCTTCGAGCGGCCCTCGAACGTGAGGTCCTCGACGCCGACATGTTCATAATGGGGATACTTGCGGATTTTCCAGCCCCATTTGGCCTCCACGGCGTACATGATCGGTTCGGCGAAGGTCACGCGGTTGCCGCTTACGGAAGCCACCTGGTGATAGTCCTCGACCGTAATGGTCTGAATATCGGTCATGTTTCCCTCGACCCGGTGCGGCGCCAGCTCCTGCGCCACCAGCGTCGGGTCGTTGTTCGAAAGCGAAAGGCACACCCAGTCGCCCTTCCCGATGCCGGCCGCCGAAGCCACCTCCACCGAGAACGTGCCGCGTGCGGCGTCGCCCGTCACCGTCGTGAGGTCCGAAAGTCCCGAATTGTGCTTGATATTGATCATCATGGGCGACGACCACATCTGCTCCGAGTTGTTCGGCAGGTTGGGCGTGTCCATGACGAGCGTCGTCTTGCCGCGGCCCGCGCCCTTGAGCACGAAATAACCCCCGCGGATGAAAATCTCCTCGCTGCGGTTGTTCCCCTTCGAGTCGGTGTATTTCTGGTTGGCGGATGTTGGGTCCACCACGTTGTCGTCGTCGTTGTGGAGGACGAAACGCCCCTCGGGGAAATAGATCACCGCCCGGGCATTGGCATTCGCGAGGTTCGCCCCCGCATCGCTCCGCCCGGAGAGTTTCAGCTCCTTGAGCAACGCTGCCAACGCCCCGCGCGAGGACCTGACGCCCGTGGGATCGGCGCCGTAGTCGACGACGTTGTAAACCTTGTAGCCCAGTCCCCAGACATCGGCCGGAGCCTCCTCGCCGTGCTTGTAACCGGCATACGAATAATCGAGCAGGACGTTATCCGCAGTTCCGGCCTTAAAATTCCGCCATGCCAGAGCGGCGTTGGCATCCACCTGCTCGTCGAGCAGCGTCACGTTCAGCGTGACGAGTTTCCGGTATTTCCTGTCCGAATAGACCGTCACCGAGACCGCCGCCTGCTGCGAAGCGGCGTCGAACGTCGCGGGAGCCTTGACCGTCAGCGTCGTCTCGCCAAGCACGGCCGTCCAGCCCGCAGGAGCGTCGATCACCGCCTCGGCGACGTTGTTCTGCACGACCTCGAAGGCCCGGGTCTCCCCGAGGCGGAAAGTCTCGTTGTCGGAAGCCGTCACCGTCAGTCCGAAATCGTCGAAGACGGGAAGCGTGAGTTTTTCGCCGTCGAGCAGTTCGACCGCCAAAAGTCCGGTCGTCGCGTCGTAAGTCACCGACTTGAAAGCCGAACTGTAACTGACGACGACTTTATCCCCCAAGGCATTGACCGGCTGTCCGTTTTGCAAAAGCGGCGCGTAGGTCGCCCCGCCGTCGAGGCTCACGAGCCACTCCCCGTCGGCCGAAACCTTCAGCTGCGGGGTGACGCCCTCGGCGCCGGGCTTATGGTCGCCGCCCGAAACGGGCCATGCCGAAACGTACTCTCCGCCGACCTTCAGCCGCTCGGAAGTGGCTCCGCCGTCGAGGCTCACGGTCCAGTAGCCCTCGGCGTCGATGCCCATGACGGGAACCAGCGCCTCGATCTTCTCACCGAGGATGACGGGCAGCCGGGTTCCGTCGCTCAACTCGATCTCGTACCCCTTTGCGTTGGGTTCGATCCCGACGATGATCGTCGACTCGTCCATCAACTTGTGGAGCGCCACGATGGAGGTGTTCACGCTGCCGATCTTCGCCTCCAGCGCAATCACCCGGTCGCGCAGGCTCCCGATCTCGTCGCGGATGCCGTCGGTGTTCTCACACGATTGCAGCACAAAGGCCGAGGCCGCTGCAATCCACAAAAACAATTTATTCATATCCGATTGATTGTTAGTTATTCGTATCATAGGGAACCACGTCGGACAAGACGCCCTCGCGGAACCACACGTCGTCGTTGTCGCGCAGCAACACAGCCAGTTCGCGGCACAGCGCGGCGAACAGCGCGGGATGCTCCTCCGGCGCGAGGTTGTGCAGCTGGTAGGGATCGGCCGCATCGTCGAACATCAGCACGCGTTCGAGCGTCCCGTCGCGGCCGATGCGCAGCTCCATCGTATGCGTTGCGGTCTTCACGCCGCGCGCCTGGGCGAAGAAACCGCGGACCAGGCCGTCGGCATCGCGCCCGCCGTCGAGGTTGCGCATGTAAAGGGCAGCGCGCGGGCGTTCGGGCTGCACGGCGTCCTGCCGCAGCACGGCCGAGTAGTCTCGCCCCTCGACTCTCACGGGAATCCGCTCTCCGAGGCCCGCCAGCCCCAGCAGCGTCGGCATGATGTCGGGCGTCGAGAGCAGCAGGTCATCCACACGGTGCGGCACCCGCCCCGGATAGCGCACCAGAAAGGGAATGTTCAGCGACTCGCGCCAGATCGAGTTCTTGGGGTCGTCGGTCGAATGGCTGGTCATCGTCTCGCCGTGGTCCGAAGCGAAGACCACGATCGTGTTCTCCGTAAGCCCCGCCCTGTCCAGTGCAGCGAGCAGGCGGCCGAACTCACGGTCGATACCGCTCACGTTGGCGAAATAGTAACGCACGGCGGCGGCCTTGGCCATCGTCGTGTCGGCGTTGTCGCGCACAAGCAGTTCGGTCAGCGACTTGTCCTTGTAACGTTCATACCCCTCCAGGTCGCAGTCGTCGGTCGAAGCGTAGGGCGAATGCGGCGGATTCATGCCGATCATCATCAGGAACGGTTTTTCGGGATCGCGCACGCCGCCCTTGTTTTCGATATATTCGATGGCTTTCGAAACTTCGTGCCGCGGCGACCACTCGTCGACATCGTGACGGTTGCCGTCGGTATCCCAGTAATGGGGATGCTTGTGCACGTCGTAGGTGCCGTAGGAGTACCAGTAGTTGAACCCGTGGCGGCGTTCGGGCGGCGTGTAGGCGTCCCACTCGGGAACGGCGTCGCTGACGTAGGTTCCCGGACGCTGGGGGTTGTTCTTCGTCGGGAAGTCGGCGTGCAGCTTGCCGATGTAGGCGCAGTCGTAGCCCGCCGCCGAGAAGACGTCGCCGATACACTCGGCGTCCTCGCGCAGCGAACTTTCGGGACGCTCCGACATGCAGTTCAGCACCACGCCGTTCCGCTCGGGATACATGCCCGAAAGCAACATGCCCCGGTGGGGGCTGCTCACGGGGAAATTGCTCACCGCCTCGGTCAGCACCGTGGCTTCGCGGGCGAAGCGGTCGAGGTTGGGCGTTGCGACCGGATCGCCCTTCCACCCCACCTCGGCGGCGAACTCCGGATCGCTCCAGAACCCCAGCGAGGAGTTGCGATACTGGTCCGGAAATACGTAGATCACGTTGGGGCGCCCAGCCTCCGACTGCCCGCAGGCCGTCAGGGCGAGGCCCGCAAACGGAATTGCAATTCTAATTTTCAACATCGTGTCTTATTTCATTTCAATCAGGTTCACTTCGCGCGTCGCACCTTCGCGGCACGTGAAGATCAAAGCGGTGTTTTCGCCCGCGGGTTCGATCCGGCACTCTGGCCTATCGTCTGCGGACTGCCAGCGGCCGCGGATCACGACCTCCAGCTGCGACTCTCCCGAGGGATTGTCAATCCACTTGCGGGAGTAGACGCTCCGCTCGGCGCGCCTGCCGTCGGCATCGAACACCTCGTCGCTCGGCCCCTCGTAGAAACGCAGGTCGGGGTCCGCAGCGCTCACCGTCAGCCCTTCGCCATCCCCGCCGATCATCACCAGCGAAGGCAGCGAAACGCTTTCCAGCAACCCCTCGCCCACCTTACCGGCCGCAAAAAGGGCATAGCCCGTAATGCCCGACGGCCTGTCGCGCAGGATATGCGCCGAGGCGTCGCGGCGCAGCACCTCGTAGGGAAGTTCCCGCGCGTAGCGGGCCGCCTCTTCGTCCGAAGCGTGCACGGCCAGCATGTATTCGTACCCGCCGCCGCTGACGGACCCGCTGCCGTGATCTATCCACGCCGTTGCGAAATTGTTCTGCGTCGGGGCGTCGGTCTCCTCGTCGAGCGAACGCTGAAGTGATTTCGAAACGACTACCCTACCTTTCGGCACGAAGTAAGCGTTGCGCAGGTTGTCGCGCAGGACGGCGCCGCCCGCAAGTTCGGCCCGGTAGGGGAACTGCGTCACCGCCTCGCCGTTCACGACGAGCGGATCGGCCGCGTCCGCCAGAAAATTCTGGAACAGCGTCGTATGCACACCGCCCTCGGCCTTGTTTTCGATGTCGGAACCCATACAGACGATGCGGTTGTCGAAGAAAAACCACGACTTGCGCGCCCGCAGCGAACCGTTGTATTTGTCGTGCTCGTGGAGTTCCATCGCGAACACCCCGTCGCGGCCCCTGTGGCTGACGCCTCCGGCGAAGGCCTCGTCGGAGAGGAGCATCTCCTCGTAGCCCGACGCGGTGTCGACGTTCCGGATATCGGCCTTCATCCGCTCCATCGGGATTTTGAGCGCCGTCGTCCCGGGAATGTGCCGCCAGTCCCAGCCCTCCTGCCGGAACCCGCTGCCGAAGGCGCTCACGGGATCGCCGTCTGCAAGCAGCTGCATGCTGCCGTGCGTCAGGTAGCGGCCGTAGTGGTTGGCTCCCTGGTAAATCTCCGCCGACCAGAGATAGCGGCTGTGGCCCGCGACGGTCACCAGCCAGTCGGCGCGCCGGTGCGACACCGAGGCATTGTAGCCGTAGACGCGGTTCCCCGCAGGCGAAGGTTCGGGAGCGAAGCCCTTTTCGGCGAACAGCCGCGTATAAGCGTCTTTTCCTTTGGCCACGCGCAGGTAGGCGGCGGCCAGCTCCGGGTCGATCTCCCCGCGGCCGTCGGGCGTACCCGCGACGGCCAGCCGGGCATAATGCCACGGGACCAGTTCGCCGCGGCCGTCGGGATGACGGCCCGAAAGGGCCAGCGGAAACGACCGCAGATTGCAGTAGAAGCGCATTTCGAGCAGCGCGCGTTTCAGAACGGCATGGCTTTCGGCGCTCACCGCGAACTGCGTCTTCGACAACAGCCACACGGCATTCACGGCCCCGCCGCTGAACCCGTCCACGGCATAGGCCGGGTAGTGACGCCGGTGGTGGAAGACCGTGCCGTCGCTCTTGAAGCAGGGCCCGGTCCCCTCGGTGACCTTATATCCGTTGTCGACCCAGCGGGAGAACGCCTCCAGCCAGGCCGCTTTCACCGGGGTGTCCGGGAGCATCACGATGCTCGCCAGACGGCCGACGAGCGAGGTGTTGAACGCGTCGATGTCCATCCCCGGCTCCGCCGGCGGAAGTTTCACCTCGCCCACGCCCGAAAACCACTCCATAGCCTGCTGCACGTCGTGTTCCAGCCCGGCGCGACGCAGCACGTCGCGCATGATGACGGGAGCCGTGTAAAAATTGCGCATGCTGTACCCCAGGTGGTGCAGGGTTCCCTGCGCACTTCCCGCGGCGAAGCCCTGATCCAGAAGATGCCGCGTCAGCAGCACATACATCCGCTCCAGCTCCGCCCGCTCGGCGGCGTCCGCAGCGGCATCGTGGGCCACGGCGACCTGGAACAGGAAGTCGTTGTATTTGCGCAGCGTCTGGCCGTTGTCGTTGAACAGTTTGCCGACATCGGGATGGCCCAGATTGATATAGGTCTCGGCATAGCGCACGAACCAGATCGGCTTGCCCCGAAGCGTCCCGTCGGAATTTTCCGCAATGCCGTATGCGTCGAAGCGTTTGCGCAGGGTCTTCATCGCCATCGGCTTCCGGCCTTCGAGCAGCAGTTCGCGCAGACGCCGTTCGACGGTCGCCATATCGCGCCGCTCCCCCTCACCGACCGCGGCGGGGAGTGCGGGCATCGGATTGCGCCACGATTGCAGCAGCGTGAGCCAGTGGCTCGTGGTCGCGGCGTTGATGAACGGCGCCTGGAAATCGGCCGTATGGTGCCGCACGTCCTGAAACGAGGAGAGAATCAGGTGGTCGAAATACAACTCGCCCCGTTCGACGCCCTCCGCCGTGACGACCAGCTCGTCCATCCCCTCCTCGGGCCGGCCCTGCATGTCGCGGTCGAAAGCCACCCATGCCCCGCGCCAGCCGGTGAACTCCAGTCCGTAGTCGAACCACGCGCAGGTGCGCCCCTCCTTGCGGAACTCGAAACGCAGTTTCCCGTCGAGCGCCTTCGGGGCGTAGACCCAGAACACGAAGGTCGAAACGGAGGTCTCCCTGGGATTGGGATTTTCCGACAGATAACCCACCGGGGATTCGATGCACACCCGGGCGCCCGCCCGCGACCATTGCCAGCGGAGCGCGTGCGCGCCGTGCTTGTAATGGTCGCCCGAGACGGACAGCGACGAGCCTTCCGACGCCGTGAAAGGCGCCGCAGACTCCTCAAACGAAAGAATCCGCGCATCGGCGACCTCCCGCACCGACTGCGCCGGTGCGGCCCACGACCACACCGACGCAGCGGCGAGAAACAACAGTTTATACATGGGCGTCCGGTTTAAAACAAAGGTTCGCCCGCCTCCAAGCGGCCCTTGCGGATCAGCGCCTCAAGGAAATAGTAATCTGCGTAGTTCAGCGGCACGTCGATATTGCTGCCGTGCGGGATGCTGCCCACGGAGTGCATCAGCAGGAACCCACCGTTGCCGCCCACCGGAGCGCGGTAGGCCGGCGACGAGAGCGACTCGACGATCCGGTCGGCCTTCTGCTTATACAGCCCGTCCCCCGTATAGGTGTACATTTCGTAGAACGCCGAAGCGATGATGGCCGCCGTCGAGACGTCGCGCGGTTCATTGGGAATGTTCGGCGCATCGTAGTCCCAGTAGGGAACCAGGTCGGCGGGCATGTTCTTGTCGCCCAGCATGAAACCGGCCACCTTCCGCGCATGGTCGAGGTAGCGTTTGTCGCCCGTGTAACGGTAGCAGGCCGTATAGCCGTAGACGGCCCATGCCTGTCCGCGCGCCCACGCCGAGTCGTCGGCATAGCCCTGCGCCGTGCAGCGTCCGCGCACGTCGCCCGTCGTCAGGTCGTAGTCCACGACGTGATAACAGCTGTAATCGTCGCGGAAGTGCTCCTTCATCGTTCGGTCGGCATGCTTCACCGCGATATTATAATAGGTGCTGTCGCCCGAAAACTCCGTGGCCTTGAACATCAGTTCGAGATTCATCATGTTGTCGATGATCACCGGGCACTGCCAGCCGCGCTCGCCCTGCCAGCCGCGGTCGGCGTCCCACGACTGGATGACGCCCGGCACCGGCCGGAAACGCGTCGCGAGCGACTTGGCCGTCTGGACGATCACATCCTCGTAGCCGGGTATGTTTTTCAGCCGCAGTCCGTTGCCGTAGCTGTCGTAGACCATGAAGCCCACGTCGTGATGCCATTGCAGGTACTGCACCGAATCGAGGATCTCGGTATGCTTCCGTGCGCGCGCGGCCCATGCCTCGTCGCCCGTCAGTTCGTACATGTACCACAGCGTCCCGGCGAAGAAACCGCTCACCCAGTCGTCGACGGGCACGTAGTCGATCCGCCCGTTCTTCCAGGTCGAGGGGATGCGGATCACACCGCCCGTCTCGCTCGAATCGGCCAGCATGCCGATCTGCTTTTCGGCGACGGCGATGTTTTCGTCAATGATCGAAGCGCGCTTCGAAGGCTGCGAGCAGGCGGCAGCCCCTGCCAGGAGGAGCGCGACGGTCGCATATTTAAATAAGGTCTTCATAAATTAGGTGATTAACATGATTATTTTGGTTAACCAAACCAGCTTTTCGGACAAAGGTAAAGTTTTTTTCGGACATGCAACATATTTTAATAACATTTTCCGATGAATGTAAAATTTTTATTATTTTCTCTTTGAAAAATTTTGGCGAACCAATTTCTTTGTTTATTTTTGACCAAATATGAATCTATGAAAAATATATTAAAACACGCTGTACCAGCGATTTGGATACTATTCGGCACGCTTTGGGGCCAGCATGCCGCTGCGGCAATCGACGCCAAAATCAGTTTCGAAACGGAAATTCCCAAGGCTTTCGTATGCGGCGAAAACAGCACGGCCGAATTGAGCGGCCTCCACTACAAGGACGGGAGCCGTTCGCTGCGCTGGTCGTGGAGCGCGCCGTCGACGCTCCGCTTCAACGACTTCGGACAGCTGATGCGCTCGCTGCGGGTCAAGGGCGCGGGCGTCATGCTCTGGATCTACAACCCCAGGGCCGTCGACGCCGACATGCGGTTCTCGTTCGAGACGCCCACCGGCGAAGTCCCCTACCGGTTCGATTTCCACATGGATTTCACGGGCTGGCGCGCCTGCTGGATCAAGTACAACGACATGCCGGGCGACCACGCCTCGCAGCAGGTATCCCGGCTGACAATCTCGACGCCCGCCGGGGTCGAAAGCGGCGAACTGTTCCTCGACCGCCTGACCTTCTCCGAGGTCAAGCTCCACGACCAGATCACCCCCGACAAGCAGATTCCCGGCAACAACTGCAATCTCTCTCGCGAATTGTGGCACTGGGCGCGCCTCTGGGAGTGGGAGCAGTACGAATACGAAGAGCCGCTGCGCGACGTCACGCCCGCGGAAAAGGCCCAGCTCGACGCCGTGAAATCGCGCATCGAAAGCATCGTCGCGGCCAACATGTCGAGCGCCAACTACATCAACGGCACGATCATCCCGCGCGCCCGGGCGACCTTCGAAAAGGCCGCGATCCGCCGCACCGACGACGGCGGGATCATCGGCGCCCCGCTGCTCTCGAACGACGAGTGCAACCGCCCGAAAGGCGAACTGCGCCTGGACGACATCGAGAACATGCTCAACGCCTTCGCGCTGAACAGCCATATCAACAACGATCCGAAATACGACGACGATTTCTTTCTGGTGATGGACCACGCCATCGACCAGGGCTTCGCCTTCGGCCACGGCAACGGAACCAACCACCACTACGGCTACAACATACGCAAGATCTACGACGCCATGTGGCTCATGCGCGACAAGATCGCCGCACGCGGCAAGACCGACGAATACGTCAAGGTGCTGGCCTACTGGAGCGGCCTGGCGGAGACCCGCAAACCCTACGTCTACGGCCGCGACGAGCTGCTCGACTCGTGGCACACGCTGCTCATCCCCAAGATCGTCAGCGCGCTGATGCTGCCTGACGAGGCCGAACAGTACCGCGCCATGAAGAGCCTCGGCGTATGGCTCTCGGGGAGCCTCGGCTTCACGCCGGGCACCATCGGCGGCATCAAGCCCGACGGCACGACCTTCCACCACGGCGGCTTCTACCCCGCCTACTCGACCGGCGCGTTCGCCATGATCGGCTACTTCTGCAAAGCAACCCGGGGAACGGATTTCACCCTCTCGGAGCAGGCGCGCCGCAACTTCAAGCTGGCGCTGATGACCATGGCCAGCTACACCGATCTGCGCGACTGGGGACTCGGCCTGGCCGGCCGCCATCCCTTCGGCAAGAACGGCCGCATCCCCGACGCCGACGTCAACGCATTCGGTTATCTGGCCGCGCTGGGCGACCTGACGGGCAGCGGCAAGGGCGCGGACCCCGAACTGGCGGGCGCCTACCTGCGCCTGAAAGGCACGGACAAGGAGTTGAACAGCCTCTTCAGGAAAGAGGGGATTTCGGCGGGTCCCACGCCCTCGGGATTCTTCGTCTATAACTACGGGGCCGCGGGCATCCACCGCCGCGGCGACTGGATGGTGACGCTCAAAGCATTCAACACCGATGTCTGGGGATCGGAGATTTATACCAAGGACAACCGCTACGGACGCTACCAGAGCTACGGTTCCGCGCCGATCATCGGTTCGGGCAATCCCGTCTCGGCCGCGGCGAGCGGATTCGTGCAGGAGGGCTGGGACTGGAACCGCGTGCCGGGCGCCACGACCATCCATCTGCCCTACCCCGAACTGGAAAGCCCGCTGCCGGGGACGCTCATGGAGCGCAACCCCGAGCGCTTCTCGGGCGCCTCGTCGCTCGAAGGCCGCAACGGCATACTGGCCCTGCATTTCGTCGAAAAGGACCGCAAGAACTTCACCCCCGGGGCCACGGCATACAAATCCGTCTTCTGCTTCGACAACCGGATGGTCTTCCTCGGCAGCGGCATCGACAACGACAACCAGGCATACCCCACCGAAACGACGCTTTTCCAGCTGCGGATGGACAGCCCGGCCGAACAGATAGAAGTCGACGGCGAGCTTTACGACGCTTTCCCGCTCAACCTTTCCAAGGGAGGCGAGCGGCTGGCGCTCTCCGACACGAAGGGCAATTTCTACGTGGTGAAGAACGCCGCAGCGGTGAACATCACCAAAAAGGAGCAGACCTCGCCCAACGACAAGACCCGCGCACCCCAGACGGGCAACTTCGCCACGGCCTGGATCGACCACGGCCGCGCCCCCAAGCAGGCCGCCTACGAATATGCGGTCTACATCCAGCCCACGAACAAGGAGATCACGCGCCTGATCAAGAAAGACGGCTACGAAGTGCTGCGCCGGGACAACACGGCCCACGTCGTGAAGGACCTCGCCACGGGCATCACGGGCTACGTCTGCTTCGGGGAATACACGGGCCAGGGGCTTGTGCGCAAAGCGACCGGAGAGTCGATCGTCATGGAGCGCACCGACACGGACGGACAGGTCGTGATGAGCGTCTGCACGCCCGACCTCGGCCTCACGGAGAAGACCTACACCACGCGTCAGGAGAGCCGCCCCATCGAAAAAGAGGTGCTTTTGGACGGCGCATGGGAGCTTGCCGCACAATATCCCGGCGTGGAGGCCGTTTCCCACGACACCGGAACGCTGCTGAAGATAACCTGCCGCCACGGACAGCCCGTGGAGTTCCGGCTCAAGAAGAAATAACCATTTTCACCCACAACCTGATTTATTTATGAAAAAAGCACTTAAACGCATGGCCGCGGCAGCGCTGGTGACCCTATCGGTACTCCGGGGGGGGGACGCCTTTGCGCAGAACGCCGTGGACGGACGCGTGGTTGACGCCAACGGTGCACCGCTGGTGGGCGTAACCGTCCTGATCAAGGGGACGCAGTCGGGAACGGCCACGGGCGCCAACGGCAGCTACTCGATCAAGGCCCGGGAGGACCAGACGCTGGTCTTCTCCTATCTGGGCTACACGACCGTCGAGGAGTATGTCGGCAAACGCACGGCGATCAACGTCAAGATGACCGAAGAGGCGTCGCAGATCGGCGCCGTCGAGATCGTCAACATCGGCTACGGAACCACCACGCGGCGCGACCTCACCGGCTCGGTGGCCAAGGCCGACCTGGGAACGATGATGAAGGCCAACGTCACCAACTTCGACCAGGCGCTGGGCGGACGCATCGCCGGCGTGGTCGTCACCACGGGCGACGGCTCGCTGGGCGCCGAAGCCAATATCACCATCCGCGGAAACAACTCGCTCACGCAGAGCAACGCCCCGCTCTACATCATCGACGGATTCCCGTCCGAAGGGTCGTTCGCCGCGTCGATCAACCCCGCCGACATCGAGTCGATCGACGTGCTGAAAGACGCTTCGGCGACCGCCATCTACGGAGCGCGCGGAGCCAACGGCGTCATCGTGATCAACACCAAACGCGGCAACGAGGGCAAGCCCACGGTGAACTTCAGCGCCTCGTTCTCCCTGAACAAGATCGCCAACAAGGCCGACCTGATGGACTCCTACGAATTCGTCCGGCTTCAGAGCGAACTGATCAGCGAGGAGACGATGAACAAGAGCTATTTCAGCGAGGGACTGACGCTCGACGACTACCGCCACATCCCGGGCATCGACTGGCAGGACCAGCTCTACCGCACGGCTTTCCAGCAGAACTACAACGTCTCGCTCTCGGGCGGCAACAAGGAGGGGCTGCGCTACAACGTGGGCTTCTCGGCGCTCGACCAGGACGGCATCATCATCCGTTCGAACTTCCAGCGCTACCAGGGCAAGGCCAACTTCACGCTGCCCATCTCGAAAAAACTCACGCTGAACGCCAACGCCAACTATTCGCGCACGGCGACCAACGGCGTGACCCCCACCACGGCGCAGACCACCTCGTCGTCGTCGGGCTGGCTGATGTACTCGGTCTGGGGCTACCGCCCCGTAACGCCTCCCGGGCAGGACATCCTCGACTCGATGCTCGACGAAGCCGTAGACGGATCGAACGACTACCGCTTCAACCCGGTGAAGACCGCCAAGAACGAATACCGCAAGACGCTGGTGGACTACCTCAACGCCAACCTGGCGCTGACGTGGAAGATCACCCCCGACCTGACGTTCAAGACCACGGGCGGCTACGTCCTGAACAAACGCCGCCGCGAGGAGTTCAACGGCAGCGAGACCTACACGGGCTACGCCGGCTCGCCCAGCGGCAAGGGCGTCAACGGCGCCATCTACTGGACCGACCAGACGAGCTGGTCGAACGAAAACACGCTCAACTACAAGAAGCGCCTGGGGCGCAGCCATAACCTCGACCTGATGGCGGGACTCTCGCTCCAGGGGCAGAAGAACACCTACGACGGCGTTGCGTCGACGCAGATCACCTCCGAGGAGCTGGGCATCGCGGGCATCCACACGGGCAACTACCAGAAGGTCCAGAGCAACTACTACGACTGGCGGATGATGTCGGCCTTCCTGCGCGCCAACTACAATTTCCGCTACAAATACTACCTGACCTTCTCATTCCGCGCCGACGGCTCGTCGAAATTCCCCTCCGACAACCGCTGGGGCTACTTCCCCTCGGCCGGCCTTTCGTGGAACTTCAACCGCGAGAATCTGCTGAAGAAGAGCGAGTGGATGAGCAACGGCAAGCTGCGCCTCTCGTGGGGCCTGACGGGCAACAACCGCACGCAGACCCCCTACGACTTCTATTCGCAGATCACCGTCAACCCGGGTTCGGGCAACTCGCTCGACTATGTGTTCGGCGGCGAGCGCGTGCCGGGCTACTACGTCTCGAACATGGCCAACGAGCGGCTCAAGTGGGAGACCACCGAGCAGTGGAACGCGGGTCTCGACCTCGGGTTCTTCGAGGACCGCATCAAGGTGACGACCGACTGGTACGACAAGGTGACGCGCGACCTGCTGCTCTACGCCCTGCTGCCCGCCTCGTCGGGCTTCGAGCAGGGGATGCTCAACATCGGCAAGATCCGCAACCGCGGCTTCGAGCTGACGCTCGAAACGGTGAACGTCAAGACCCGTCAGTTCCAGTGGTCCACGTCGTTCAACATCGCCTTCAACCGCAACCGGATTCTCGGGCTGGTCGACGGACAGAACACGCTCCAGAGTTCCGTATCGTGGGAGACGCGCTTCAACTCGCAGTTCCCCTACATCTCGCAGGTGGGCAAGCCCACGGGCATGATGTACGGCTTCATCTACGACGGGACCTACAAGGCCGAGGATTTCGACGACAAGGGCAACCTCGTCAGCGGCGTTCCCTCGTTCAAGGGCAACGCGATGCAGCCGGGCGACATGAAATACCGCGACATGAACGGCGACGGCGTCATCGACGACTACGACCGCACGATCATCGGCTGCGGACAGCCCCTCAACACGGGCGGCTTCGGCAACAACTTCAACTGGAAGAATTTCGACCTGAACATCTTCTTCGCGTGGAGCTACGGCAACGACGTGCTGAACGCCAACCGGCTGGTCTTCGAATCGGGATGGAGGAGCCAGACCAACCAGCTGGCCTCCTACGCCGACCGCTGGTCGCCGGAGAATCCCGCGTCGAACATTCCGCGCGTGAACGCCGTCGGCCGCGAGGAGTACTCGTCGCGCGTGATCGAGGACGGTTCGTTCCTGCGGCTGAAGAACGTCTCGCTGGGCTACACGCTGCCGAGCCGTTCGCTGCGCAAGGCGGGCATCAGCCAGATGCGCGTCTACGTCTCGGCCGACAACATCTGGACCCTGACGGGTTACAGCGGTCCCGACCCCGAGGTATCGACCCGCAACTCGGTGCTGACGCCCGGATTCGACTGGTCGGCATATCCCCGCGCATTCGGCTTCACGGCCGGCGTAAACCTCACATTCTAACGGTTTAAACGCAACATTACGCCATGAAAATCAAAAGCATATTGAAACTGGGAACGCTGGCGCTGCTCACCGCCGCCCTTCCGGCGTGCAGCTTCCTCGACACCGATCCGCAGATCATCCCCGACGACGGCTACTACAACAGCGAACAAAAGCTGATCTACGGTCTGGCGGGCGTCTACGGCGTGCTGAACAGCGAAGCGCTCTACGGCAACTACTACTCGCTGCAAATCGCCAACGCCGACGACCTCTGCTACTTCAACAACTACAACAACAGCGAATCGCGTCCCGACCGCTACAACCACAGCGCCGGCACGGCGGCGATCTACGACACCTGGTCGAAGCTCTACGAAGGCATCAAGAACGCCAACCGCTACATCGAGGCCGTCGAAAAGACGGAGATCGACCCCGGGAAACTTTCGGTGGACATCGGGCTTTACATCGCCGAAGCGCGGTTCCTGCGCGCCTACTACCACTTCCTGCTGGCGCAGGCGTGGGGCGATGTGCCCCTGCGCGTCAAAGCGACCACCTCGCCCAACCCCAACGACGTGCAGATGGCCGCAACGCCGCAGGAGCAGGTGCTCAAATGGTGCGCCGACGAGATCGAAGCCACGATTCCCGACCTCTACGAGCCCATCGACAACACCCCCTCGCGCGTCAGCCAGACCGTCGCCCAGGGCATTCTGGCCCGCGTCTATCTCTTCATGGCCGGCGAGAGCGTCAAGCAGATCGACGGACTGGATAAAAAGGAGATGTACCGCCGCGCCGCCTACTGGGCCAACGAGGTGATCGCCTCGCACAAGCACGACCTGAACGAGAGCTACGAGGAGATCTTCATCAACATGATCCGCGACCAGTACGACACGCAGTTCCACGAATCAATGTGGGAGGCCGAATTCCTCGGCGACCGCACCAGTGCGACCGACTGGACGAACGGCCGCATCGGCGACCTGATCGGTCTGCGGTCGCAGTCGGGAACGACCAACTACTCGGAGTGGGCCTGCAACTACTCCTACGGCTACTACAACGGCTCCTACACCCTCTGGCAGCTCTACTGGGAGAACGACCGCACGGCAGACGAAACGGCCAGCGCCACGGTCATCGACAAGCGGCTGACTTGGAACCTGCCGGGCTACAACTACCGCGGAATGAACAACCAGAAAATCTCGTACAAGAACAAGGCGGGCGAGACCGTGACGCGCTACTTGCAACAGACGCAGAGCATGTTCAAGACGCCGTGGGTCTACAACAACAATTTCGCCATGCCCGACATCGAGGGGCTGGACCAGACGATCGAGGACGCGTTTGACCCCGCCGATCTGGTTTACGACCCGACGGTGATGTGCGCCGTCCGCAACGCCGGCAAATGGCGCCGCGAGACGGTCTACGAGAAACAGATGTCGGCCAAGAGCCTCTACACGACGATCAACTTTCCGATCCTTCGCTACGCCGACGTGCTGCTGATGTACGCCGAGGCGATCAACGAATACGCCGGGGCGCCGGACGACCAGGCCAAGGAGGCCATCCGGGAAATCCGCAAACGCGCGGGCGTCAAGACCGACGAGAGCCTGCTGGGCGACTACCGTTCGTTCCGCGACCTGGTGCGCAACGAGCGCGGACGCGAACTGGCTTTCGAGGGGCTTCGCAAGTGGGACCTGATCCGCTGGGGCACGTTCGTCGAGAAGATGCACAACGCCGGGACCAACCAGCCGACGGAGAACAAGTACCGCAACGTCAGCTATACGAACTATGCGTCGGCGAACTACGCCAACGTGACGGCACACCACATCTACCTCCCGATTCCGACCAAGGAGCTGGCGGTGAACCACGCGCTCCGACAGAACCCCTTATGGTAAAACGCTTAATTGCAGAGCATACGATGAATACGAAACGAATCACATACCTCGCGGCGACGCTGGCCCTCGCAACCGCGGCAGCCTCATGCGAACACGAAGAGATCTACGAGCCGCTGGAGTTCTCGGTGCAGCTGGCGCCGACGAACACCTACCGCACGGGCGACCCGGTGGTCTTCAACTTCAGCGGCAACGCCGACTTCATCACCGTCTGGACGGGCGACACGGGACACGAGTACAAGCACCGCAACCGCACGAAGGTCGACATCGCCGACATCGAGTCGTGCGAACTGGAGATCGAGATCAGCCAGCAGTACGGCACGCTGAACAACCTCGTCCTGTTTGCGGGCAACAAATTCGCGGGGCTGAACGGCAGCGACGCCGCCACCGACCGCCCCGTGGTCGAAGCCATCGCGGCGAACGACTGCGCCGACTGGACCAAACTGGAGTTCACGCCGAACAACGCGAACAAGTTCGAAACCTACACCTACGACATCACCCGGTTCGCCGACCGTTTTTCGTGGGGCATGCACCTTTTCTATCCGGACCCCAAGACCACGATGCGCACCTATCGGATCAATCCGAAGATCACGGTCAAGTTCAAGGGCCACGACACGCAGGTCTACAACTACCCGGACATGGAATTCGTCCCCTTCTCGCTGGCTTCGCAGCACGCC
Organism: Alistipes sp. 56_sp_Nov_56_25; assembly: GCF_001915285.1. Lineage (NCBI taxonomy): Bacteria > Pseudomonadati > Bacteroidota > Bacteroidia > Bacteroidales > Rikenellaceae > Alistipes > Alistipes sp. 56_sp_Nov_56_25. The sequence continues at coordinate 44,319 of NZ_MNQF01000006.1, forward strand.
GACAACCCCTATATCCATAATGTATCGGGCAACGGCAACCTGAAATTCCAGGGCCGGCCGGGAGCGAACAACACCGCCAATATCGTCTTCCAGGGCTTCAGCGCCGGAGCTTTCCCCGAGATCGACCAGTGGGCCTTCATGCAGCCCGTCGCGCTCAACACGATCTCGCCCGACACGGGCCTGAACATCAAGGGCGTGACCGACGACCTGCCGAGCTACTCGTACACCTACACCGAGCCGGGGACCTACACGGTGACCTTCATCGTCGCCGGCGGCAACTACCAGGGACAGTCGGCGCCCGCTCCCTACGAGGTGACGTTCACGGTGATCGACCCGATCGAATAACCCGTCCGAAAGTTTTCGCAAGCCCGCCCTTCAGCAAGAAAGGCGGGCTTTTTCACAATATCCGGTTGCATTTCTGCGTTTTTTCCAGTAACTTTGGAGGTGAAACTTAACCTTTAACAACCAAAACCGAAACAACCTCATCGTATGAAGGCTGAATTACAGGAAATAGCGTCGCAGTTCGCGCTGGAAGGCGCTATCACGGCAATCGACTCGCTGGGCGAGGGATTCATCAACGACACGTTCATCGTCCGCACGGCGGGCGATGCGCCGGATTACATCCTCCAGCGCAAAAACAAGAGCATCTTTCCCGACGTTCCGGCCATGATGGAGAACATCCGCAAAGTGACGGATCATATCCGCCGCCGCGTCGCAGCCGCCGGGGGCGACCCCAGACGCGAGGCGATGACCGTGGTTGCGACCCGCGACGGAAAGCTCTATCACGTGGACGCACAGGGCGAATATTGGGCCGTTTCGGTTTTCATCAGCGACACGATCGCCTACAACAAGGCCGACTCCCCGGAACTGGCCCGCAAGGGCGGCGAAGGCATCGGCAAGTTCCAGGCCCAGCTGGCGGACTTCACCGAGCCGCTGGCCGAGACGATCAAGGGCTTCCACAACATCCGCCACCGCTTCGTGCAGTGGGACGAGGCGCTGCGCCGCGACGCCGCAGGCCGCGTGAAAGACCTTGCGGAGGAGATCGGCTGGATCGAATCGCGCCGCGACGAGATGCTCTCGTTCTGGTCGAAGGTCGAGGACGGCACGATCCCCACGCGCGTGACCCACAACGACACGAAAATCAACAACATCCTCTTCGACAAGCAGGGCGAGGTGCTGTGCGCCATCGACCTCGACACGGTGATGAACTCCACGTCGCTCAACGATTTCGGCGACGCCATCCGCTCCTACGCCAACACGGGCGACGAGGACGACCGCGACCTTTCGCGCGTGGGCATGTCCCTCGAAATGTTCCGCGCCTATACCGAAGGCTATCTGTCGCAGCGGGCCGGACAGCTCAACCAGGCCGAAATCGACCACCTGGCATTCTCGGCCCGTTACATCACCTTCGAGCAGGTGCTGCGTTTTTTGATGGACTACATCGAAGGCGACACCTATTACAAAACGAAATACCCCGAGCACAACCTCGTGCGCACCCGCGCCCAGTACAAACTGCTGCAAAGCATGGAAGAGCAGTACGGCACGATGTGCGAAATCGTACGGGAAACCGTCGCCAAATACAAATAAGGAATGGAAATTCGCAAGATAGCAGGCATCGCGCCCGACGACCGGGCCGCCGTGGACGAGGCATTCGCCGGAATCGAGCCGCTGCCGGTGGCGTGCTGCAACTGGCCCGCGGAATTTCCCTACGCCCCGGAAGTCAGCTTCCGGATGTTCCATACGGGCGACTGGCTGATGCTGCGCTTCGACGTCGCCGAACGCTACACGGCGGCGCTCGTCACGGAGGACAACGGCGAGGTGTGGACCGACTCGTGCGCGGAGTTCTTCATCGCGCCCGACACAGGGATGTACTACAATTTCGAAACCACCTGCATCGGACGGATGCTGCTCGGGGCGCGCAAATCCCGGACCGAGGCCGAGCACGCCTCGCCCGAGGTGCTGGCGGGCGTGAAACGCTACACGACGCTTCCCTGCGGCGAGCCTTTCGCCGAGCGCGAGGGCGACAACCGCTGGTCGCTCACGCTGGCCATCCCCCCGCAGGCGCTTTTCCGCCATGCGCTGACCGACTGGAGCGGTCTCAAGGCCCGCATGAACCTCTACAAATGCGGCGACAACCTCTCGCACCCCCATTTCCTCTCGTGGCGGCCGATCCGGACGGAGAAACCCGATTTCCACCGTCCCGAGTTTTTCGGGGAGGTGACGTTCGAGAAGTGAAAAAGTGAAAAGTGAAAAGCTGAAAGCCAAGAGACAATCCGGTCGCGATGCGACAACTGCGGGCAACAGGCGAGCGCAATCGCTTGCGAATTGCCGAGCCGCCACAGCAGTCAAGGCGCGTGTTTTTGCGCCTTAAGTCCCCTCCCGAGGGAGGGATTTGGGGTGGGGTCAGACTTGTAAACGACACCAACGGCGGCGACAACACGATCGGCAGCAAACCGACAGAGAGAAAGATTAACAAATTACATAAACGTATGAACAACAAGTATTCACTTCCCAAAGACGGCGGCCTGATTTCCGAATCGGCTCCGCGCGACATCATCCATCGTTACGAGAAGATCCACACCAAGGTCTACGAAAACGAGTACGAAGGCGTGCAGTACGTCGCCGACAACATCGTCAAGGCGATCCGCATGTACAACGAAATCCACTGCTCGAACGAGGTCTACGAGGAGTCGCAGCCCTTCGTGCTGGGCCTCACGACGGGCCGCACGCCGCTGGGTCTCTACCGGGAACTGGTGAAACGCCACCACGAAGGGCAGATCAGCTTCCGGAACGTCGCCGTTTACAGCCTCGACGAGTTCTACCCGATCCGGTCGACCGAACAGCAGAGCCGCAACTACCGCATCCACGAGGAGTTCCTCAACCACATCGACATCCTGCCCGAGAACGTGCACATCCCCGACGGTACGGTTCCCGAGGACCGCGTTTCGGAATACTGCGCGTCGTACGACCACTCGGTGCGGCGCATCGACCTGATGATCATCGGCGTCGGCGAGGACGGGCAGATCGGCTTCAACGAGCCGGGGTCCTACTCCCGTTCGCGCACGCGGCTGGTGCAGCTGACCTACAACACCCGCAAAATCCAGTCGGGCGCTTTCTTCGGGCTGGAGAACACGCCCAAGATGGCGGTCACGATGGGCATCGATACGATCATGCGCGCCAACCGCATCATCCTGATGGCCTGGGGCGAGGAGAAGGCCCACATCGTGCAGCGGGTCGTCGAGGGCGAGATCACGGATCAGGTTCCCGCCTCGTACCTCCAGGCGCACCAGAATATCGAGGTGGTGATCGACGAGAATGCCGCGCAGCTGCTCACCCGCGAGCAGACGCCGTGGATGGTGGGTCCCTGCGAATGGACGCCGAAATTCGTCCGCAAGGCCGTGGTATGGCTCTGCGGCGTGGTTAAGAAGCCCATCCTGAAACTCACCTATAAGGATTACATCGAAAACTCGCTGGGCGAACTGCTCGAACAGGGCCGCGCCTACGACCAGATCAACATCGACGTCTTCAACGACCTCCAGCACACCATCACGGGCTGGCCGGGCGGCAAGCCCAACGCCGACGACTCGACGCGTCCCGTGCCTTCGTCGCCCTTCCCCAAACGGGTGATCGTCTTCTCGCCGCATCCCGACGACGACGTGATCTCGATGGGCGGCACGTTCATCCGCCTCGTGCAGCAAGGTCACGACGTGCACGTGGCTTACGAAACCTCGGGCAACGTGGCCGTGCACGACGACGTGGTGCTGCAAAACATCGACACGGCCCGCGAACTGGGCTACGGCAACCACTACGCCGAAGTCGAAAAGGTCATCGCCGGCAAGAGGAAGGGCGAACCCGAGCCGCGCCCGCTGCTCGACCTGAAAGGCGCCATCCGCCGCGCCGAGGCGCGTGCCGCCGTGCGCTCGTTCGGACTGAACCCCGACACCAACGCCCACTTCCTCAACCTGCCGTTCTACGAAACGGGCGGCATCAAGAAGGGCCAGCTCACGGAGAAGGACATCGAAATCATCGTCAAGCTGCTGCGCGAGATCAAGCCCCATCAGATCTACGCCGCCGGCGACCTTGCCGACCCCCACGGCACGCACCGCACCTGCATGGAGGCCGTGCTCGGCGCCCTCGAAGTCGTGAAGGACGACGAGTGGCTGAAGGAGTGCCACCTGTGGCTCTACCGCGGCGCCTGGATGGAGTGGGACCTCGGCATGGTGGACATGGCCGTGCCCCTGTCGCCCGACGAGCTGATTATGAAACGCCACGCCATCTACCGCCACCTCTCGCAGAAGGACATCATGCCTTTCCCGGGCAGCGATCCCCGCGAGTTCTGGCAGCGGGCCGAGGAGCGCACGCAGAACACCGCAAAGCTCTACGACCAGCTCGGCATGGCCGAATACCAGGCTATCGAGGTGTTTGTGAAGATGTTTTAGCGCATCTTCACAAAAACTTCGATTAAAAAATGAAGCATTGAACATTAAAAAATCACCCCATGCGCTTAATCATTGAAAATACCCCCCAGCAGGTAGCCCAGTGGGCCGCCAATTACATCATCGCCCAGATCAAGAACAAGGAGCAGCACACCTCGTCGCCCTTCGTGCTGGGGCTGCCGACCGGCTCGACCCCGCTGGAGACCTACAAGGAACTGATCCGCCGCCACAAGACGGGCGAAGTGTCGTTCAAGAACGTCATCACGTTCAACATGGACGAGTATGTGGGTCTCCCCGAGGAGCATCCCGAAAGCTACCACTCGTTCATGTGGAACAATTTCTTCAAGCACGTCGACATCAGGCCGGAGAACGTCAACATTCTCGACGGCAACGCCGACGACCTGGCCAAGGAGTGCGCCGACTACGAGGCGCGCATCGTCGAGGCCGGGGGCATCGACCTCTTCATGGGCGGCGTGGGCGAAGACGGACACATCGCCTTCAACGAGCCGTTCTCGTCGCTCAACTCCCGCACGCGCCTCAAGACCCTAACGCAGGACACGATCCAGGTCAACGCCCGGTTCTTCGGCGGCGACATCTCGCTCGTGCCGAAAACCGCGCTGACGGTCGGCGTGGGCACGGTGCTCTCGGCCAAGAAGGTGCTGATCCTCGCCACGGGCCACAAGAAAGCCCGCGCGGTGCGCCACGGCGTCGAAGGCTCCTACAACCACCAGTGGACCATCTCGGCCCTTCAGGTGCACCCCAACGGCATTCTGGTCTGCGACGACCCGGCCGCCGAGGAGCTGCGCGTAGCCACCTACCGCTATTTCAAGGACATCGAGCGCGAAAACCTGATCTCGAAATAAGCGCATTCCCGATACGAAGTCTCCCGCAGGGCCTGCCCTGCGGGAGACTTTCGCTTCCACGCCCCGGATACAGAACTCCCGGCGTCATTTTACGGCCGGATTATTTGCCGAATGCCGGAAAAATTTTATCTTTGTAGAGCATTGCTTATACGGATAAATCGTGGGAGCGTCACTCAAGGACATAGCCTGCAAGCTCAACCTCTCGAAAACGACCGTTTCGTGGGTCCTCTCGGGGCAGGGCGACAAAAAAGGGATCAGCGCGGAGACACAGAGCCGCGTGCTCGCCTGCGCCCGCTCCCTGGCATACGAACCGAACCTGCTGGCCCGAAGCCTCAACACGGGCGTATCGAAAACCATCGGACTGATCCTCCCCTCGATTTCGGACACCTTCTTCGCCCACATCGCCGACTGGATCGAGTCGGAAGCCGAGCGGGAAGGCTACTCGCTGATGATCGCCGGCTCGAACTCCGAAACCGAACGGGAAAACGCCCTGATACGGCTTTTCAGGTCGAAAAAGGTCGACGGCATCATCATCGCCCCGGCCGACGCTTCGGGATGCGAGGTCGGCCGCCTTGCGGAGAGCGGCTGCCCGGTCGTGCTGTTCGACCGCGGCCTCGCGAAAACGGACGCCGGCTGCGTGGTGATCGACAACGAGGCGGGCAGCCATGCGCTGGTCCGTCATCTTGCCGCCCGGGGATTCCGCAAAATCGCCATCATCACGACCTTCCCCCACCTCCCGACGATGGAACTGCGGCACAGGGGCTACCTCCGCGCGCTGGCGGAAGCGGGACTGCACGCCGATCCCCGCCTCTACGGAGAGGTCGCCTATGCCGGCTACCGGCAGCACGTCTGCGATACGCTCGACCGCATTCTCTCCACGGTTCCCGACACCGACGGCTTTTTCTTCACCACGCATATCCTCGCCACCGAGGCCCTGCGCTATTTCCACGACCGGGGCATCGACATCAGCGACGGCCGTCGGGGGCTTGCCTGCATGCACGAAGACCCGCTTTTCCGCCTGGCCGCCCCCCGGATGAGCGTCGCCCGCTTCCCCGTCGAAGAGATCAGCGCCCACGCCGTGCGCCTCCTGCTGCGGCAAATCCGCGAAAGCCAATCGCCCGGCTCCGTCCGCCCGGCACCCGAATCGGTGGTGCTGCCCTGCCGCATGGAGTTCCGGGACGAATAAGCCCGTTCCGTCCGGACATCCCTCCCCCCCCGATACGAAAGACCCGCAAAACGATGAAGTCCTGCGGGTCTTTCTCCGGAAACTAATCTCTAAATTACTTCTCGGCAATCAGTCCGATCTCGTCGATGGCAAAATAAGCGGGAACGAGCAATCCGTAGGCATTCGCCTCATTCGAAGCAGGCGAGAAGGCCAGACAGTCGACCTTGCCCAAAGCGGAAAGATCGACCTTTTTCCAGTCCGACAACTTTTCCGAACCGTTGATCAGGAAGCACTCCGCACTACCGGTCTCCTTGCCCTCAAGCGAGCCGGTAATTTTCACTTTATAATAATACGAAGCCTCGTCAACCTGCGTCGGCTTATAAGGGTAGGTAATCGCGCTGTTGGCCATATACAGATAGCTGACCTGACGCGGCTCCTCAAATTCGATCATCGGAGTTGCATAACCGCTCGTATATCCGTCGAAATAACCGATCATGCAGTTCGACGAACCGTTTGCTCCCTTATCGGCCCATACCATAAACTGGTTCGCATAATTGACGCTCGTAGCCGTTCTCCCGTAATTGGCAGACAAGACGAAACCGCCCCAATAGTCTCCGTAGCCGATGTCGGCTGAAAAATAGGTTCCGAACCAAATCTTCTCATCCGAGGTCGAACAAAGATACCCGCTGTAAACGCCACCTACGGCCAGATCGTCGTAGCTGCCGCCCTTCGCCCAAAAGACATTATGGTGATTTCCCGCCGCAGAACCGCCGCTAACGGTAATGTCGCCGAGCTGTACAGCCTTGCCGTCGATAGCAAGCATCCCCTCGCTCGTTTCGAAAGAAATCAAATTAGACGGTTCCGGCTCCGGATCGGGATTGGGGTCCGGATCGGGTTCCGGATCGGGTTCGCTCACATGCACGGTACAGGTTGCCGACACCGAACCGTATGTCGCCGAGATTTTGGCGGTTCCGGCAGCCACGGCCGTCACAAGACCCGATTCGGAGACCGTCGCGAACTCCTCGGCATCCGAAGACCACACCACGTCGTCGGTGGTATTCGCCGGCGCCGGCGTTGCGGTGAGTTGCAGGGTTTCGCCGACTGCAAGTTCTTTTTCCGTACAATCGAGCACAACCGCAGTCGCAGGGACGCGGGAATCGCCGTCATCGTCCGAGCAGGCGGCCAAAGCGCAGGCCGCAAATGCGAAAAGCAAGAGTTTTTTCATCGTTCGTCTGATTTTAAGTATGTTCGTAAAATAAAAAATCCGGTCCCGGAACCTGTCTCTCCGCAATAAATGCTGAAAATCAGCAAATTGCAAAACAAACACCCAATTTTACACCCAAGAATGTAAAGTTGGGTGTTTTTGTATTATTTAAGAAATCGTGTTCTATGTGCTTATAAGAATTTGCGGCGCATGATAAAATTTGTCAGCTCCAGTTTGTTTGCCCTATACTTCTGTATTTTGACTATTTCATATCCCTTCTTCTCAAAGAACGGTCTGGCTGTCAGGCTTACTTCGGATGTGATTTCAACAACTCCCAATTGCTTGGCAATGCGTTCAACTTCAGAAAGAAGCTGTGTGGCCACGCCTTTGCCTTGCCAGTCCTTGTGTACGAACATGGAATGCAGATAGCCGTCCTTATTCATGGATGAAAAGCCTACCATGTGGTTCGCTTTATCAAAAGCACCTATAAAATGATTGTGTGACAGAAGCTCTTTCAAATGCTCCACACTGTCACCACAAGATGCCCAATCTTCTACTTCTTCTTTTGTATAATGTCTGATATTAACATGCAGTACGGTAGAGCGGAATAACTCCTGCATTTCGGGAATGTCCTTTTCTTCGAGTGGGAGAAGCCTATATTGAGGGTTTAACCATTTAATCACTTTGCATGGATTTCCAACGGCAACACAATCAGCCGGAATAGATTTGGTCACTACACTTCCGGCACCAATCACACTCCCTTTTCCGATAGTGATTCCTGCAAGAATAATGCTGCCGCCACCAATCCATACATTATCTTCTACTGTAATAGGTAAAGCCTTTGTCCTGAAAAATAGTATCCTTGAATCTTCCTCCCAATTTCTCACAAACCGTTCCTCAAAATTTATCGGATGAGTAGCTGTGTAAAATTGCACATTTGGAGCAATCAAAACCCTATTACCAATATGAATCAGATTTTCATCCATCATTGTACAGTTATTATTGATAATGGTTTGTTCACCAATAAAGATATGTTTTCCGCATTGGCAAGTAAAGTTCTGTCCTACACTTGAATGATTACCAATTCTTCCCAACATTTTGGAAAGAATTTCTTTCCTTTCATATTCTACCGTCTTTATGTCATTTAAGACACATAAATAGTCTTTTGTCCTGTTTATCATTGCTAACAGTTCTGTATCCAAATAGTTACAATATTCTCCTGACAAAAAACGTTGGTAATTGCTTATTTCTTTATTCAATTCATTTACCATTATGAACTCATCCTTTGTTTCTTTTACTATTCTGAATCCCAACTTAAATATATTCTTAATTCAGGTGTATTTATAATCTCTCTTGGGGGAGTTTCCATTCCTTTTGGGATGAAAATAGCCTCATAAAGAAAATCTCTTAATAAGAAAGATTCCTCTTGATATAAAGGGCGGATTCTGTAATTTATTGTATTGCTCATATTGTTCACACTTTCGTTTCAAATCTGACATATTGTTTTTGCTGTATTTTCAGATACCAAATTGGTTGATTGCAGCTGTTATCCATATAATTCATTTTTTAGTAATGCCATAAAGATACAAAAAAGGAGCGACCAAAATGCTATTTGACTACTCCTTTCGGTTATATTTGAACTATTTAACTTTAACGAATTACAATTTGAATCCTCTGCTTTTTCTTGGTTCTTCCACTGATTGTCGTAAACCTTGCCGAAGTTTCTCCCATTGCTCCTTAAACCATTCTCCGATTGGTTGCCTGTTTACGGTCAGTACCAATTTATTCTCATCAACCGAACTTTTCTCAACCTTGAAAGTGTCATTCTTGATTTCAAATCTTTGCCTATGCTCTTCGGAATAGATTGTTCCATTGCATCTGATAGCTTCCTTTTTCGTCAAAAGGCTGTTTATCATATCTTTGGTAAATCCGATGGCATAACATAGTCTTTCCATTCTCAACATTTCTTTGAGTAATGGAAACCAGTTGAATGCCTTTTCAAGAATGGTGTTCAATCGGGATATTTCCTTGTCTTTGGCTTCAAGCTCTTGATTATATATTCCTTGCAGGTTACGAATCTGCTTGCCGTGCTGTTCCTGCATTTGTTGCATCTTAACTTTTAATTCATCAATGCCCTTGTCACGTTTGGCAATTTCATGACGTAAATTCTCGTTAGATTGTTCCAAATCTTTCAATTTACCGCTGCCGAAAAGAGAACCTACACCGCTGGTTATGGCAGTGGCTACATCGGTGGCTGTCTTCTTTAGTTTGTCTGTGCGTATCTCTGCTTTTACCTGTTTGAGTTCCTGTTCGGCAAGGCTTACCTGTTGCTCCTTGTATATCTTGGTTTCCTCTATACGTTGTAGTTCGGCTTTCTGCTTCTCAATGATGAAGTCGTTTCGTTCCAAATGCTCCTTACCTGTAACAGCTTTTGCCTGCCCACGTTCCATCAGGAGAATATCGGAAGCAAGGGTCTGCATGGTTGCCATATCCTCGTCATTGAGCTTTCGGCTCTTTCCGGTTTCGTGGTTCATCCAGTCAAATACGATATGAGCATGATAGTTCGGCTTGAACCATCTGCTTCCGATTTGAAAGCTTTCTTTGTCTTCCGCTTCCGGCTGACTGTTCAACCAATGCCCTTCATCTTTGTGCAGGAAAATCTGTAGTGGAGTGATGCCCCAGCGTCTTTGACACTCTTCACCGAATTTGCGTACATCAGCCAATGTGGTGTCCGGTCTGATAAGCAATACTCCTTCACGGATGGGTGAACATCCCGCCACCTTGATAATTTTTCCATTCTTTCCCTTGCGTTCCCTTTCCTTTTCCTGCATGGCACGTTCGGTCTTTTCCTTGACCATTTGCTTGATGTTGTCATAATGAGTTCGCAGTTCGGGAGTGCCGAAGTCGGGATTTATCCACTGCTCGTTGTCGGTGGAAAGTTCGGGAACGATATAGATTCTGGATTCCCCGATATTACGCATATACTCGGCAGTCCTTCGGTTGTGCGCCTCGCTCGATGCGATGTTGCAAGGCTTGATATGTATGCTTGATTTTGTTGCCATAGCTTCTTCCTTTGTTTGTAATTGATTATTTTGCTCGCTTTCGCAGAGGGGTTCTTAGGGGTAACCCATAAGCGGAGATTGCAAAGAGAGGGTCACTCTTTGCTCGGGGTTCTCAGGG
>NZ_MNQF01000043.1:0-4647 GCF_001915285.1 Alistipes sp. 56_sp_Nov_56_25
GCCGTAGCGGAGGAGTTTTCAAACTTTCGATAGCAGTTCTCCGGCGCGGCTTTTTCCCATCGCCAGATGGGAGCGAGCTGTACCTTTGTATGCCGAAAATTTTTTCGGCATACGAAAGGAGCTCGCTCTGCGAGGCCGGGCGTTCTCCCGAGTCGAACGCCTTTTTAACCGATATCATGAATACCGACCCAAAACAGACAAACAGAAATGCCCGGAAATCTGAAACACCAAGCTACAAGTACTCTTTCTGGTTCAATGAAGAGCACATCCGCTTCAAGAAGCTACTCTGCAAGTCCGGATTGGAGCATAACAGGAGCCAGTTTATCGTAAAACGCATTTTCGGAGAAGAGTTCGTCGTCATCAAACGCGACCCGTCAAAGACGCAGTTTATCGCCCGGCTGAACGACTTTTATTTTCAGTTTCAGAAACTCGGCAATAACTATAATCAGATTGTAAAGGCTGTCAATTCGCACTTTTCCAACGTCGCTATCCCGCATCAGATCGCTATGTTGGAGCAGCGAACAAGAGAATTAAAGGCTCTGAGTATCGAGATTCTGAGCTTTGCGAAACATACTGTGGAGTGGTTGCAAATACGACCTGCTGGGACAGATCACCGAGGACGGTCCCATGTCACAGGAGGAGTTCGAAGCCATGCGCCGAAATCTTTCACGCAAGCGAAAGCCACGGCGAAAACGGACTATATCACGCTAAATGAACAGGCCGGAACATTTATTCCGGCCTGTTGCTAATGTGAAGTGTGCGTCATCAACGGAGGAGCTACAAAAGAGCAATGTCCTCCGGGAGAATATTAAAAACCCACGAGAAGTTTAATTGATCGCTATGACTATATTTTTTCGTATATAGCCGCCAATAAGATTCATTGAAGAATTGTCTGCCCTCTGCGTTCCGGTCTATATATTTCCATATTTTCAGTAATTGACCATCTTTGGAACAGATGCTTATACACCATTCTTGTTCCGGCTTACCGTTCCACGCATCGTAAAATGTGTCAAAAGTGGGTTCTCCTAAATATTGAAACGGACTGAAGCTATGAACTAATACCGAATCTCCGGGATCGACAACAGCATCAGTATCAATGAACGGTGACGTAGTAATAATTAAAATCTGATCGGTATTGTTTTTTGCATACCATGAAGTTGCATGCGTAGCCACCCATTTCTTCGGGTCGCATGATATGCTAATTAGTGTAATCGCAAATATGAAAGCAATCTTTTTCATGGCATTTGTAAGTTACTTAATGTCTGTGGGGTAAATATCGAAAACCCATGTAAAGTTTAATTCGTCGCTATGGCTATATTTTTTCATATATAACCGCCAGTAAGATTCATTGAAGAATTGCCGCTCCTCTGCGTCTCGGTCTGCATAATTCCAACTCTTTAATAAGCTCCCTTCATTCGAAAGAATATCAGTATGCTGATCTTGGACCGCTGTTTTTTTCCAAATGTCATATAAGCCGTTGAAAGACGGAATACCCCAATGTTGCGGAGGACAAAATGAATGAAAACAGACGGAATCACCCGAAATAATTGTTAATATCGACATTAAATGTCCGGGAACAGTTGTTATACTTATTGGCTCATTAGTTGCGTTTTTCACATACCAGTAGGTATAATGAGTCTTTAAATGCTCAGGTGGATCACATGAGACACCACCCAGAATGATTATACATAGGACGAATATTTTTTTCAAAATAGATTGATTTTAATTTATTACAAACTCATGGCATTTGTGAACTACTCAATATCTGCGGGGAGAATGTCAAAAACCCATGCAACCTCACAAGTAGATACATGTTGGAGTTGTGGTTTTTGATAAAATCTCCATGAAGTTTCTTGGAATATTCTTACTGACGGATCATTTTTATCCGAAATTTTCCAAGTTTTAAGTAATTGCCCATTTTCTGACAGGACATCCAGATTTTGTTCCACCCCATTCCCGTTCACGTTCCATAATTCATAAAATAGATCAAAAGAGGGAAATCCCAATTTTTGCATAGGTAATCTATGAAAAACAGATATAGAATCTCCCGGATTCAATAGCCGTTCCGTCCTGAAATCACGCTTCTTAATTACAATTGGTTTCCAAGTCATATTTTTTACGTACCAATGTGCACTATTGGTCGGCTCGGTAGTATGAAATATTCTGCATGATACGAACAAAGTAAGGCTGATAACAGCAAAAATTATTTTTTTCATAGACCATAGTTTTCGTGTAAAGATACAAAGGTTCAGGGAACAATGTCCCTGAACCTGTTAAATATATTAATTACCGCAAGTTATTTCAAGCTGCGCGCCTTGATTAATTGTAAACGGAGAGTTTATAGTAACAGACTTGTTGGCCCGAAAGGTCAGTTTCGCACTATTCGTTACAGTAACATTCCGCGTAAGAATATTATTCCCTGAAAAAACGAAAGACGAAGAAACCGTTTTGTTGGTATAAAAGGCATCATGCGTCAAATCTCCGGTATCAGGTTTGGGGACATTCGGGGTAATCCCGTTGTCCGTAAATGCCTTTTCGATCTCATCAGCCTTTTCGGGATATTTTTCGTACATTTTTGCGACTAATCTGTCATAGGTATCGACCCCAACGACCAAACAATCATATATCTGCTTCTTAGTTAATACTTTATCCCTTTGCAGGTCCCAAAACACATGAGGTTTAAGCCAAGTATGCACATCCGGATAATCATCCAAAAGACCTGACGGATTGTATTTTTCATAGGCCCGGATATGTCCCATTGAGTAACCCCACATTTCACCAATTCCACAAAGTTCTGCATTCTTACCCGTCCCGTTTCCATAAGAACCGTATGTCATAATATAGCTGATATACTTCGCCCAATGCGCACTTCCTACTTGACTGAAATGACTGGCGTGGGACAACTCGTGATTTACAACGTCATAAACCTTCCGGTAAGAGTGTCCACCTGTTCCTATCGTAATATCAGGTAGAACCTTTTTTAGCATTTGATTCAGCACCGTTGCAAGAGTACCGTAACCGATATTGATAAAAAAGTTTTTCCACGATGAATTACCGTTATACCCAATAGGATGTACAATTCGGCGCAACATAGGTGTCGAGGATGTCGTCCAGCGTTTGAAAACCCAAATTTTAAGATTACGGGGCGGTTTGGCAATTCCTGTTTCTTCGCACATTTTATAGTAATCGTAGGTTGCATTATTAACAGCCGCCCAATCCCAAGCAAAACTTCCAGCATTTATATCGCGTGAGTGTCCTCGGTTACTATGCCAACCCATATTAAGATTGGCCCGTGCAATCGGCCCCCAATTACCCCAGATGTCAAAACCTTTCCTGTTGTCAAAAACAATCGCGTAATGCGGTCCGAATCTGAATTTGCTGTCCATTGTATAATGGCCGCTTTCGTCCGTAAATGTCGTAGACCATTTAATAAATCTATGGCATCTGATTTTAACTCCTTTTACCGGAACAAAAGCACCTGCATAATCATCGTAAACTCTGATAGTTCCCTCCGGTCTGCGTTTTCCGCGAGTTTCCGGTTCCTGTTCTTCAAGGGGGTATCCAAGACTTAAAAAAGCAGCTTCCTCCACATTTATAATACCCCCGCGAGTGGGTGAGATTGTTTCATCTTCTGCCGGAATATAGCATTCTTCAATCACCTCATAAGGTATTTCTTTGGGAAATGCGAAGTCTGGCTTTACGGTTGTATACAACCAAGTAAAACTACCCTCCGGAATAGTCGGGTCTTGATAAACCGCATCTTCCGGAAGTTCGATATTGAGCGGATAGTCGAACAGTTCGAGGTCATAATCGTTTTTCAGGGCAATAAGTTGTAAACTGTCCTGCGGTAAGAATCTGACGTACAAATCCGTCGGTTCAATAGTTTTAGAAACATTATACGAATCGTAAACTCCCTGTATGACATCAACCGTGTACGGATTCGGTAAAAGTTCATATTCTACCATATCACTTCCATCCGAACGGGTTTTTGCGAGTGCCGGCGCGTTGGAATTATCATCGGTCATAATGTCTGTTTCGTCTTTGGTACAAGAGGACAGCATCACAGCCAATAATAATATCACCGAATATATTTTCTTCATAAAACAGTTTTATGTAATTCCGTCAAAATTCAATGATTTCCTATTTCCCGGCGGCTTTTAATTGACTTTCCAATGCAGCGACGCGCGCGGTTAATTCCTGAATGGCGCCCGTCAGAATCGGGATAAGGGCGGAATAATTGACAAGACGGTCACCCTCTTCTGTCATGGCGACTGCTCCGGGAATGATAGCTTCTAATTCCTGCGCCAAAAAACCGTATTCCTCCACACCGCTTTGCACTGGACGAATATTGAATCTTTCGTATTCGCTTTCATCCCTCCAATGATATTTCACGGGATTCAATTTCAGCACCATATTCGTTGACGGGTTAGATTGTGCAGTCGCTATGTTAATGGAAAAAGCAGACCGGGAAACGGGTGTCGTTTTCAATGAGCGAATATTGGTTTTCAGTTTTTCATCCGAAGTCTGATACATCGTGCGGCAATAAAGGTCGATATACAAGGACCTGTCGCTATCCAAAAACACAAGTTTATTGGTTGTAGTAGACATACGGGGATCGGCTGCATGAATGTGCATTTTGATACCGTT
>NZ_MNQF01000043.1:4657-9491 GCF_001915285.1 Alistipes sp. 56_sp_Nov_56_25
CTCGTCGTATAGGTTTTATACATACCTCGTCCTACGGTGAGTTTGCCGTCCTTGTAGGTCATTTGGGCCAAGCAGTTAATCGTAACTGAAAGAACAAACAGAATGGTGAAGATCGTTTTTTTTCATAAGACAAAATTTTAAGGGTTAAAAGTTATTTTGAGGTTTGGAAATTGGCGTTTTGAATATTGTGGACACGATCATTTTCCGAACGTGCGGGTATATGAAACCGACGGCATGATAGGTATTAGCACCGTTGCTTTATAGCTGCCCCGGTAAGGGTAAATGCTCACGGGGTTCTTGTGCCATGTGGCGTTGATGATCGAGAACTGCCAGTTGCGCACGCCGTTGCGCTTGCAGCGCTCCATGTTGTAGCTGACATCGGCGCGGAAATAGTTGTGCATCCGCATCGTGGGATAGGCCGTGATGCCGATGATCGGATTACCGTCCGTATCCGGATAGCTTTCGTTCGTCAGGCGATACGGAAGCCCGGAACGCCATGCAACATTGAGTGAAAAGGTATGTTTTCGGCCCGGTCGCTTCACCACGTCGTAGCTGACGAACGCATTGAAATCGTGCGGTACGTCATACTCAAACGGGTAGGTTACGCCGTCCGAGCGGCGGCGGGAATCGGTATAGGTATAGGAAGCCGTCAGGCTCAGGCGTTCGGTCTGGTACTGGAGCATTGCTTCAATGCCGAACGCTCGTCCCGTGCCGTAAATGAAGCCGCCGTTGCCGAGCAGGTAATCGTCGCTGTCGTAAATCAGCGGCAGGTTGCGCATCCGTTTGTAATAGCCCTCCACCGAAAGGGTCAGGTTTTCGTGCAGCTTCGCACGGCCGCCGAGCGACACCTGCCATGCGTGTTGTAACCTGCCGTCCCGAAACGGGGTCCAGAAGTCAATCGGCATCGAGTAGTAATAGCGGTTGAATTGAACAAGCGCCTGTGAATCCCCGAAAGCCAGACCGAATTGTCGCGGCCAAAATCATAGGATAGTTGCGCACGCGGCTCTACGGCATATCTTGTCTGCTCCGAATTGTCATAGGCCGCGCCCCGCACGCCCACGTCGGCCCGCCAGCCGCCCCATTGAAAGCGGTTGTTCAGGAACAGCGTCCCCGAAACAAGCTGCTCGGAAGAATAGCCGCGCTCCTTGTGCTGTCCGTTGATGATGCTTTTCGTGTGCATCGGTTCGAACCGCTGGTGCGAAAACGTAGCTCCGTACTCCAGCGTCCAGATATGCGAAAGCCGTTGGTCGAACGTCATGCGTGCTCCGAACTCGTGGGTTTTGAAAGTCGTTTTGCCCCAATTACTGAAACCGTCGTCTTTAAATTCTGTTTCCTGACGGTTTTGCAGGTAGGTATAGTAGGCCACCACCGAGGAGCGCAGATTATCATTCCAACGCGATTCCAGCCGCAGGGATGCCGTAGTATTGCCCCAGCCGAACCCGTTTTCTGCGTGATCTTCCTTGTTCTTCATGTGGTCGTCGCCCGAATAGACGCCCAGCGAAAGCGTATGATTCCGGTGAATGTCATAAGTCAGTTTCCCCGTTATATCGTTGAAACCGTATCGTATATCGTTATCGGCGATTGCAAGCACCGCTTCGGGAAAGAAGTAGCGGGCCGAAATGAGGTAGGAACCCTTATCGCGTTTGATAGGCCCGTCGAGGGTCCCGGCCAACGACAAGGTTCCCACCGTGAGCGACTGGCGGTGATTCCGTCGGTCGCCCTCGCGTGTGCGAATCTGCGTCATGGCCGAAAGCCGGGACCCGTAGGCGGGCGATATGTAACCTTTCGACACCTCGGCCGATTGGACCGTTTCGCCGCTAAAAATCGAGAGGATGCCGTAGGCATGCGCCTGATTGTAAATCGGTACGTCGTCGTAAAGAATTAATGTTTGGTCGTTGCTGCCGCCGCGTACCAGCAGCCCCGACATGCCGTCCTTTCCGGCCGATACGCCCGGAAGCAGTTGCAGGAATTTGAATATGTCTTTTTCGCCCGCGAACAGCGGAGCGTATTTAAGCTGCTCGATGTCCACGGCGATATTGCCCGTCTGCTTGTAGACCATCAACGGCCTGCGGGCGGTGACGACTACCGAATCTATCGCTTCGGTGCGTGAAATGCTGTCGGCGGGAGTTTGCGCCGTAAGTAAGGCGGGAATGCAAAGCGCCAGACAGCCTGCGAGCAGTTTCCTCATAATTCGGGCGTCGTGTAATAGTTATATCCGGCGAAGATGCCGATACCGTTGTCGATGTTCGAGTAGACCGTGATCTGCTCGATAAAGGGATTTTCCTGCGCACTTTCTCCCGTATTCAGCTCATGTTTATACCGGGAGCGCATATAGCGGTCGTAGGTATCGGACGCCGCAATAATCTGAAATGTGTGCCTGTTTTCAACGGCTCCGAAAACCGAGAAACGGAGCGGGAATGCTGCGCCGAGATTTTCGCGGGCGACACGCAGAAAATATTCGAAATCTATGGTACTTCCTTTTTCGTCGGATTCGTAGGCGTCGTTCGCGCCGTTCACCTGATCGACAAATACGGAAGTCGTATAGAACGCATATATATCTTTTTCTCCGTTATTGTCCCGTTCCGTACCCCGGAGCCAGATAGCTTTGGCATCCACGCCAGCAGTAAGGTCAGTCATGTCGAAATGCCGATACCATCCCTTTTGGTGCGCGAACGATATGCGGGCTGCGGGCGCTTCGGGAATCGTCGTTCGGGCAGACAACTCGCCATAACCGGGGACCGACACAACAAGACGGTAAGAGCGCCCGGCAGCAGCCCGGAACGTTGTTTGGGTCGTACCCTCCGGATCGGCCGGGCAGCGCACAACCTCGGTATTATCTTCATACAGGCGGATTTCGGCTTCCCCAACGGGAGTGAACCCGCTTTGAGCCGAGTAGCTGCGGCTCCAATGCAGGCGTACTGCAAAGGGTTCCTGCGGCGAGATCAACGCATTGACAACCACGCGGGGCTTAAAATCCTTTTCGCCGAACGAATAATCGACCTCGCAGGCCCAGCAGATAAAAACTACAAAGAATACCGAAATGCAGCGCAGCATGATAGCCGTAATCAAGACGTAGCACGATTTTTTTACCGGACGTGCCGCCGCTGACGTAGCACGATTTTTTTACCGGACGTGCCGCCGCTGATATTTACTCGTAAAGGAAGTTGCAGGGCATCCTTATTCTTGAAATTGAAAGCCTGCTCGCTGAGGATGAAATCACCTCCGGGATTTGCCGTGGAAAGATTCTCCTCGACAACGACCTTTACCGTCTGTTTGGGATGAGCTTTGGCTGCAAAAGCATTGCGTGTAACCAATAAATCCACCTGCGCACCGGGTCCGACAGTTATTTTCGTAACAGGTTCAACCCAGCCCTCCTGCGATGGATCGTTATGCAGGAAATAAAACATGTCCTCGAAGCTCCAAACATGTTTTTCATCGTTGCAAGAAATGAATCCGATGGTAAACGCAAGCAGGAAAAGAAGTTTTTTCATAACAAAAGGGGTTAAAATAGTAAAGGAAACAGAGACTTTCTATCTCTGTTTCCTTGATGAAGTATAGTTAAATACACTCAGACACAGGCAACTGAATTAATTGCATGCAGCAGTTGATGTCTGTCAAAGCACCGCAATTACCCATCTCACGGCTTCGTGCCCTATGTACAATGCAGTTGAATCCGCTCGGCATAGGTACTTCCGTAGGGGTCATGTTGAATTGACCGTTTCCGAAACCGATGGTCGCATACAGGTTCTTTGTGGATTCCGTTTTCGAATAATTATTTCTGTATGTTTCGAAAGAAATTCGTTTCCCGGCGATGGTTAAATCCCAATGCAGATTCTCAATATAAAAGCGGTCATTGTAGGTATTCCATCCTATCAGGGTCTTCTTCTTTTGTCCCGAAACATGCACCTGAATAGCAAAGGAGGTGTT
This sequence comes from Alistipes sp. 56_sp_Nov_56_25, assembly GCF_001915285.1. Taxonomy (NCBI): domain Bacteria; kingdom Pseudomonadati; phylum Bacteroidota; class Bacteroidia; order Bacteroidales; family Rikenellaceae; genus Alistipes; species Alistipes sp. 56_sp_Nov_56_25. Next base: position 8,585 of record NZ_MNQF01000043.1, read on the forward strand.
ATAGTATTTCTGTCCATTTACCTCTTGTACAACAGAGTGACGCAATACGTTGGTGCGAGAGAAAACTTTGTACTTTTTTGTTTCACGACGGCGATCCGTATACTTCTGCGAAATCTCTCCTCTGGTCTGGGTTTCATCGAATACAGGCGCAACATAACCTATTTCTTCAACTTCAACAGCCCTTGTTTTTGCATCGGTCCTCTCGATAGTTACGGATTCCGCGTTCACGGTATGTTTGACATCACCGACATAAAAAACACCATTAATGTCTGCAATGCTGGCATAACCGACAGAAGTGATAACAGGCATCAGGCGGTCATTATCCATTTTAAGATAGCCTGCGCAGGTTTCAAGAACCGCTTGGTACTCCTCCGGAGTTTCACAGGCGATAATATCATCCAACATACTATCCGTGAACGAACGCCACGAGGTGAAATTATGCGCTTTCTCGAAAGCGTGCAGAGATTCTTCCGAAGTAAGCGATTCCAAAGTGTTCAGGCAAACTTCACCTGATGAAAAATGCAGTGTGCCGTCAATGCAGACAATATCACCACCTCCGACGCCCATTTCCTGCGGTTCCGGTGCTGTCTGTTCAGGGGTCGTTTCTTTCGTGCAGGCAAAAGCGACAGCCGCAAGACCTGCCAGTAAAACGATAGAAATATGTTTCATAATCATAATTTTAAAGGTAAATCTAAGAAATTATTCGGTAAACTCGATCTGTCCGGTGTAAATCGTACCGTTTTCATATTCGACGGTAATCAGGTAAACCCCGCAGTCGAGGTCCGACACGTCGAGCGTCGCAGTTTGGTCGGTGAAATTCACCATTTCCGTAAGATAGGTTCCATTGCCGGAGATCGTAACGAATGCCCGGTCGCAATTCTCCGGAGAGTGGAGCGTAATGGTGTTG